>NZ_JBVVPR010000023.1:0-132738 GCF_055811835.1 Bradyrhizobium sp. WSM4874
GGGGGCTTTTTTTTTTGTTTTGGCCCCTAACGGGGCCCCCGGGGGCGCGGGCATCGTCATATCCCCCGGGCGCCCCCCCCCGGGGGGGGGCCCCCCCGCCGGTCTGCTGCTTAGGGATGCGGCAGGATCTGATAGGTCGTGGTATAGGGCTCCACGCGCAGCGAGGCGTTGGCCAAAAGCCCTATTCTGGCGGTCGGCGCCTGCTGTAATTCGCCATTCGGACCGCGATGCACGTTGTATTGCCAGACGGTGAGATCGCCCTTCTGTGCCAGAGCATGTGCAACGGCGCTGGCATCGTTGCCGCCGAGCGCCTGAAGCTCCTCTGTCGACAATCCGACGACGATTTCGTCCTTGATGGTGACGATCTTGAACAGGTTCATCCTGGTCTCCTGCGCCCGTGCGCCTTGTATCGAGAAGGTGAGAAGCGCGACTGCGGCGCCCTTGATGAGATCGCAGCGGGAAAGCATGCCGTCGTCCTTTGGTGCTGGGGCGCCCGAATCGATCAATGCATCGGCTATAGCGCCCATAATCTGCGTGACTGTTTCGCCACCGCTTTGTCGTTTGCTCCTCGAAAACGGTTCACGGCCAGAAACAAATACGGCCGCGCTGTGGCTGCCGATCCGTCGCGCGAGATCAACGTTTATTTCGTCGACGATACAACCGCCGATCCCGGACTCAACAATTACGTGTATACGCTGATGAAGCGCAATTTCGCGTTCACCAATGTCCATTCACATCCGAAGGAAGACGAATCGCAGCGTCGATTGACGGCGATCGAGACTGTATGCCTGATCGATGACGCTTCTTGACGCAGGTGGGTGACGGCGGCCTATATTCCTGTTATCCGGAATTGCCGTGGCGCGATGCAGACGAAGCATCGCTGCGCCAACCGTTAGGCTTGCCGGATGAGTTGTTTCTTGACATAATTGCAACCTGTTCAGGTGTGCCCGCTTGCACACGTAGCTCGGCGTGCGAACCCACCGGGCTCCCCCGGCCGAAAGTGCGCCATCGCCATAACATCCGATTATGGCATCCCGTTGTGGCGTTCGGTTCTTAGTCGGGACCTCGATGTTGGATCACGAAGTTCGATGCTTGTCATAGGTGCGAGATGAAGAACCTCAATTTCGCGGCTGAGCTGCACCTCAAGCTCGGCGCGCCTGCAAGCGGCACCGTCGAAAGCCTGCGCCTGCTGCGTGCGTTTCTGAAGCTCGCGCCCCGGCAGCGTTTCGAGGTCATCAAGCTCGTCGAAGACCTAGCCACCGAAGAAACCCTTCCCGAACACCCCCTGTCCTGAGCCGGCCTGCGCGCCGGCCTTACGCCTTGCCCCTCGTTTGCCTGCCAGAGCCGGCCGCCGGGCATGTCTTCCCCCGGCTGGACGCTGGCAGGCGATCCGGCAAGTGTGGTATTCAGTTCAGAAAACGGGAGGAGTGCGACCATGATCGAACCGAAGCTCGAAGTTCCGGCCGAACTGCGCGACCTGGCCGAGAAGACGATTGACCAGGCGGAAAAGGCATTCGGAATGTTTTTCGAAGCCGCCACCAAATCGATGACCACCGTTCCGGGCGCGGGGGCGGACGTGTCGAAGCAGGCGCTCGCTTTCACCGAGCAGAACATGAAGTCGGCGTTCGAGCATGCTCGCAAGCTCGTCCATGCCACCGACCTTCAGGAGGCGATGCGAATCCAATCGGATTTCCTTCGCAGCCAGTTCACCAGTGCCGGGGACCACATGCGGCAGATGACCGGCAGCCTCATGCAGCCGGGGAAGGGCAAGTCCTGACTGTCGGTGTGTTTACGGCGCGTCCACAGATTGGACCTGCGCCGCGTGGATATCCGCACGTCGATGCGGGTACCGGTCCATGATGGGCCGGCGAATGGACCTCAATCACAGCCCATCATCCTTCTGCCGATCCCTGTCGGTTCTCCGGCAGGGATTTGCATTTGTCGCAAGTGTCTCGACCGATCGGCCGCTCTGCTAACGCAGCGATGCGATGTAGGCCGCGATGTCGCCGGCTTCAATCCGGCTCAAGGGGAAATTCGGCATCTTCGGGTGCGGATCTAGCAAGAAAAAGGCGAGCCTTTCCGAACTGAAGTCGGGCCTGCGCGCAACCGACGCGAAAGAGGGGACGTCGGCGCTCGCCTGGGTCTGGCCGTTCGCCACGACATGGCAGCTGGCGCACCAGCGCCTCGCAAGGTCGGCGCCGTGATCTGCATCGGCGGCGAGAGCGGACGACGTGCCCATGCTCGAGGCCACTGCAACCAGCAGGCAAATTCGTCTTAAATGCCGGTGCATAGGGAAACCCTGTGTGTTGTTGGCTCGCGACGCCGTCCTCATCCGCAACACGAACCCGGAAACTGCGAGAGGTCGATGCGGGCGATGATCGACCGCAGCAGCTTGCGGGCCGAACGATAGAGATGCCGGGCGAATCTCGGCGTCCTTGCCGCGGACAGGACAAAGCTTGTCGTATCGAGTCTTTTCGTATCAAGGCTTTCGATGGAGTGCGACACGTGCCTCTCCGAGATGGCGAGGCCCTTTGTATCGTGGCCGGCTCGCGGCAGCCTTGATCTGCCGCAAAGGGGCCGGACTAATAGTCGCCGGGGTTCATGATCATCGGGCTTCGAGTATCGGCCGGGGCGAGCGCGCTGCTGGCGCTGTCGCGCAGGAAGCGGTCGAGTGTTGCCTGGATCTTCTCCTTGACGGCATCGGGACCGCGATCGCTCATCTCGGTATGCTGTGCGCCAGTGTGGATAATGTCGATGCCGCGCGCTTTGGCCTCTTCCGGCGTCGGCAGCACGCCGGGATCTGTTACGAAATGCGGATCCTTCGAGCGGAACGACAGGATCTTCATGTTGTCGCTAAGCACGAAAGGCACCCGCAGATTGTCGAGCGTGATCACTTTCGACACCAGCTCCGGGTGCTGATGGGCGACATACATCGAAACGTCGCCACCGTTGGAATGCCCGACGAGCGTGATGTGGTCGTAGTCGGCGTTCTCTTGCCGCCGCTTCAACTCGCCCAAGGTGAAGAGGATGTTGGCCTCGCAGCGGATATAGACCTCGCGCCGGCCGACATATTGCTGGCCGGCCTTGGTCATCAGCGGCGGATCGCTCGGCAGATCCTGCTGGATGCTTGCGACGAGATAACCGCGTGCGGCGAGCACGTTGGCGAGGAAGGAATATTCGGTGGCCTTGACGGTATTGCCGTTGCTGATGATTGCGAGCGGGAGCTTCCACAGGCCGAGATTGGCCTTGGTCTCGTAATCGCGCCGTACAGCGATTTCGACCGCAATCGGCCGCTGGCGCGCGGCGTCGAACAGGGTCAAAACCTCATGGCGGATCGCGAACCGGCTGACGACGAGATACTGGCCGACGCCGAGGACGCAGAGAAACGCCAGAACTGCAAACACCCTTTTCATGGTTCCGTCTCAAATCACTTTTGACTGAACATGGCCATTGGGAAATCCCGGATCGAGCGATCGTGAGCAGGTTACGGGATTAAATTTAGGCAAGTCTGTGAGCCACGCCCCAAAAAGGGCCGCATGTCGGGGGCCGCAGCGCGAAGCACAAGGGGGTTACAGACAACCGCCCTTGCCGCGTTCGGAGCAGAGCCGCAGTGCGCTGGACAGGGTAAACAGGAAGCGCGGGCTGCGGCGCTCGTTGTCGGGCGCCCGGTAGCTCAGGGGGACGGCCACGCCGAGATCGGCCTGGAAATCGTCCGGCAGCAAGAATCGCACGCCAGCTCCGGCCGAGGTCAGCGACAGGCCGTCGCTTAGGCGGTAGCCGTCGTTCCAGACGGCGCCGGCGTCGCCGAAGGCATAGAGCTGATAACCGGTCCAGTAGCGGAAATTGAGCTTTTGGTCGAAGCGCAGTTCGAGTGAGCCGGCAAGACCGTTGTCCCCACTGATCTCCGCTGCGCCATAGCCGCGGCCGAAGGCGGCGCCGCCAAGATAGAATTGCTGCGAGGTGAACAGCGGCCGTGACGCCGTCTGGCTCGCAGCGGAGAGCTTGAGCGACCAGACGTCATTGAGCGTCTGGTAGCGCGTGAACCAGAGGTTCAGCACCGAGAAGTTCGATGACGCGCCATCGCGCGACAACAGGTCGTCGTTGAAATGCGAGGCACCGAAGATGTCGAGGCCCTGGCGGTAGGTCAATGTCGCGAAATTGGTGCCGCCCAAATGATCCTGGAGCCGGTAATCGGCGGTCAGGCTCGCGGTCCTGATGTGGTCGTTGTACCAGGGGCCGTAAAGGTCATGCTCGGACACGTTGCTGAAGGTCATCGCTGTAGTCAGGGTCAGCGAGGATAATTGCGACTGCAATGGGACGATGCTGGCACGCAGCTCGAACGCCTCGGTCGTGGTGATGTCGCTGTCGAGGCGGCGGGCATCGCCCGGCCTGACCGCGCTGTACAGGACGGACCCGCCGAGACGCACGCCGTCGACGCCGACGGGTGCATCGTAGGACAGCCGTGCGAAGCCGAGCTGGCGGGGGTCGTTGGCGATGGTCGACAGGTTGACGGCCAGCGTGTCGCCGGGCGTGAGATAGGAGTTGAACGCGCCGGTCGCGTAGGTCTGCCACGGACCGACTGATGATGAGCCGAGATTGTCCAGACCGAATGAGGAGAAGACGTGCCAGGTCTTCAAATAGACGATGAGGCGGAAGCGGCCGGATGCACCGCCGATCTCCTCGAGTGCGGTATCGGTGATCCGGACGCCAGGTCTGCCGTTGATGAGAAAGAGCTGGCGTTCCAGCGTTGCCAAGCGCGACGGTTGCTCCGCCAGAACCGGCCCAAGCATCGGTCTCACGCCGAATTGCTCGGCGCCGTCGCCCTTCAGCTCGGCCTGCACGATGGCGCCTTCGACCACCCGGATCCGGAGCAGACCGTCGGCAATATCCTGCGGCGGCACGATCGCACGGCTCAAGTGGAAACCATCGGCGCGGTAGAGATCGCTGATCGCGCCGGCGATTGCGGCGAGATCCGCCTGCGAAACCTTCTTGCCGACATAGGGCTGGTAGACCGCGGCGATGCGATCGGGGGAAACGGCCCGGGCTCCGCTGACGTTGATGCCGCGCAGCACGAACTGAGGCTTGGTATCGCCGCCGGTGTTGGGCTGGTCGACTGTCGGTAGCCTGACCGTAGGACGGCTCAGCGACTCCCGCTCGGTTTGGTTTTCAAAATATTTTTCGGGTTGGCGCGGATCGAAGCCCGGCTGGTTCGCCTGTTGTGCGAAAGCCTGAGGAACTCCGGCGAAAAATGGTGCCAACAGCACCATTGTGGTAACGAGATGCCGCTTCTCAACGCGCGCGACGCGGCTGCCCCCGTAGTTTGACGGAGATGTGCCCCTCATGCGGTAAGAGTTCGTTAGCCCCATGATTTTTCATAGTTTTTTATGGTCAATGAACCGTTAACGCGACCACTCCGCTGGCCGCTACCCGCTAATCCTATGTTGAGTGATTTCGGATACCCCTCAGGACCGGCTGTAACCCGGACTGAGGATCGTCATGCTGAACAAGATTGGAATGCAGTGCGCCTTCGTGGCTGCGCTGATCCTGGGAACGGCTTCCGCCGCATCCGCCGCGGACGACGGCGTCTGGTCGGTCGGCAAGGCCACCGGCGAGGTCTGGGTCGCCACCAGCGGCGCGCAGCAGGTTTCGTTGAACCAGCAGGAGGCACTCAAGCCCGGCGACACCATTCGCACCGGACGTAACGGACGCGTGCTGCTCGTCCGCGGCGAGGAAACGATCCTGATCTCTCCCAACTCAGTGGTCGGCTTGCCGACCGAGAAAAAGGACGGTCTCTCGACCACCATCATCCAGCAGGCAGGCTCGATCCTGCTCGAGGTCGAGAAGCGCAACGTCAAGCATTTCGAGGTCGAGACGCCCTATCTCGCCGCCGTGGTCAAGGGCACCCAGTTCAGCGTCGCCGTGAATGCGGGCAGCACCAAGGTCGGCGTGCTCCGCGGCCAGGTCGAGGTCTCCGACTTCAAGACCGGGCAGATCGCCCAGGTCCTGCCGGGGCAGGCCGCCACCGTCTTCGAGCATGGCAAGCCAGGCCTCTCTCTGAGCGGCTCCGGAACGTTCAATCCGATCGAGCACGGCAAGCCGCGCGCCTCGAGCATCGAGCGCGTCCCCGTGCCGAAATCGGGCCTGTCGGCCCCGCGGAACGCAGCGAACGGCCATGCGATCCATGCGCTCGGTCCGATTGACAAGGGCACCAAGGCGGCCGCCACGCCCAAGCAATCGCATCAGGCGGCCGGAGCTCACGCGCCCAAGGGCGGTGCTGCAAAGCCCGGCGTCGTGCGCATCTCGAGCTCGCTCGGCGAGGTCAAGCTGAACGTCCACAAGGTCACGCGCGGGCTCGCTCACGGGGGCGTTGCTCCCGGGCAGGTGCGCAACGCGCATGCCAGCACCGAGACAGTCTGGAGTGACTCGAAAGCGAGCACGACGGCATCCAACAGCACCGTCCAGACTGCGGTGACGACAAGTGGTGCCGTAACGGCTGGCAGCAGCAGTTCGTCAAATCCAGGCGCCGCGATCGCCGCAGCGGCCGCCAACGGAAACGCTGGCGGCAACGGCAACTCCGGCAACGGCAACTCCGGCAACGGCAACTCCGGTAACGGCAATTCCGGCAATGGGAATTCCGGCAACGGCAATGGTAATGGCAACGCCGGCGCCACCGGTAACGGCAGGGGCAACAACGGCAATGGCGGCGGCAACGGCAGCAATGGCCACGGCAATGCCTTTGGCCACAACAAGCACTGAGGCGATTTCTTAGGGGATGAGGGGGCGTACCAGCAGAAGCCGGTGCGCGGGAGGATCGGAGTGAAGCGCTATCGTCCGCATATTCTAGTCGTGATCGCGCTTGCGATCGTGCTGTCCACGGGGTGGCATGGCGCGGTTCGCAACGCGCTGACCGACCTGCGGTTCGCCTGGCAATCGCGTGCCGCGAGCGGCAATGTCGTCGTGGTGGCCATCGACGCGCCCTCGATCGAGCAGATCGGGGTATGGCCCTGGCCGCGCCGGCTGCACGCGGAACTGTTGCACAGATTAGAGGCCGCGGGGGCGCAGGACGTTGCGTTCGACGTCGATTTCAGCTCGCCATCCGATCCGGCGTCCGACGAGGCCTTTGTCAACGCACTGCGTGAGGTCGGCGGCTCGACGATCCTGCCGTCCTTCAAGCAGCCGACGCCGAATGGCGGCGCAGCTCACATCAATCGCCCCCTGAAGCCGTTCAGCAACCAGTCGTGGCCGGCGCTGGTCAATGTCGCGATCGAATCCGACGGGCTCGTTCGCCGCTATCCATTCGGCGAGAAGCTCGGCGACGCCTTGATGCCGTCGATGGCCGTCGTGCTGGCCGGACAGGACGCCAATCGGCGGCCTCCTTTCCTGATCGATTTCAGCATTCGGGCGGGCTCCGTTCCGAGTGTCTCGTATGTCGACGTGCTCCGCGGCAAACCGGCTACTCTCGACAAGCTGAGAGACAAGAAGGTCATCATTGGTGCGACGGCGCTCGAGCTTGGCGACCGCTTCAGCGTTCCAAATGGCCGCATCATCTCCGGACCCATCCTCCAGGCGCTGGCAGCGGAATCGATCCTCCAGAGCCGGATGCTGCGCTGGACTTCCGATACCGGCATGATCCTGGGTCTCGCCGTGATCTGCCTGCTGATGGTGTTTTCGTGGCGCCGCTTCGGACCGGGAATTCGCGTCGCACTCCTGATCTCAGCCGGAGCGATCTTCGAACTGGTTGCGGTCCTCGTGCAGGCAAGATGGCCCTTCATCATCGACACATCGCTGTTCCACATCGCGATTGTAGCTTATCTGACGGCGATCGCACTCGACGAAATCGACTTCCGCGGTCTGTTGGGGCGCATCGCCGAAAGCCGCTTTCATCGTATCGCGATGTCGCTCGGCGATGGCCTCGTCTGCACCGACGAAGGTCAGCTGATCACCGTGTGGAATCCCGGCGCCAGTGCGATCTTCGGCTATATGCCCGCCGAGATCATCGGCCGCCCGTTCGAAACGCTGTGCGCCGTGTCGGTGGACGGTGACGCCAGGCCGTCGATGCGCGACGCCGCGCGCCAGGCACTCCTGGTCCCGGGCGGAGCGGTCGTCGTTGAATTCGAAGGGCGGCGCAAGAACGGTGAAACTTTCTCGGTCGAGGCGAGCTTCTCGGGTTGGCAGGGAACGGACGGCTTCCAGTACGGAGCGATCCTGCGCGATATCTCGGTCCGCAAGCGCGAGGCCGAACGCGTCAGATATCTCGCCGAGTACGACGCGCTGACCGGTCTTGCCAACCGCAACACGCTGCATGCAGGATTGGTCGGCATGATCGCGGATGCGGGGCAGCTCCCTTGCGAGGTCGCGCTACTCGTCATTGGGCTCGACGGTTTCCAGAGCATCAACGACATGCTCGGTCATGCCGCCGGAGATCTCGTGCTGCAGGCGGTCGCTGGCCGCTTGAAGGACCAGGCGGGCGACGGCGCTATCGTTGCCCGGCTCAGCGGAGACGAATTCGCCATTGCGCGCAAAGGCGCCGATGGCGACGAGCCGATCGCGGACTTCGCCGAGCGCATTGCGCGCGCGTTCGAAGCGCCGCTTGCGACCGGCACGCGGCAGCATCGCGTCAGGATCAGCATCGGCGTCGCCGTCCATCCAGAAGGGGGGCACAACGCCGACGATCTCCTGAGCAACGGTCATCTTGCGCTGACCAAGGCAAAGCTGACGCGGCGCGGCGGTTATGTGGTCTTCGAGAGCGCGATCCGCGAGGAGCTGGAGAACCGGCTGACGCTAGAGGGTGAATTGGCGCTCGCCGCGGATCGCGGCGAGTTCGAACTGTTCTACCAGCCCCAGGTTCGCCTGATCGACGCGAGCCTGGTCGGGGCCGAAGCTCTCATCCGCTGGCGGCATCCCGTGCGCGGCTACGTTTCGCCGGGAGAGTTCATGCCGGTGGTCAACAGCTCAGCCCTGTCCGAGCGGATCGGAAACTGGGTGATGGAGACCGCCTGCCGGCAAGCACGCGCCTGGGAATTGTCCGGCGACAGAGTGCGCGTCGCGATCAATTTGTCGCCCTCGCAGCTCCACTCCGGCGATCTCGCACATTCGGTTGCGGGGATGCTCGAAGCGACGGGGCTCACGCCGTCGCTGCTCGAACTCGAGGTCACCGAAGACATCCTGCTTCACGACGAAGCCCGCGTGCTCGACATGTTCAAACGCATCCAGCAGCTCGGCGTCCGCGTCCTGTTCGACGATTTCGGCACTGGCTATGCTAGCCTGAGCTATTTGAAGAAGTTTCCGCTCGATGGACTCAAGATCGACCGGTCGTTCGTGCTCGGTCTGCTCGCGAACTCCGATGATGCCGCGATCGTCGGGTCGACCATCGGCCTCAGCAAACAGCTCGGACTGACGGTCGTGGCCGAGGGCATCGAGAACCGCGCTACGGCCGATTTCCTGGTGAGCATCGGATGTGAGGAAGGCCAGGGCTATTTCTTCGGCCGTCCGATGCCGGCGGAAGCATTCGAGCGGCAATTCCTCGCGGTCGAGTGCGCCGCCGTTAGTGCCGCCTGAACGGGTCCGCTCGATCTCTAGCGCCGACGCGCGACCGCGACGCCGAACAGGAAAGCCACGAACAGGCTGGCAAGCGGTGCTTCGCGCGTGATCGCGGCGACGGTCGCCAGGGGCTTGCCCGGCTTTCGAGCTTCGTCGATAGCGGAGGTCATGCGGTCGACAGCTGCATGCAGGCCACCTGCGACTTCACCGATGGTGCGGGATACGTCCGTCGCGGCATCGATGGCGCGCTCGGCCATGCCGGGATGTGAGGTGGACTGCGGGATCTCCGTGCTCAAGTGCGCAACCTCCAGGTGATCATGTGTTGGCGGAGGCCGATACCTTTGGCTATCCGCGCGAGCGCTCGTTCTGAACAGCGGGTCGGACGACCTTTGGCTATCCGCGACAGGCGCCGTGGTCTTTACGGCGGGTACCGGCCTTGGATAAGCAATTCGGCGCGCGGGCTTTTGTTCCGAGAGGATGCGCCCCTGCGCGGACCTTCCCCGTGAAACGACGGATGCGAATCTCTGTTAGGCTGGCTCAATCTTGCTGATCTCAGGAGACAGCTGTGACCGATCGAACCACGACGGATCGAGCCCGGCGCATCGCCTTGCTCGGCGCTCCCATCGACATGGGGGCTTCGCAGCGCGGTACCCTGATGGGTCCTGCGGCGCTCCGCACCGCCGGCCTTGCGACACTGCTCGAGAGCCTGGATTTCGAGGTCGTCGATTGCGGCGATCTCTCCGTGGCCGAGCTCCGGGACCTCGCAGACGTGCCTCCCGACAAAGCCAATCACTACCGCGAAATCCAGCGCTGGACGCGCGTGCTGAGCCATAGAGGCTACGAGATCGCGAAAACCGGCGCGCTGCCGATTTTCCTCGGTGGCGATCACACGCTGTCGATGGGATCGGTGAATGCCATGGCCCGTCACTGGCAGGAGCGCGGACGCGAGCTGTTCGTGCTCTGGCTCGATGCCCATGCCGACTACAACACGCCGGAAACGACGATCACCGCCAACATGCACGGCATGTCGGCGGCATTCCTGTGCGGCGAACCTGGCCTCGACGGATTGCTCGGCGATGATCCGCGCGCCTCGATCGATCCCGACAGGCTCGACCTGTTCGGCGCACGCTCAATCGACAAGCTCGAAAAGGAGTTGATGCGCACGCGCCGGATCAGGGTTGTCGACATGCGCCAGATCGACGAGTTCGGCGTCGCCGTACTGATCCGCCGCGTCATCGAGCGCGTCAGGGCCAGCAACGGCGTACTGCATGTCAGCTTCGACGTCGATTTTCTCGACCCCTGCGTCGCACCCGGCGTGGGCACGACGGTGCCGGGCGGAGCGACCTATCGTGAGGCGCATCTGATTATGGAGCTTTTGCACGATTCCGGCGTGGTCGGATCAGTCGACATCGTCGAGCTCAATCCTTTTCTTGACGAGCGTGGCCGCACCGCACGCACCGCGGTCGAACTGATCGGCAGCCTGTTCGGCCAGCAGATCGCCGACCGGCCGACCCCGAGCAATGCGATCGCGCCGGGCGAGTGACCGACGAGCCGTTTGTGCATTGCGAAGAGAATTGCCGTCGCGGCCGCCAATTTAGATCAGTCGCGGTCGAAATCGCTCATTTTTGAAACAGCTGCGAATTGCAAATGATCGTCGCTGAATGTTTCATGCGGGTCGCGCTTCAGCCGAGGACCCGCAAATGAGCAGCACGTTCGATGCCGACGACAAATCGGCCGACACGACCCGCCGTCACTTTCTGCGCGCCAGCGCGGCGGCTGCGGGTGGCACTGTCCTGGGCGCCGGCGCATCGGCTGCCGCCGGGACCGACAACCTTCCGCCAAATGTTCCCGAATGGATGAGGGCGCCGGGCGAGCCGACGGGGGGCCAGCTCTATGGCGCGCCATCGCCGTTCGAGAAGGGAGTCGTGAAGAACATCTCGAAGACTCTCAAGCAGTACATCTCTGCCTCGAGCCGGACGCCGTTGCAGGAGCTCGACGGCATCATCACGCCGAACGGCCTGTTTTACGAGCGTCATCACGGCGGCGTTCCGACCATCGATCCGGTCCAGCACCGGCTGATGCTGCACGGGCTGGTCGAGCACCCGCTGATCTTCACAATGGATGATCTCAGGCGTTTCCCGTCGGAATCGCGCGTCCACTTTCTCGAATGCTCCGGCAATCCCGGCTACACCAAGCCTTACGGCAAGACAGCGTCGGATCTTGTGGGTCTGGTGAGTTGTGCGGAATGGACCGGCGTCAGCCTCAAGCTGGTGCTCCAGGAGGCCGGGTTGAAGCCGGAAGCCAAATGGGTCGTCGCCGAGGGTGCCGACGCGGCTGCGCTGACGCGCAGCATCCCGATCGAGAAATGCCTCGAGGACGCCATGCTGGTCTACAGCCAGAACGGGGAGCGGCTGCGTCCACAGCAGGGCTATCCGCTGCGGCTATTGCTGCCGGGCTTCGAGGGCAACATGAGTGTGAAGTGGCTGCGGCGCCTGCATGTAACTGCGGAGCCGGTTTATTCGCGCGAGGAGACCTCGAAATACACCGACCTGCTGCCGGATGGCACCGCGCGTGAATTTTCGTTCTACATGGAGGCGAAGTCGATCATCACGCGGCCCTCTGGCGGCCAGCGTCTGGGCGCGCCCGGCTTCCACGAGATCACGGGCATCGCCTGGAGCGGGCATGGCAAGATCGCGCGCGTCGAAGTGTCCGTCGACGAGGGAAAGAGTTGGCAAACCGCGCAATTGCAGGAGCCGGTGCTGACGCGTGCGTTGACACGCTTTCGCTTGCCCTGGCAGTGGGACGGCAAGCCTGCCGTGATCCAGAGCCGTGCCATCGACGAGACCGGCTATGTGCAGCCGACGCTCTCCGAGTTGCTCGCGGTGCGCGGCGAGAACTATTTCTACCACAACAACGCGATCTGGCCTTGGCGCATCGCGGCCGACGGCGAGGTGACCAATGCGCTGGCGTGAGACTTGCGGCATTGTTGTCGGCATCGTGCTGTGTGCGTTCGCGAGCGCAGCGCAAGCGCAAAGCCTGTACGGCATCGGACGCCCCGCGACGACTGCGGAGATCGCGGGCTGGAATATCGATATCGGACGCGACGGCAGCAATCTGCCGAAGGGAAGCGGCTCGGTCAGCCAAGGGCGCGAAGTGTTTGCCCAGCAATGTGCATCATGCCATGGCGACAAGGGCGAGGGCGGGCTGGGTGACCGGCTCGTCGGTGGACAGGGCACGATCGCAACGCCAAAGCCGATCCGCACGGTCGGCAGCTATTGGCCGTATGCGCCGACGCTGTTCGACTACATCCGCCGTGCGATGCCGCAGAACGCGCCGCAATCGCTGAGCGATGAGGAGGTTTATGCGGTGTCCGCGTACATCCTGAACCTGAACGGGCTGGTTGGAGCGGATGTGACGCTCGATGCCAAATCGCTTGCAGCGGTCAAAATGCCGAACCGCGATCGGTTCGTCGGGGATGCGCGGCCGGATGTGAAACACTGAGCTTGTGGCGCTCAGGTTCCACGCAGTGACTTGGAACTTGCCTGGCGCCGGGGGCGGAACTCGCGGGACCGAATTGCATTAACCTGCGATAGGAAAAACGTATGGGTCCTTCGATGGCAACGGATCGCTTCGCAAATTCCATGTCTTCGGCCCTTCGCCATCCCGGCGTGATCGCGTTGATTGTGGCCGCGGTGACGATCGCCGCGATGCTCGTCGTCGATCATGGGCCATGGAATCGCGCCAAGACGCAGCCTGCTCACGTTGCGATGTATGCAACCACGGGAGAAGCTGCGCGCGCCGTAGGTGCCAAGATTCTCCCGACCGAACCGAAATCACCGATCGAGCCGGCGCGACCGGGGCCAAAGACGTCCCCGACCGTCAATCCGGTAACGCCGTAAGACGCTTTAATTCTTGCGACCGTAGTTGAGGAGCCCGCCGGTGGTCTTCGGCGGATGCGCGCGAAGGGCTTCTTCGTTTGGCTCGGTGCCCCAGCCGGGCCGGTCCGGAATGACCAGATGGCCGTTCTGAATTTCGGGCTCATGCGTGAACAGCTCGCCGTCCCACGCCAGGCGATCGATGTCGATCTCCATGATGCGCAGGTTCGGCACAGCGGCGCAAAAATGCGCGTTCATCATCGAGCAGAGATGACCGTAGAAATTATGCGGCGCAACGTTGACTTCGAATGCTTCCGCAGCGGCAGCGATCTTCATCGACTGCCAAACGCCGTTCCAGGGCGTGTCGATGATCGCGACGTCCATGGCCTGCTCGCGGAAATAGGGCAGGAATTCGCGCAGGCCCAATAGCGTCTCGCAGGACGAGATGGGGTGCGGGCTTTGCCTGCGGATGTAACCGAGCGCTTCCGGGTTGAAACTGTCGATCTCGATCCAGAACATGTCGAGGTCCGCGATGGTGCGCAGGATCTCCAAATAGCCCTCGGTCTTGGCGTTGAAGTTGCAGTCAAGCAGGATGTCGACGTCGGGGCCTGCACCGTCGCGGATCGCTTCCAGATGCATGCGCAGGTCGCGCAGGATTTTGCGATCGACGTTGATCTCGGGGGCGAAGGGCGAGCCGAAGCCCGGCCGCCAGCCGGTCGGCTTGCCGTCATCGTAGGAGAAGATGTTGGTCTTGAGCGCGGTGAACTTCTTCTCGCGCACCTCGCGTCCCATCGCCTTGACACCGTCGAGGTTCTCGATCGGCGGCTTGTACCAGGACGGATGATTGATCCGCCACGTTGCGCAATGCGACCAATAGACCCTGACACGGTCGCGGATCTTGCCACCGAGCAGTTCATAGCAGGGCACACCGAGACACTTCGCCTTGGCATCGAGCAGCGCATTCTCGATCGCGCCGAGCGCCTGCGCCACCACGCCGCCGGCGGCGGGACGTGTGGCCGCGAACAGTTCGGCGTAGATGCGCTCGTGCCGGAAAACGTTCTGCCCGACGACGCGGGCAGACAGGCGCTGGATCGCAGCGCCGACGCCGGGCGAGCCGAAGCCTTCGTCGAACTCGCTCCAGCCGACGATGCCGTCTTCGGTCGTCAGCTTGACGAAGTGGTAGTTTCTCCAGCCGGCATCGCAGGCGAGAATTTCGAGACTTGTTGCTTTTGATGATTTGCTCATGTCGCTCCCTGTTGCCCGGCTGGGCTTTTTCTTTGGCCGGCCCGCAAGCCCGGCTCAAGCCACAATTGTTAGGCTAACGGCCCTGCGCAGTGAAGTCCGGCGAGGTGCGCGGGCAAGCCCGTTCCGGCCGTTCTAGCGGAAAACTCCGTGGAATCTGGTGGGGACAGCCATGATCTTTCCCGGGATCGTCGTGAAAAGGGACCATGCTGTGACGTTTTTGGCCGCAATCGGGATCGACCCTCCGGCCATGAAATTTCTGGCTGTGATTTCGATCCTGGCGCTGCTCACGATGGGTGGCGCCGCCATCTCCGATCAGTTTCTGACGGCCGATCAGCACGCCGCGCACGGGGTGGAATAGCGCGGCGGGCGGAGACGTTTTTTGTCTTGGGGGAGACAGCGATGCTTTCGATCGACCAGTTCCTGCGCTTCATCAGCGTGCCGGCCGTGTTCGCGGCCCTCATCATCGCCTCGCAGATCTCGGCGGCCCTGTCGCAAAGTTAGTCAGCCGATCACGGACGAGCCGAGCAGAGCGAGCACGGCCAGCGCCATCAGCGCGGTGCCGAGCCAGCCCAGCGCGACGAGCCATGAGCGGCCCTTGAAGCGGCCCATGATCGCCTTGCTCGAGACGATCAGCATCATCATGGCCATGATCGGAACGGCAACGATGCCGTTGAGCACGGCGCTCCAGACCAGCATGTGGATCGAGTCGATGCCGGTGAACCCGAGACCGAAGCCGATCGCGGTCGCCGCGGCGATGATGGTGTAGAAGCCGACCGCCTCGTCGGGCTTCGCTTCCAGCGTCGCGCGCCAGCCGAAGATCTCCGCCACGCCGTAGGCGGCCGAGCCCGCCAGCACCGGGATGGCGAGCAGGCCGGTGCCGATGATGCCGGTGGCGAACAGGGCGAAGGTGAAGTCGCCGGCGAGCGGCCGCAGCGCTTCGGCTGCCTCGGTCGCCGAGTTGATGTTGGTGACGCCATTCGCGTGCAGCACCGACGCGGTGGTGAGGATGATGAAGAAGGCGATGCCGTTGGAGAGCAGCATGCCGGAGAGGGTGTCGGCCCGGATGCGCGCCAGCTCCGGACTGCCGCCGCGCTTCAGTTCGCGCAGCGGCTTGTCGCGCTTGCCCTGGTTCATCTCCTCGACCTCCTGCGAGGCCTGCCAGAAGAACAGATACGGGCTGATCGTGGTGCCGAGCACGGCGACGACCATCATGAAATAGTCAGCGCTGACATTCGTCTTCGGCCACACCGCCGCGAGCAGCGCCGTGCTCCACGGAATCTGCACGGTGAAGGCGGTCGCGACATAGGCAAACAGCGCCAAGGTGAGAAATTTCAGCACGGGCGAATAGCGCCGATAGGGCAGGAACACCTGCAGCAGCGTCGAGCCCGCCGCGAAGATCAGCGCGTGCTCGTGGTTGAGGCCGCCGATCACCAGCGAGAGCGCCTCCGCCATCGCGGCGATGTCGGCGGCGATGTTGAAGGTGTTGGCGGCGACGAGCATGGCGACGAGCGACAGCACCGCCCAGCGCGGCGCGATCTGCATGACGTTGGCGGCCAGCCCCTTGCCGGTGACGCGGCCGATCCGGGCGCTGACGAGCTGAATCGCGATCATGAACGGCGTGGTCAGAAACACCGTCCAGAGCAGTCCGTAGCCGAATTGCGCGCCGGCCTGCGAATAGGTGGCGATGCCCGACGGATCGTCGTCCGCCGCCCCGGTGACGAGACCCGGCCCCAGCCTCTGCAGCAGCGTCGGCGCGGATTTCGTGGGGGTGAGGGCACTGTCGGTCATGGCGGGAGGGACCTCGGTCGGGGCGCGTCCTTCACAAATGCTAAGGAGGGAACAAGGTTCCCGGGCCACGCGTAACGCGCTCCTCGCTCGTTTCTGATAAAGCGAATCTTCGTTTGACCCGTCGGGCAAAACACCTGTATAAGTACATCATCGAAGAATACGCTGCCCGCTTTTGCGCGCATCCCGAGCGCAACCGCGCGGCCGCGCGCAGTCCGCAACCCGCGCACGGACACACCGGCGAGACGTTTGTCCCCTGAGCGCGTGCCGTCGGGACTATTTGATGCTGACGAACATGCCCCAGGCGCCAGCCAGCGCGGCGCCGGAAAAGACGATCAGGGGATTGTCGCAAAACGCACTTCCATAGGTGCACATGGTGACACCGAACGAGCCGATCTCGTGATGGCTCGCGGAGTAGAACAGTCCCGACAGCACCAGCAACGCAGCGGCGACGACATACATCGACGGTCTCTCCGAGCTTTCCCAGTTGCGTCCGTCGCAAGGGACATGTTCCAGCATGGCGCGAACCCATTGCATCCTGTCGAATCCGCCCTGCTGCATTTGAACTAAAGTCGATCTTTTCCGCGAGGTGCTGTCGTTGTCAGCTGCAGTCCGTGCGCAATCTCGACGTGTGATCGAACTGGAACATCTGCGCGGGAACTCCTGGACGTGCTCTTCATTAAGGAACAAGAACAGTTGGACCAACTGAGGGGAGTGGCCCATGGGAGCCGAGCGGATGCACCCTCCGCGGTACTGGCGGATGCGGGCGGAAGAATTCCGCACCAAGGCGGACAATTGCGAATATCCCGAGACGCGGGACGTGCTGCGCAAGGTGGCGCAAAATTACGACGAACTGGCCCGCCGCGCCGCGCGCATCTGCACACTCGAGAGCCTGGACGAATTGCGGGGGGGGGGGACCCGCCAACAGCAAGCCGGTTTGATCGTTCAGGACAAACCCGCTTGATCGTTCAGGATGAAGCCGATAATCGGCGCGCGCGATCATGGGGCGTCTAGGCCCTCTCTTCTATTCGAAGCGCACCCGGGTGATTGGAACGAATGTCCACTTTGGTACTTAGGAACTCAGTCCTCCAACGAGGAATGAGATGAGCAGCGAACAGCAAGCAGGCCCGGCAACGAGGCCGGATCATTACAAGCCAAGGCCGGCTTGCCCCAAATGCGAGAGGGACACGCGCTGCCTGACGTCGATCTTCGACGTGAGGCGCGATTGCTCGATCCTGATCTATCGGTGCGATTCGTGCCGCGAGGAAGTCTGGATCTGAGCGAGCACTGTCGCAGGCCCCGGTCCATCCGCGGGATGGCGCGCTGCAGATCGCGCTGCAGATCTCATGGCAATGTCGGATAGGAACTTCGTCTGTTTCGCGCGCTTGTCGCCTGCACCGACCACGCAGGCAAGACCGCTTCCGACCATGCAATCACGCTACCCGTTGTTGAAGAAGTGGACAGCGGAAGAGCACGAGCGGCTGAAGGCGCTGGCCGAAGCGGGCTGGCGGCCGGACGAGATCGCGAGCGAGCTTGGTCGCAGCGAAGCGGCGGTGAGGGTGCGAGCCTGGCAGCACGGCATCGCGCTGCGCCTCGTCACGCAGAAGCGCAGATCCTGAAAAAGCAACTTGCGGCTTTCGTCAGCCGGCGACGGCGACATCCATCTGCTGAAATCCGCGGACCTGCGGCAGCGACATGAACCCCGGTTTTGCGAAATAGTAACCCTGGAACAGCGCGATGCCGGCGGCCCGCAAGGAAGTGAGCTCGGCCTCGCTCTCGACGCCTTCGGCCAGCACGGTAATGTCGAGCTCGCGCGCGATCGCGACCACCGCGGAGACGATCGCCTGCTTGGGGTGGCTGAGCTGGATGTCTCTCACCAGCTCCATGTCGATCTTGATCAGGTTCGGCTGCAACCGGGCCAGCAGGCTGAGGCCGGCATAGCCCGCGCCGAAATCGTCCAGTGCGGTCCAGAACCCGAAGGCCTTGTAGGTGCGGACGATGTTTTCGATATGCGCGGGATCGGCGATCCGCTCGTTCTCGGTGAACTCGAACATCAAATTCGATGTCGGGAAGCTCGCGCGCCGCGCGGCCTCCAGCGATTTCTGGATGCATGCGCGCGGCTCGTAGACCGCATTCGGCAGGAAGTTGATCGAGAGCCGCGCCTCCGGGTCCTCAAACAGCGCGCCTGCGGTTTCGATCGCCATCACGCGTGCGGCCTGGTCGAAGCGGTAGAGCTGATTGGGGGTGAGCTGGCTGAGGACGCTGTGCGCGCTTTCGCCGTTCGGACCGCGCACCAGCGCCTCATAGCCCAGATGCGGTGTTCGACGACGTTGACGATCGGCTGAAACGCCATCTTGAACTGGAACGGGAGCTCGGTCCCGTCGGCACATCCCGCACACTTCACAGCCATCACGCGAACCCCACGCCCTCTCAAACGCCGCGGGAAAAACTAGGTCGCAGGCGTTAAAGAACAGCGAAGAGCAATAGAAACCTATTCCGCTGTCCCGCGTTTGCGCGCATGGCAAATCGAGACAGCAGGCTGCGGCCGATATGTGCCGCGTGCAACAAGCC
Organism: Bradyrhizobium sp. WSM4874; assembly: GCF_055811835.1. NCBI lineage: Bacteria > Pseudomonadati > Pseudomonadota > Alphaproteobacteria > Hyphomicrobiales > Nitrobacteraceae > Bradyrhizobium > Bradyrhizobium sp. WSM4874. Next base: position 19,017 of record NZ_JBVVPR010000023.1, read on the forward strand.
CATGACATTCATCGACGCGGTCAGCTCACCCGAGGGGGCGATTGCCATCTTTCGGTGCTCCGGCTGCAACAAGCTGTCCTGGGAGAAACCCAGCCGAGACGAGAACCAGGCGCGCTCGGGTTGAGTTTGCGCTTGAGAAGAAACGGCCCCAGCCCGGGGGGCGAGCTGAGGCCGTTGGGAGGTGCCGGTCGTGCATCCGGACCGACGCCCGAATAACTTTTTGATCCCCAAAGCTGTTCCTAATTTCCTGGCCCGCCGTGGCGCGCCCGCGACGAAACACGCCTGAAACAGTGCTGAAACCAGATTGTCTCGAACGCCCCGCCGGCTGCGCCAGACCAACCTAGCGAAAAGGAGATCATCATGATTCAGATCGGTTCGAAGGAAGAAGTCGCGTTTTTGCTGGCGCTGTTCGGCACCCACACCCAGCCGGTCAAGCGGCCGGCGAAATCGCGGCAGGCGTGAGGCGCTGATCCCATGCCAGGTTTGGCCGAATGCCAGAGCCTCTTGCGGCTTCTGATCGCAAGGGGTGACCCGAAGGCCATCCCGCTCGCAAAGGGCGCCATCGATCAATATCTGAACACGGCCCCGGCCTGCATGCGCGGCCGCGGCCTGCGCGTGCTCCAGCGCGATGCGCTCGACCAGCATGGGACCGCGGTCGGTGTCCAGCGCTCGTTCGCCGAAACGGTGGATGCCTATATCGTCGGGAAGCTTGCGGAGGAGTGAGGGTGCGCCGAATGTCGGTGCGCCCTTGTCGCTTTCACCCCCGAAACACGAACGCGGCAGGCGATGCTGCCGCGTTCGATTTGTTATCGTATCCAGCGCGCGGGCTTCCGCGCGATTACTGGGTCGGCGGCAGCACGGCCTGCGTGGTCTGCTGCGGCAGGTTGGTGTAGGTCGCGCTTTCCTTGGTGCAGATATCCCTGAACACCACGACGCCGGCCTGCGGATATTCCTTCACGAGGCAGTTGCAGTTGTTGTTGACCACCGGGGCGGGCGCAGCCGCCGCGACCGGTGCCGCGACCACGGCGGGCCGCTGCACGACGACCGTCTTTTCCACCACCTGCGGCGTCGGAACGTACACCGGCCTGTTCACGACAACCGGATACTGCACCGGCCGGACCACGACCTGCGGCGGGATATAGACCGGCGGCGCGGGCCGCGGATAGACATTGACCTGGGGCATCGGCCGGGGGCCGGGATAGACGACCGGGCGCTGGCCGCCGTTGCCGCCATAGCCGTTGAAATGGGGACCGAATTGAGGGTGGGCCTGCGGCGTGTTGCCATACTGTCCATTCTGGCCCCAGCCGGCCTGCGCCGAGCTGCTCGCAACGCCTGCCGCAACACTGGCCAACACGATCGCTGCCGCCATCTTCGTGATCATCAAGGTCTTCGTCATGGTCCACCTGTCTGGTTGTTTGTTTTGTTCCAAGCCGTCGTCGTGGGATGAGTGATAGGCCGACCTGGCGCGTGCTTCCGTGACGCCGCGCACACAGCGGGCGAAATCCTCCTTCGATGGAATGAGACATGACGGGCGGGACGCGGCGGCCGGCGCTTGTTTGCCGATAGGATTCGAGGCTGGCACCGGGCGCACACAGGCGTAGGGCAGGCGCAGGACCGCCAAAAGGGAACAGTAGAGTTCCCGGAACCCTTTGATCGCCAATAGTTTTTTTCGAGCAGCCGGAAACCATTTGGCCGTTTCGGACCTATACCGGCAAAGGATGCTGCAATGCCCCGATTTTATTTCGACCTGCGCGACGACACCGGTGTAGCGCTCGACGAGGAAGGGCTGGAGCTGGCCAGCTTGCGCGCCGTTCAGGCGGAGGCCGCCAAGTCGGTCGCCGACATGGCGCGCGATGCCATCCTCTCCGCGCCGCCCGCGGGCGGCAGGCAGACCATGGCGATCGACGTTCGCGATGCCCAAGGTCCCGTGATGCAGGTCAAGTTCTCGTTCGCGTTCGAGACCTTCAGGACGCCCGCGACATCACGCGATCATTGACGCGTGAGAAATTCCGGCGCGGATGACTCGGGCTCGAGCACGGCGATCTTGCGGCCGAGCTGCCAGACCTCGACCTTGCCGTGCCGCGTGAACTGCTGCGCGAAGGTGAGGGCGTTCGCATCTGACGCGGCCTCGAACGCTTCGGCGGAGCGGAACACGCCGTTGTCGCCGACGAGGTAGGCGCGATATTGCTGGGTCATGACGGTGCCCTCAGCCCTGGCGATTGCAGCCAGGCGTCGATGTGCATGGCGGTCTCGTCCTGCCGCGCCTTGCGCAGCAGCATCTCGCGGCGGCGCCCCGGCGCGAGCGTGCGCGCTTCCTCGCGAAGCCGCGCGGCCTCCTCGGCGAGCCGTTCGGTGAGTGTCGTGGTCTGCTTGAAACGTCGGCGCTTCTGCATGGCATGTCCATCGTGCGAGCAGGCGGGAGCGCAACCCCGGCGTTATCGTTGCCGATCGATGCCGAGTGAGGCGCGGTGATGGATCAAGCCTAGGCCGCCGGTTTCGAACCGTCTTTGTCATTTGCTAGTTTGTTTGAAAGAATCTTTCGGGCGTGCGGGCGGCGGTTGAGCGGCTCACTCATTTTGCGGTGCGGGAATTTCAATGTTGACCTGGATGGCAACGCCCGTACGGTTGTTCGGATCTGACATGACCTCTTCGAGGGCAGAGGGTTCGGGGATGGCTTCGGCATCCTCTGCCATACCCTCGATATGAAGGGCCAAGGCCTCTTCCGCCATATGATGAGCATCATCCAGGGTGGTGCCGGCAGTAACAACGCCGGGGAAATCCGGAAATGAAACGCCGAAATGGCTATCGGCATCCTTATGGATAAGACCAATATAATTACGCATGGCTCTTACCTTAGTTTTAGGCCGCACTGCTTCTCAATGCTCTTCAGGGTCCCAACAGGAATATCCCGTTCAGGATGACGATGCTACATCTTCCTTTCCGCGCGTCGGGCTCGCCGCATTTCTGCGGGGCGGTCGATGAGTAACTCGATTCTCTCTCTGGTCTTATTGGACAATCCTGTGACGCCGGACATGTCGGCGGTTGCCAAGGCCCTTCGCGCGCGACATCCGGAGCTGGCAACTGACGTTGCGGAGAACGGAGACGCGCAACCGCCTCAGGCAAACTCGCCGCTCATTCGCTGTGGCAACGAGTTTGTTGCCGTCAGGTCGATGCCGGCGCCCATTCCTGACGATCCCGGCTTGTGGTCGCGCGCCTCCACGACATGGCCGCAGGCTAAGACGGTCGCGGCGCGGCACCGTGGGCATCTGATCGTCTCGGTGCTTGGTCAAAACCAGCGGCCGCTGCCCGCCGCTCGTCTGACAACCGCTGTCATCGGCGCATTGATCGCGACGGTGCCGGAATGTTGCGCTGTTGTATGGAATGGCAAGGTCGCACGTTCCGCCGATCTATGGTTGGACATGTCCAGCCAATCGTTTGCGCCGTATCCGGACTATCCTTCCTCGCTGTGGGTGGACATATTACCGTTCCGAACAAAGACAGGCATCGGAGCAGTAACGATGGGGCTGTCAGCATTTGCTGAGCGTGAAATCGAGTTCGAGACCCAAAAGCTGACACTCCCAACGCTGATCAACAAGGTGGACGGTCTTGCCGTCTATCTGGTTGAGCACGGGCTTGTCGTCAAAGACGGCGATACATTTGGTCGCGATTCGCGCGAGCGCTTCTCGGCTCGTTACAAGGACTCCGATCGATTTGAAGACTTGCCCGTTCTTTTCTGTACCGATGGTTCGGCATAATCAGCGTTAGCCCGGCTCGCCCGAACATAGGACTGTAGCAGCGGTGAATACATCTTCCTTCTCGATGCCGCGCGCAACAATCTTCAAGCTTTCGTCCGGCAGCGGCCGTTGCAGTGCCTTGGCTTCATCCCACGGCGCCTCAGCCAAACCTCTCGCTCTGCCGCTGTGGTCAGGATCACCGGCATTGCCTTTGGATGTATCGGCTCCACGACAGCATTCGGAAACTAGTCTGAAGCCGGTCCGAACCACCTCGTCATCGCGTCCGCCAGTCCGTGTTGGCTCTCGTCTCCCACCCACGCCACATGCCCGTCGGGGCGTACCAGCACGGCTTTGGGCGCAGCGACCTGTCCAATGGACGGGAGCTCCCATGCACCGTGATAGTCCGCTTCGACGAGATCGATGCGATCTGCCCAGGGCGTCATGTCGATGTTGCCGGTCTTGCCAAAATCGAGCAGCAAGCCGCGCGCGCCGTGCAGCAGCGTGAACAGTCGCAGCGGACGCCCGTCGACCGTTAGATCGAGATCGGGCATGCGGCGCCCGAGCAGCGCGTGTCCTTGGCCGAGATCGTAGTGCACGTCGAGCCCGCTCATCATCGCGCCAAAACGTTGGCGCGGCGCGTCCATCGCGAGCAGTTCGGAGACGATTTCGCGCGCGGCCTTGAGGCCGTCCTCGCCGCGGCGGAGCAGGGCGATTTGCGCCATGGTGTTGCGCAAGGTCCGCGCGCCGACGGGGTGTCGCTCGGCGTGGTAGGTGTCGAGCAGGGTTTCGGGCGACAGGCCCTTGACCACTCGCGCGAGCTTCCAGCCGAGATTGACGGCGTCCTGCACGCCAATGTTGAGGCCTTGTCCGCCGACGGAGTGATGGATATGCGCGGCATCGCCGGCGAGCAACACGCGACCGCTGCGATAGGACCCCGCCTGCCGTGCCGCATCGGTGAAGCGGGAGATCCAGGACGGGTTGTGGAGGCCGAAGTCGGTGCCGTAAACGGCGACGAGGGCGTCGCTGAGATCGCGAGGGCCGGGCGCGCCGGTGCGATCGAGGGTCGCTTCCGTCACGACCACCAGCACGCGCCCGCTCTCGGTCTTGCTGAGGCCGTGAAAGCCGAGCGCGTCGTGGCGCAGGCCCCATGCCGGCTCGTCGCGCATCTCGACTTCGGCCATGAGGTTGCTCAGCGTCGGATCTGTGCCCGCGAAATTGATGCCCGCGGCCTTGCGCACCAGGCTGCGGCCACCGTCGCAGCCGACCAGATAGTTTGCGCGCAAGGTCTCGCCGCCGGAGAGCGTCACGTCGATGCCGGTCTCGTCCTGCGCGAAACCCGTCACCTCGCGGCTTCGATAGATCGGCACCGCGAGCTCGCTGACCCAGTCGGCCAGGATGCGCTCAATGTGGCTCTGCCGCAGTGCCAGCCCGTAAGCGTGCCGGGTGGGGAGGTCGCTGATGTCGAGCCTGGTCCAGGCGAAGCCCGCGAGCTGGGTGATCTGCCCTTCACGCTTGAAACGATCCGCGACGCCACGCTGGTCGAGGATCTCGATGCTGCGTGCGTGCAAGCCGCCGGCGCGCGTACCGACCAGTTCCTGATGGGCGCGCCGTTCGACCACGGCGACGTCGACATGCGCGAGCGCGAGCTCCGCGGCCAGCATCAAGCCGGTCGGGCCACCGCCGGCGATCACCACGGCATGGTCTTGTGCGTGATCTTTTGCGTGATCTTTTGCGTGATCTTGCGCGTGGCGGGCGCCGGCCGCTTTGGCGTGACCGCGCGTCCGGGACGTCGGAAGCAGTACAGGCGTGGGATGACCCCTCGGGTTTGGATGGTGTTCGGGGCGAGGGTTCTACGGCAGGGTCGGGGGCTTGAAGCAAGCCCGTTGCACACCACATATCTGAGTGGGAGAGGCAATCCTTTGTCCGCGTTCGCCGCGTTGACACGTCGGGCAAAACACCGGCATGATGCCATCATCGAAAAGAGTTTGGTTCAACCCGCGCGGAGGCGATCCGCCGCGGGTTTTGTTTTGGGTTCTTGCGCTTTCCGACGTTTTGGGCTTGCGGCCTTCAGCAGATGCCGGTGGTCCGCTGCATGGTGCTGGCGAGTTCCTCGAACGAGAACGGCTTTCTGATCATGGGAAGGCCGTCGCGCCGGGGCTCACGTCCCGACAATTGCAGGATCTTCAGTTCCGGGCGGCGTCGTCTGGCCAACTCTGCCAGTTCATGACCGTCCATCCCAGGCATGTTGATGTCGGTGATGAGGATGGAAATGTTCTGGTTCTGCCTGAGCCGGTCGAGCGCATCCGGGCCGCTCCGGGCGCTGATGACTTCGCAACCGAGATCTTCCGGCATGTCGACGATGACGTCGAGCACGCCGGGATCGTCGTCAACAACCAGTACGGTATGGCTCATCGCACAATGTTCCTCCTGAAGGAACGAACGCGCCCGCCTTGGCGTAAGTTCCGGCACGACGTGGTCGAATGAGCGATGTTTTACGCGTCGCGCCGCTCGCGAAGCAGCCTAATCGTCCTTCGACAAATCGCCGGGCCTGGTGGGAAGGTCGATGGTGCCGCCCTCGCCATGCACGAGATCGCGGTCGCTGTCCTCCGTAACGCCGGCGTCTTCAACGATGGTCTCTTGCGTGTCGCGGTCCTTGTCGATACGCGGCTTTCGTCCTGGACGATTTCGCGATGTGTTTTGTGAATTCGTCTTGAGCGTCATCTGCCGGCTCTCCTGATCGCCTAACGCAGCCTGCGCGAATTCGTTCGTTTGACACGTCGGGCAAAACACCGGCATACTGCCATCATCGAAACGAGTTTGGTTGACCCGCGCGGAAAGCATCCGCCGCGGGTTTTTTCGTCTCGATGTCGAGAGCGACTGTGGTCGCGCATCCGGTCAAACCTGGAGCGCCGATCGGCGCGCCGCCGTCCGTACCATTGCTGGCCCTGCACGCCGAAGCGAGCCGGCCCGCGGCGCCGGGCTCTTCGCTCGCGCCGCTGCGGTCTCCGGGAGCGGAGATCGGCACTGGTGGAGCGAGACAAATTGACGGGCTATTGCGTCGCGCTCTACCTGGCAAGCTTCCTGGTCTGGGCCGGGTCCTCGTCTTTGGTTCCGCGGACGCTCTCGCTGGATTTGCGGCGATCACAGCCAATCTCTTGTCTCCTTCTACTTCGCCAAGGGCGGCTTTTGAGAATGTTGCGGGGATCATCCAGCGGTGAAGATGCCAGATGACGAAATCAGGGCGATCGTTGCCGAGACGCTGGCCGAGCAACACAGGCTTCAGCAGGCGAATATCGATGCCATCGTATTGAGGACGGTGGCATCGGTGCTGGCGTCTTTCGGAATCGAAGATGACGACCGAAAGGAGCTGAGGGCTGATTTTCAGCACTTGCGCCGATGGCGAACGAGCGTGGAGCAGGCGCAGAGCTACACGCTCAAGGCCGTGATTACGGTGATCGCCACCGGCCTGATGGGTGTGGTCGGGCTAAGCGTCAAGGTCGTGCTCGGCAAGTGAGCCTTAGCCGCGACGACATTGCTGCATTCCACTCCCGTCGTCCTTCGCCAATGGACCGTCTCATGTACAGAATTCGCATTGTCGATGCATCCGATGACGACATCGCCGACACATTGGCCGATCGGCATCAGTCGACGTTCTTCGATGCGGCTGCCTTGCCACAATTCGAGTTAGGGGCGTGGTGGCTTGCCTACCACGGCGGTGAGCCGGTAGCATTCGCAGGTGTCGTGCCGTCAACGCACATTCGAAATGGCGGCTATTTCTACAGGGTCGGTGTGTTGCAGCGGCACTGGGGACGTGACCTCCAGTGCAGGCTGATGCGGGTGATCGAGGCGAGAGGACGGCGTATTGGATGGGACAGCATCGTCTCGGATACGACGGACAATCCGGTGTCTGCCAATAATTTCATCCGGGCGGGCTATCGGCTCTTCGAACCCCTTGTGCCCTGGGTTTGGGCGCACACGCTTTACTGGCGAAAGCGGCTTCGCTGAGCGAATGGAGCCAGGTTTCCCGTGGTGCGGAACGCGATTCCCGCAACGGAAAATGGTTCGCGCGAGATGGAGCGCAACACGGAACGTCCAAGGGCCCGGCAGCTTGACAGCTGCCGGTCCCTTTTTGCGTATTGAAGCGATGCGGGCGAAGGACTTGCGAAGTCAGCGGTGCCGGGCTTTAAGTTTGCTCCTGCGGGAAATTCGGCAACCATAAGCCGATGTAAGGGAGCGCCGTCGATGCCCACCAAGCCTCAATTGCCGGAACGTTCGTCGCGGGCGACGGGCGCGCCTACCGCGCTCGATGGTCTGCTGGTCGTCGATTTCACGCGTGTGGTTGCTGGCCCGGCCTGTACGCAGACGCTTGCTGATTTCGGCGCGCACGTCATCAAGATCGAAAATCCGGACGGGGGCGATGACACGCGTGCGTATGAACACGCCGAGATCGGTGGAGAGAGTGCTGCCTATCTCAGCCTGAATCGCAACAAGCGCGGCATCGCGCTCGACCTTACCGTGCCGGAGGCTCGTGAGATCGCGCTGGATTTGATTCGCAAGGCCGACGTGGTCGTCGAGAACTTTTCCAGCGGGGTCATGAAGAAATTTGGCCTGGACTATGAAACTGTTGCGCCGCTCAATCCGCGGCTGGTCTATTGCTCGATCTCCGCCTACGGGCGCACCGGACCATTTGCCTCGCGTCCCGGTTTTGATCCGATCACGCAGGCGGAAAGCGGCTTCATGTCGCTCAACGGATTTGCCGATGGCCCGGCGGTTCGCACCGGCCCGCCCATCGTGGACATGGCGACGGGGATGTCTGCCTGCAACGCCATCCTGATGGCGCTGTTGGCCCGGGATCGGCTCGGTCGCGGTCAGCATGTCGAGGTCGCCCTGTTCGACGTCGCGATGGGCATGACCGGATTCTATGGCATGGCTTATCTGATCAACGGCGAGAACCCAGGGCGGTTCGGTAATTCGCCGAGCGGGTCTCCCACCGTCGGCGTTTACGAGGCCTCCGATGGGCCGCTCTACATCGCGTGTGCCAATGACCGGCTCTATCGCAGATTGGTCGTCGAGGTGCTGAACAGGCCTGATCTCATCACTGATCCGCAGTTTGCGACGCGCAAAGCCCGCTCCGAGCACAGGGAGCTCTTGCGAGCGGCCATTGCGGAGGTCTTTGCGAGCGACACCCTCGAGAACTGGATGACCAAGATGAAGCTGGCCAATATCCCGGTCGGCTATCTCCGGACTGTCGAGGAGGGATTCAATGCACCGGAGGCGCGCGAGCGCCATCGCTTGAACCGGATTCCACATCGTACGGCGGAGTGGGTCCCGAACATCGAGCCGCCGATTGCCATGAGCTTGACCGGCCCGATTGATCCTGTGGCTGCTCCGTTGCTGGGCGAGCACACGGAGCAGGTCTTGCGTGATACGCTCGGTTACGATGAGCGCCGGATCTCGCAGTTCACCCAAAAAGGCGTGTTCGGCCCGGGCAAACCCTCGACGTCGGTCTGAGCGAGGGGTTGATTCCTGCAGGCAAGGCCTCGCGGGGCTTGCGGATCACAGCTTGGCGATGCCACCTCGCGGCATCGCCCTTCCCGGGCAGCCGGGTTCAGGGCGACCATACCCGGACAGCGCTGCCTCGGCTTGATTTGGCAAAGGTCTCGCCGCATAAATGCGTGAAAGCGAGGGATACGAATGGCGCCTGGTCAAGAGCCGAGCGTGGGCCGGCCCGCGGCGGCGCAATCCGATGAACCTGCCCATGCGGCAATGGTCGCAAAGGCCCGGGTCCTTCTGCCGCGGCTGCGCGAGCGGGCGGCGCGAACGGAAGAGTTGCGGCATCTGCCGCCGGAAACCGAGAAGGATCTGCACGACGCCGGCCTGTTCCGGATGCTTCAGCCGAAGCGCATTGGCGGCGCAGAACTCGATTATGTCGCCTTGATCGATTGCGCGGACCTGCTCGGACAAGCAGACGCGTCGGTGGCGTGGAATCTGGCCAATCTGGCGAGCCATCACTGGATGCTCGGCATGTTCGAGCCGACGGCGCAGGATCTGGTCTGGAGTCGTGATCCGGACGCGCTGATCGCGTCCTCGTTCATTTTTCCCGCCGGGCGTGCCACGAGAGTCGAGGGCGGATACCGGCTCCATGGCAGCTGGCCGTTCTCCTCGGGCGTCGCCTCTTGCGCATGGAACATGCTTGCAAGCGTGGTCTACTCCGACGATGAGGCAGACGGCATCGAGTATCGGATATTTCTGCTCCCGAAAGCCGACTACAAAGTCCTCGACACCTGGAATGTCACGGGGCTGCGCGGGACAGGGTCTTGCGACGTGGAGGTCAGGGACGCTTTCGTGCCCGACGACATGACGGTCGCGGTCGGCGATCTTGACGGTGGGCCGACTCCGGGAAGCAAGCTCAATCCCAACCCGCTGTATGCGCTCCCGGTGTTCTCGCTGTTTCCCTACGTCCTCTCAGGCGTCGCGCTGGGAAACGCGCAGGCGTGTCTCGACGATTATGCGGAGGTCGTCCGTCATCGTATTTCCACCTACAACCACGCCAGGCTGAGCGATTTTCAAAGCACCCAGATCAAGATAGCCGAGGCCTCGGCGAAGATCGACGCGGCACGCCTGATCATGCGCTCGGCCTGTCTGAATGCCATGGAGGATGCAAGGCGGGGTCATATTCCAGATATGGCGACCAAGACCAGATATCGGCGCGACGGCGCTTTTTCAGTAAACTTCTGCACGGATGCGGTGTCGATGCTGTTTGCCGCGAGCGGAGCACGGGGCCTGTTCACTACGGGCGCGTTGCAGCGGCAATTCCGCGATGCGCACGCGATCAATTCGCATCTCGCGTTCAATTTCGATGCGGCCGGGACCAATTATGGACGCGTGGCGCTGGGCCTGCCGTCCGAGAATCTCACGCTGTGAGGCCGGCCGATGAATGATCTGCCGAAGCAGCCTGCCGTTCCCGATCCGGCCAACGAGTTCGCGAGCGACAATTCAGCGATCGATCCCCGCGATTTTCGCAGCGCGCTTGGCACCTATGCCACAGGGGTGACGATCATCACAGCCACTGCTCCTGACGGCAAGCCCTATGGCCTGACGTGCAATTCGTTCGCCTCGGTCTCGCTGAATCCTCCGCTGGTTCTTTGGAGCCTGGTCGTCTATTCCTCTAGTCTAACCATCTTCCAGAACGCCAGTCATTTCACGGTCAACGTTCTTGGTGTTTCGCAACAGGCGCTTGCGAGCAAATTCGCCAAATCGTCTGATGACAAGTTCACCGGTGTTGACTGGACGCCGGGCCTCGGCAACGCGCCGGTGCTCGCTGAGAGCGTCGCCAATTTTCAATGCCGCTCGGTCAATCGCTATTACGGCGGCGACCACGTGATTTTTCTCGGTGCGGTCGAGGCCTATACTTACAATGCGAAGGAGCCGCTGCTCTTCGCGCGGGGTGCGTTTGGCCGATTTCTCGCCGACGACGAACGCAAATAGTCACTCGACGTGTGCTTTAGCTTGCGGTCGACGGTTCAGCGCACCCAGCCGAAAGCTTGTAGATTTCGAGCGCGTCCGCGTCCGCGCCTCGCGCGGCTTTGGCGAGCCTGAAAAGTTGTCCTGCGAGAGAGGCCATGGGCACCGGCGTCGATGTCGTCTGCGCGACATCGGCGACCGTATCGAGGTCCTTGAGCATTGTAGCGATGTGACCAAGCGGCGGTGAGTGAATACCCTGGACCATCCGCGGCACGAACAGCTGCAACGGAATGGAGTCCGCGAAGCCGCCGGCGAGTGCTTCGGGCAAGCGGTTGGCATCGATTCCGGCGTTCACGGCAAGGCGTGTTGCCTCCGCAAGAACAGCCATCGCGCATCCGACGATCACCTGGTTGCATAGCTTTGTGGTCTGGCCGGCGCCGGTCGGGCCCATGTGGGTGAGCCTGCGTGCCATAGCCAGCACGTAGGGGCGGACCCGCTCGATATCGCTGGATTTTCCGCCGGCCATGATGGCAAGCGTGCCTTCCTCGGCGCCCTTGGTACCACCGGAGACCGGCGCATCGATCCAGCCCGCGCCGTTCGCGGCTAACAATCGCGTTGCAAGGTCCCGTGCGGCATCAGGATGGATGGACGAGAAGTCGACCACGAGCTTGCCCGCGCCGGGCGCAGTTGAGATGCCCTCGGCCCCGAAGATCACCTCTTCCACGGCAGCCGCATCCGTCACGCACATGAAGACGACGTCCGAGCTCTCCATCAAGTCACGGGGGGTGGCTGCGCGCCCGGCACCAGCCTCGACAAGCGCGGCCATCTTCCCTTCCGAACGGTTCCAGACAGTGACCTGATGGCCGGCCTTGAGCAGCCGCCGGGTCATCGGTGTCCCCATCAATCCAAGGCCGATATAGCCGAGCCGCTCGACGCTTTGCGGGTTTGTCTTTCTCCCCTCAGCCATAGATTGTCTCCATCTGTCGCTCCGCGACGCTGCACTACCATACATGGCGTATTCCACGACGAAACCGCCCGGCCTGCATGGCTTGCTTGATTGTTTGAACCATGAAACATTTGGCGCGGTCGGGTTGGATGGCGCCGGTCGGCGCCTGGGCAGCGGAGTGGGCACGATGCGAACCGTTTCGAAGTGGATCCTGGCTTTGGGGGCGGCAGCGGCCGTGAGCGCGAGCGCAGGCTCGTCATGGGCGCAGCAGACAATTCGCGTCGGCTGGACGATTCCGGCCGAGGAATCCAAATACTGGATGATGCGCCGGCCGGCTGAGTTTCCCAATATCGGCAAGGCCTACAACATCGAATGGACCCAGTTTCAGGGCACCGCTCCGATGACGCAGGCGTTGGCGGCGGGCGCGCTGGATTGCGCGACCCAGGCGCCGCTGTCGCTCGCCAACGGCGTGGTTGGCGGCAACCTCAAGGCCTACATCGTGGCGCAGCATGTCTTCGAGAAGGCCGGCGGTTTCTCGGTCTACTGGGCTGTCATGGACGACTCCCCGATCAAGACGATCGCCGATCTCAAGGGCAAGACGGTCGGAATCTCAGTGATCGGCGGCGGCACCCAGGGCCCGTTCAATCTGTTGCTGAAGCAGAACGGCATCGATCCGGCCAAGGACATCAAGCTGGTCGAGGTCGGCTTTGCCGTCTCCGAAGATGCGTTGCGGCAGGGCCGCGTCGATGCGGTCAACATGAACCAGCCGTTTGCCGCGCGCGCGGAGGCGAAGGGCGGCACGCGCAAACTGTTCTCGCTGTCGCAAGCGATGCCCAACATCGTGCACATCCTGGAAGCCTGCCGTGCCGATTTCGTCGACAAGAACCCGGAACTGGTCAAGGCTTACGTGCGTGACATTACCTCTGGCATGAAGAAAGCGCTGGCTAACCGCGAAGAGACGTTGAAGGTCGTCAACGAAGTCCTGAAGGCACCTATTCCGGTTCTCGAGACCTATCTGCTCAAGGACAATGATTTCGGCCGCGATCCAGGCGCGGCACCGAATTTCCCCGCGATCCAGAAGATGCTGGACATCTACGCGGAGACAGGGATGCTGCCAAAATTGGATGTCGCGCAATTCAAGCATTCGACGATCGTCGCTCCGCTGCAATAGGCGATCGGGCGAATGAACCGAGCGGGAAGGATGCGGCGTCCAGGATGATCCCGGACGTTGCATGAAGAAGATGCACGTATGAAGAAGCTCCGATCTAGGATCACGACGGATGGTCTCGACAGAGCTCCGCACCGTGCGTTTATGCGCGCCATGGGGCTCGACGACGCTGCGATTGCCAAGCCGATGGTCGGCGTCGTCAGCATGAAGGGCGAACAGACGCCCTGCAACATGACGCACGACTTTCAGGTCGCAGCGGCCAAGACCGGAATCGAAGAGGCCGGCGGCACGCCGCGCGAGTTTTCGACCGTATCGGTTTCCGACGGTATCAGCATGAATCACGAGGGGATGAAGTTCTCCCTGTTTTCGCGGGAGCTGATTGCCGACTCGATCGAAGCCGTCGTCCATGGTCTCGCCTACGATGCACTGATCGGATACGGCGGATGCGACAAGACGCTTCCCGGCGTGATGATGGGCATGGTCCGGTGTAACGTGCCGGCCATTTTCATCTATGGCGGCAGTTCGCTACCGGGCCGCGTAGACGGGCGGACCCTGACCGTGCTCGACTCCTATGAGGCTGTCGGCAGCTTCATGACGGGAGAGATCGACGGCGCCACGCTTGAACGGATCGAGCGAGCCTGCCTGCCGACAATCGGCGCGTGCGCCGGGCAGTTCACCGCGAACACGATGGGGATGGTGTCGGAAGCGATGGGCCTCACCATTCCCAACGTGTCGATGGTGCCGGGTGTCTATGCCGAGCGCGCGCAGCTATCCAGGCGAGCGGGGCGCCTCATCATGGAGATGCTGGAGCGCGGCGGGCCTTTGCCGCGCGACATCGTGACGCGGAAATCCCTGGAAAACGGGGCGGCGATCGTGGCTGCCACGGGCGGTTCGACCAATGCTGCGCTGCATCTGCCGGCGATCGCGAACGAGGCCGGCATCGCATTCACGATCGATGATGTCGGCGAGGTCTTTGCCAGGACGCCGCTGATCGGAAACCTGCGGCCGGGAGGCAAATATACGGCGAAGGATGTCTACGATATCGGCGGTGCCGCCGTGGTGATCAGGGAGCTAATCCAGAGCGGACATATTGATGGCAGCTGCCTGTCCGTCACGGGCCGTGCAATCGCCGAAGAATATGGCACCGCCAACGCACCTGACGGAGAGGTCGTTTATGCGGCTCGCGCGCCGATCATGCCAGATGGCGGCGTCGCGGTGCTGAAGGGAAACCTCTGTCCCGACGGCGCGGTCATCAAGGTCGCGGGCCTGAAGAGCCAGTTCTTTGAAGGCGTGGCGCGCGTTTTCGAAGACGAGGAGGCCTGCGTCGCGGCGGTTCGTGATCGCACCTATCAGGCGGGCGAGGTTCTCGTGATCCGCAACGAGGGGCCGGTGGGCGGTCCCGGCATGCGCGAGATGCTCGGCGTCACCGCGCTGATCTATGGACAGGGCATGGGCGAGAAGGTCGCCCTGATCACGGATGGACGGTTCTCCGGCGCCACGCGCGGAATGTGCATCGGCTATGTGTCCCCCGAGGCCTTCGTTGGCGGTCCGCTGGCGCTGGTTCGCGATGGCGACAGGATCCGGATCGATGCCGCAAATCGGCGGATGGATATGCTGGTCGACGAGGAGGAATTCACTGCTCGCCGACACGATTGGAAGCCGCGTCCGCCTCGTCACCGCGCAGGCGCGCTGGCGAAATATGCGCGATTGGTTGGGCAGGCACCGGGCGGGGCCGTGACGCATGAGGGGCCCGCAGAATGGCCCTGGTTCGGATGACGCGGCGCACTTGCCCGAAAACAGCCCGTGGTCTGGCAAGTTTCTTGCTAAGCTGGTGCCGCTGAAGGAGGGCATTCAGCGAGACTGTTGCGCACGGTTCGCGCGCGAACGAAGTGAGACGGGATGAAGGTAGTGCCTTCGAGATCGAGCGAATGGGTGAGACCGGTGACGCCGCAAAAACCGGCTTCTGCAATCATCGAGATCGAGAGCGTCTCGCAGGTATTTCAGACCTCGGCGCGCAAGGATCATGTGGCGCTGTCGGACATCTCGCTGGCGATCGACGAGGGAGCCTTCGTCTCCATCCTTGGTCCGTCCGGCTGCGGCAAGTCGACATTGCTTTACGTCGTCGGCGGCTTTGTCAGCCCGACCAGCGGCTCAGCGAAGATCAGGGGACGGACGATCACGGGACCAGGGCCGGATCGCGGTCCGGTGTTCCAGGAGTTCGCGTTGTTTCCGTGGAAGACCGTGCTGGGCAATGTGATGTATGGCCCTCGCCAGCAGGGCGTGCGCACCACCGAGGCGGAAGCACAGAGCCGGGCCTTGATCGAGATGGTCGGGCTCAAGGGCTACGAGAATTTCTATCCCAAGGAGCTGTCCGGCGGCATGAAGCAGCGCGTGGCACTGGCTCGAACGTTGGCTTACCATCCTGAGGTTCTGTTGATGGACGAGCCGTTCGGCGCGCTCGATGCTCACACGCGAACGCGCCTGCAGAACGATCTGTTGAATATCTGGGAGCGTGATCGCAAGACGGTGTTGTTCGTCACGCATTCGGTGGACGAAGCGGTTTTCCTGTCAGACAAGGTCGTGATGATGTCGAAGTCTCCCGGCCGCATCCGCGAGGTCATCGACATCGATCTGCCGCGGCCGCGCCGTCGCAGCGAGCTGCTGCTCGACCCTCGCTACCAAAAATACGTTGTCGATATCGAGCGGATGTTCGACGAGACCGACCCTGTCGGGTCTCCCTCATGATATCGCCCGCCGCCTTGGCGAGACGGGCTGCCCCGGTGCTTGCCTGCATCGGATTGCTGGCGATGTGGCAGGTGGCGTCCCTCGCATTAAAGAACGACAGCTTTCCGACTGCGATCGAGGCGATCCGTGCAATCCCGGACATTCTCGGCGACAAGGAAGCGCTGATCAACATCCTGGCCTCGCTCCGCCGCATGGCGGTCGGGTTTGGGATAGCGGTATCGGTTTCGATCCCGCTCGGCCTGTTGATGGGCCGCAGCCGGGCCGTCGCGGCCTTCTTCAATCCGCTCCTGATGGTGATCTACCCGGTTCCGAAGGCAGCCTTGATGCCGATCATCATGCTGTGGCTGGGCGTCGGCGACGTCACGAAGACGCTGGTGATCTTTCTCGGCGTCAGCCTGCCCGTAATCTATCACAGCTTCGAAGGCGCCAAGGCGGTGGAGGAGAAGATGCTGTGGTCGGGCGCGGCGATGGGGCTTTCGCCTGCGCAACGGCTGGTCCGGATCGTACTGCCGGCGGCGCTTCCGGAAATTCTGACCGGTTGCCGCACTGGACTCGTGCTGGCGCTGATCACGATGATTACCAGCGAGATGATCGCCCGTCAGTCCGGCGCCGGCAACATCTTGTTCAACGCACTCGACATGGGCCAATACGATACCGTCTTTGCGATGATCATCATCGTCGGCGCGATGGGAATCTGCCTCGATGCGATCTTCGAGCGGGTCCGCGCAAGGCTGGTGCGCTGGTCCGAACCGCAGTTCGACATGCCGCTGAGCTTCTCATGATGCCACAGCTTCGCTCCACCAGCATTATCCTCGGGCTCGCGCCGATCGTGCTGGTGATCGCTCTGTGGCAAGGCCTTGTGTCATTTGGCTTCGCGCCTGCAGTGTTGCTGCCGCCGCCGGGATACGTCTTCGTTCGGTTGCTTCAGCAACTCGTGACGTGGACGTTCCAGCAGGAGATTGCGGCGACCCTGTTCCGGTTGTTTGCCGGCTTCGCGATTGCGGTCGTGCTCGGTGTCAGCATCGGCATCGCCGCCGCCGCCAGTCCGGCTATCAACGCGGTGGTTCGGCCGATCGTTCGCGTACTCGCGCCCCTGCCTAAGGTCGCGCTCTATCCAGCATTGCTGCTGCTGCTTGGCTTCGGGCATGGATCGAAGATCACGCTGGTGGCGGCGGATGCACTCTTTCCCATTCTGTTGTCTACCTATTACGGCGCGTCGACGGTGGAGCAGAAACTGATCTGGTCGGCCATGGCGGCGGGAACGCCGCGATATGAGATCCTGTTCAAGGTGGTTCTGCCGGCGGCGATGCCGTCGATCCTGACCGGTTGCCGGATCGGCCTTGTCATTTCCTGCATCGTGGTGTTTCTGGCGGAGATGATCACCTCGAGCGACGGGCTCGGACATGTCCTCGTGACGGCGGCCCGGACTTTTCAGGCCGTCGATATGTTCGTTCCGCTGATCACGATCTCGCTGCTGGGCCTGATCCTGAATGGCCTGCTCGGGGCAGTGCGCGCGTACCTGCTGCGGGGGTTCCCCGAAGCATGAACTGACGAAGAAGAAACAGGAAGACCGGGGAGTAGACCATGCTGGCTGATCGCATCGAGGCAAAATGGATCGACGCATTTTGCGAGATTTTTGAGCGATGCGCCGTCAAGGCCGGCGATACCGCGGCGATCCTCTCGGAAACCCAGTCACGTGCGTTGAATGTTCATCTGGCGGAGCTCGCGCTGCTGCGGATGGGCGCGCGACCGTTTCACGTGGTCATGCCGACCCCGCGTAACCGGAATATCGTTCCGGTTCGCTCGACAGGTGCAAGCGACGCGATCCAGCGGCTCGGTCCGGTCATCACTGCGCTTCAACAGGCCGGCTTCGTGGTGGATTGCACCATCGAGGGCCTGATGCATGCGGTCGAGACACCAGAGATCCTTAAGGCGGGCGCGCGTATCCTCGTGATCTCCAACGAGCATCCCGAGGCTCTGGAGCGAATGGTGCCGGATCTGGCGCTCGAGAAGCGCGTTCGCGCAGCGGCGAAGATGCTGCGCGGGACCAAGCGGATGCGGGTGACGTCAAAGGCCGGCGCGGCGCTCGACGTCGATATGGTCGGCGCGTCCACGGTCGGCGTGTGGGGCTGGACGGACAAGCCCGGTACGCTGGCGCATTGGCCCGGCGGCATCGTTGTCAGCTTCCCCAAGAGCGGAACGATCAATGGCACGCTGGTGATGGCGCCCGGCGACATCAATCTCACGTTCAAGCGCTACCTGACATCGCCGGTGAAGATGACGCTGAAGGACGATTATGTCGTCGAGCTGGAAGGCGAGGGCACCGATGCCGCAATGATGCGTGCCTATCTTGCCGCCTGGGGCGATCGGGAAGCCTATGCGGTATCGCATGTCGGCTTCGGCATGAATCCGGCCGCGCGCTACGAGGCGCTGTCGATGTATGATCAGCGCGACACCAACGGCACGGAAATTCGTGCCGTCTCCGGCAACTTCCTGTTCTCGACCGGTGCCAACGAATTCGCCGGCCGTTACACGGCGGGCCATTTCGATCTGCCGATGATGGGGACGACGATCGAGCTCGACGGTGTCGCGGTGGTGCGTGAAGGGGTGCTGCAGGACGTCTTCGGCTAGTTCCGATCGAGCACCGGTGGCCTCGCAAGGTCAAAGTGGCGGAGCAGGTCGACCATGGCCTGAAGCCGTTTTGCCCGATAAGCGTCGACGTCCATGCCTGAATAATCGAGAAAGCCTGCGCCCGTTCGCAGGCCGATCCGGCCCTCGTGCATGTTCCGCGAAATGACCTCCGGCGCACGATAGCGGTCGCTGCCGAGTGCGCCTTCGAGATAACGGCTCGCGTAATAGAGGATGTCTCCGCCGCCCCAGTCGATGAATTCGAGCAGCCCAAGCACGGCGTAACGGAAGCCGAAGCCGTACCGGATCGCCTTGTCGATGTCTTCTGCGCTGGCGACGCCTTCCTCGACCATGCGCGCGGCCTCGTTCATCGCCAGCGCCTGGATCCGCGGAACGATGAAGCCGGGCGTCGCCGCGCAGACCACCGGCACCTTGCCGATGCCTTCGAGCAGCGCCTTGACCTCGTCGATGACAGCGGGATCGGTGGCTTTACCGGGCGAAACCTCGACCAGCGGGATCAGATAGGCCGGATTGAGCCAGTGCACATTGAGGAAGCGGCGAGGGTTCACGATCGCGCCCGAGAGATCGTCGACAAGAATGGTCGAGGTCGTCGATGCGATGATCGTATCGGGGCCGACTTGTTTTGAGGCCGCCCCCAGCACATCTCGCTTGAGCTCGACGACTTCGGGAACCCCTTCAAAGACTATTCCAGCATTGGACAGTGCCGCACCGCTCTGGCTGGCCGGCACCACCGAGACCCGTGCGATCAGCGGATCGACATCCGCCTCGGTCAGTAGCCCCAGCTTCGACAGGCTGGCAAAGGTCGTCCTGACTTCGCCGAGCGCATCTGCCTCCAGCCTGGCGAAATCTTCCACTGAACGGGCCTTGATGTCGATCATCGTGACCGTATGCCCCGCGTAGGCAAACGCGACCGCGATGCCGCGCCCCATGCGGCCGGCCCCGAGACAGGCAATGATGGCTCGGCTGGTCATCGGTCAAATCCCCCGCGAAGAAGCGTCTGCAAATCGGCCTTGCCGAGATTGCCGAGCCCCAGCGTCTCGAGGGTTCGGCCGCCTTGCGCAAAGTCCTCACCGCAGATTGCGCCGCCAATGGCCAGGAATGCCTTGGCCAGCGGCGTAGCCACGCCCGCTAGGCCGGCGACGGAGACCAGCAGCGATAGCCCAAGCCGCAAATCTTCTCTCATGTAGCGGTGCTCGGTCAGCATGATCCGCTCGCGCCAGTCGCCGGAATCGGTCAGCCGGTCGTGCGAGCCGCGGCCGTACATCCAGATCTCGCCTTCCTTGGCATAGTGATGGGCGAGCGGAAAATGTGGTGCGCCATATCCGAGCGCCTCACGGACGGCGATCCGTTCGGCGTCGAGCGCGTCGGTGACCCGGCGAATCGCGGCTTGCGTTCCTTCCTTGTGAATGTCCCACTTTTCGAAATGCTCGATCGGGCCTGCATTCATCACGATCAGCGGCGGGTGGATAATCGGGCCTGCGTTCATCAGCGCACCGGAGAGAGCATCTCCGCACGGCTCGACCGCGCCGGGGAAAGCTTGTCCGATCACCTCAAGTGCGCGCGGCGCCTGATCGAGCGGGAAAACGCCGACCGGCAGTCGCTTGGCGCGGATGGTGATCGCGACCTCGAACGGCCCGTGCTTGCGGGTCAGCCAGGGCAAGGTCCCGGTTTCTGCAAAGCACGCCTTGGCGTGGTTGCCGGAATCCCGCGCAGCCCGGGCGAAGATCATCGAGCCGAACGTGGCCGGCGGCAGAAACACGACCTGTCCGTCCCGCAGATGTGGAGCAAGCAGGCGCGCAATATCAGGCTGCGCGAAGGCGGGGGCGGGGCATAGGATCAGCTCTGCGCCGTTGACGGCTTCGGCGATGCCGGTCGTGACCAGCGCGAGCTTGACGTCGTGAGAGCCGTTATGATCCTTCACCAGGATGCGCGAGCCGGCGGCGCGATGTGCTGCGACCTGATCCGCGTCGCGGCGCCAGAGCCGGACCTCATGTCCCGATAGCGCAAAATCGCCCGCGGCCGCGAAAGAGCCGTTTCCCCCACCCAGAACCGCAATCCTCAAGATGCTTCTCCTTGCGCGCGCGATTGCGCATCAAGCTGCTTCAGCAGGAAATGCTGGACCTTGCCCAGCGCCGTGCGCGGCAGGTCGGTGACGAAAACGATGTCACGCGGAACCTTGTAGCGGGCGAGTTGGGCCTGGAGATGCACCTTCAACGCTTCAGGTTCCAGACGACCGCCAGATCGCGGGATCACGTAGGCGATGGGCACCTCGTCCCAGCGTGGATCGGGCCGGCCGATCACCGCGCATTCGCTGACATCGGGATGTTCGAGCAGGACGCGTTCGACCTCCGCCGGATAGACGTTCTCGCCGCCGGAAATGATCATGTTCTTCTTGCGGTCGCGCACCCAGAAATAGCCGTCCGCGTCGCACAGGCCGATATCGCCGGTACGATACCAGCCGTCGTGCAGCGCATCGCGCGTGGCGTCCGCATTGCCCCAATATTCGAAGAACACGTTGGGCCCGCGCACCGCGATCTCTCCCGGCGCGCCCGCCGGCACCTCGCTGCCGGCGGGATCAATCACTTTCGCTTCGCAGCACAGGCCGGCAAGTCCAGTCGATCCCGCACGAGAGAGATCGCCACCAAGCCGGGTGTAGACCGCAATCGGGCAAGTTTCCGTCGAGCCGTAGACCTGAAGCACCGGGACGCCACGCGCGACGAAGCGGTCGATCAGATGCGGCGGCACGATGGTCGAGCCGGTCGCGACGGCTTTGAGCGACGAAAGGTCGGTCGTGGTCCAGGCGGGATGCTCGCTTACGGCTTGGATGATTGCCGGCACCATCACGGTCAAGGTTGGCCGCTCCCGTTCGATGGCTGCAAGCGCGGTGTCCGGCGTGAAGCGTGCGTGAACCGTGACCATCGCGCCCAGCTGGAGCGCCGCGGTGGTCTGGATGTTGAGGCCACCGACGTGGAAGAACGGCAGCAGCGTCAACACGTGGTCGTCGGACGTCATGTTGTGCATGTGCTGGCTCATGACGCCGTTCCAGAACAATGCCTCCTGGCGCAGCACCGCGCCTTTGGGGCGTCCGGTCGTTCCTGACGTGTAGACAATGAGGAGCGGGCAGGAGAGATCAGTGTGCGGGTTGCGGCCGGTGCCCTCGCTGCGGGCCAGCAGACTTTCGAGCGTCATGCCGCGGGGCGGCTCGAAATCGAGCCCGACAACAGCAGTCCCCTGAAGCTCGGCGAGGATCCCCTCGAATGCCTGCTCGAGCACCAAAACCTTGGCGCCGGCATCGGTGAGAATGAAAAGCTGCTCGGCGATAGCCAGCCGCCAGTTCAGGGGCACCAGCACCGCGCCGAGCCGCGCGCAGGCATAGAGCAGAACCAGATAGTCCGGCCGGTTCAGACTGAGGATCGCAACGCGGTCGCCCCGACCGACGCCGAGCTCCTGCTTCAATGTCGCCACCGTGCGTTCGATGCGTGCAGCGAACGCTGCATAGCTCAACCGTTCGCCTTCGAAGGCAATGGCTGTCTTGTCTGGCGCGAACGCCGCGTTGCGATCGATCAGACTACAGAGATCCACCGTTAGTCGTCCGTTTCGCCGGCCTCGTACAGCGCCTCGCGCCCGATCCGGTCGAGGCAGAGCTCGGCTGTCCAGGGCAACATCAGCGAGCCGCAGCGGCTGTCGCGATAGATCCGCTCGAGCGGCAGCGAACGGAGCATGGCCTGACCGCCGCAGGTGCGGATCGCGAGCGCAGCGAGCTCATTGGCGCCCTCCATGACCGAATATTGCGCGGCATAGGCGCGCAGCACCTGCTCTTTGCTCGGATTGGCGCGCGCCTCGGTGACCGCCTGGAACCAGATCGCCTTGATTTGCTCGAGCTTGATCTGCATCTGCGCGACCGCAATCTGCTTGGTCGGATACATCCTGCGCTTGACCGGCGGCATGCCCGGTACTTCGCCGCGCAGATAGCGCACGGTGAAGTCATAGGCGGCTTGCGCCAGGCCCATATAGGTCGGCGACAGCGTCAGGAACATGTGCGGCCAGCGCATCGCGGCCTGGAAATAGACGCCCCGCGGCATCAGCGCCGAATCTGCCGGCACGAACACGTCCTTGAACAGCAGCGTGCGCGAGACCGTTCCGCGCATGCCGAGCGGATCCCAATCACCGACGACCGAGACGCCTTCCGATTTTGCGGGGATGGCGAGGTAAAGCGTATTGCGGCGCGAAGCCTTCTCGCCTTCCTCGATCTCAGTGCAGAGAACGCCGTAATAGTCCGCATGGCCGGAGAGTGATGCAAAGATCTTTTTGCCGTTGACGATCCAGCCGCCGGCGACCGGCCTTGCTTCCGTGCCGAAAGCGACGCCGCCTGCCGCTGCTGCACCGCCCTCGGAGAAGGGCTGCGAATAGATCGCGCCATCCTCGACGATGCGCTTGTAGTGGACTGCACGTCGCCGCTCGTGCTCGGCGCGGGTCTCTGCATCCATGTCGAGATCGTCGGCGAGCGGGCCCGACCACAGCGTCGAGCAGACGTGCATGTTCCAAGTGAGCGCAGTCGCGCCGCAATAGCGGCCGATTTCGGCTGCCGCCAGTGCGTAAGTTTGATAATTCGCCCCGAGCCCGCCATGCTTCTTGGGGACGGCAATACCGAGCAAGCCGACGCGATGCAGGTCGCGATAATTCTCCGACGGGAAGATCGCCTCGCGGTCGTAAGTCGCGGCGCGGCCAGCGAACACGCTCTGGCCGATCTCTCGCGCGCGCGCGATAATGCCGGCCTGCTCGTCGCTCAGTCGGAATGCAACGGGATCGAAGATCGGCGCATCCAGCGCGACCTTGTCAGTCGCGCCGATGGTCTTGCTGACTTGCATGGTCATTGCGCAGTCATCCTACGTTTTGGCCGCGACGGAATTCAGGAACCGGCCGAGGGCCTCGTCAAAGGCGTTGGGGCGTTCGAGGTTGGCGAGATGGCCGACAGAGTCGAGTTCGACATATTCCGCGGAAGGAATGTAGGTCGCCGTCTTCGCCATCATCGGCGCTGGCGCGTTGTTGTCCTTGGAGCCGGACAGCAGCAGCGTCGGGATGGAAATGTCCTTGAGGGTGCTGCGTTGGTCGAAGCCGATCAAGGCCAGCATCATGGCGCGATAGCTCGCCTCGGGTACGCTTGCCATGCACTCGCGTGCAACCTCCATTCCCTTGGGATCGGGATCGTCGCCCACCAGTTCCTTCACCAGAGAGGGCGCCAGCGACTTCATCGTTTCGCCGCGATCGAGCGGCCCGAGCCGTGCGGCGATAAACGATTTCTGCCAATCGCCGTCGGCCTTGCCGAACGCCGGGCTGGTCTGCGCCAGCACGACCGCGCGTGCCAGTTTTGGGGAGTGCGCCAGCCATTTCTGGACGATCATGCCGCCGATGGAATGGCCGACCAGAATTGGCTTGCTCGCACCAAGCTGTTCGATGAATTGCTGAAGCGCATCCGCCAGGGCAGCGATGCTGACGCTGGCGAGCGGCGCCGATCCGCCATAGCCCGGCATGTCCCATGCAATCGCGTGGAAGCGGTCGCCGAATGTGGCAAGCTGCTGCCGCCAGGCCCGTGCCGCACCGCCAATGCCATGCAGGAAAATCAGAGGTGTCCCGTCCGGATCGCCCGCGGCTTCATAGGCGAAGCGGCCGTCCTTTGTTATCATTGGCGCAGGCTGCGACACGCGACATCCTTTTGCTCGGCCCTTCGATGCTAACAGGCCTGTGAGGGATGGGAAGAGATAATTTTATACTTAAAGCAATTTTCAGGCCGTCTTCTGCCTGCGGCGCTGCGGGTCGAAGTGGAGGCTTGTTTGCAAAAGGTTGAAGGTTAAAATATATCGAGAGAGCGATCAGCAGAATGCAAGGAAACCAGCGCATGTCCGGATTACCGCATTCGCCGCACGCGCTGGTGACCGGTGGCGGTCGCGGCATTGGTCGCGCCATCGCAGCCGCGCTCGTCGAGGCCGGTGCCACGGTGACCGTCCTCGGGCGGAACGCTGCGACGCTTGAAGAGGCTGTCGGCGCAGGGGCAGCGCATTTTGCGGCCATCGCCGACGTCTCCGACGAAACCTCATTGAAAGTCGCCATCGCTCAAGTGAGCGCGCGGAAGCCGATCGATATTTTGATCGCCAACGCGGGAAGCGCCGAGTCCGCGCCGTTCTCCAAATCCGACAGCGCCCTGTTCGCGCGCATGATGGACGTCAATTTTATGGGCGTGGTGCATGCTATCGGCGGTGTGCTGCCAGGGATGAAGGATCGTCCCTATGGCCGTATCGTCGCGATCGCGTCGACGGCGGGGCTCAAGGGATATGCCTACGTCAGCGCTTACACCGCGGCCAAGCATGCTGTTGTCGGTCTCGTGCGTTCCCTTGCAGTCGAGATGGCTGCCAGCAGTGTGACCGTAAACGCGGTGTGTCCCGGTTTCACCGACACCGATCTGGTCGCCGGCAGCATCGAGAACATCATGAAAAAGACGGGACGCAGCCGCGAGCAGGCTATTGCCGAGCTCGCGAAACATAATCCGCAAGGGCGATTGATCTCTCCACAACAGGTCGCGGATGCCGTGCTCTGGCTGTGCGGCGAGGGCGCCGGCGCAATCACCGGGCAGGCAATCGCTGTTGCCGGTGGTGAGATTTAGCGCGCATGGCAAAGGCGCGGAACGAGGAAGCCAAGGAGATCGCATGAGCAGACCAGCCAATCCCGTGACCTTACCGCTTGCGGACTATTCGCCGCAGCATTTCCTGCTGGCCGTCGTCGATGGTGTTGCGACAGTCACGCTCAATCGTCCGGAACGAAAGAATCCGTTGACCTTCGAGAGCTATCGCGAACTCACCGATTTCTTTCGCGCTTGCGCGTTCGACGATGCGGTCAAGTCCATCGTCGTGACCGGCGCTGGTGCCAATTTCTCGTCCGGCGGCGATGTGTTCGAAATCATCGGTCCGCTCGTGAAGATGGACACCAAGGGGCTGACGGCGTTTACGCGGATGACCGGCGACCTCGTCAAGGCGATGCGGGCCTGCCCGCAGCCGATCGTTGCCGCGGTTGAAGGCATTTGCGCCGGCGCGGGCGCGATCATCGCCATGGCGTCGGACATGCGGCTTGCGGCGAGCGGGGCCAAGGTCGCATTCCTCTTCAACAAGGTGGGCCTTGCCGGTTGTGATATGGGCGCCTGCGCGATCCTGCCGCGGATCATCGGACAGTCCCGCGCTTCCGAGTTGCTCTATACCGGCCGGTTCATGACTGCGGAGGAGGGCGAGCGCTGGGGCTTCTTCAGCCGCCTCGTCACGCCGGAGCAGGTGCTGCCCCAAGCGCAAGTGCTGGCCAGGCAAATCGCGGAGGGGCCGACCTTTGCCAACACCATGACCAAGCGGATGCTGGCCATGGAATGGGCGATGTCGGTGGAGGAGGCGATCGAGGCGGAAGCCGTTGCTCAAGCGCTGTGCATGACGACGGCCGATTTCGAGCGGGCCTTCGAGGCTTTCGCCAACAAGGTCAAGCCGGTCTTCAGGGGCGACTAGGCCGGGCTTTGTCAGCAGCCTGCCGCAATCGGGACTTGCGCCCGATTATTTTAGGCTTAAAATAGTTTCGCCGGGTTGAATTGGCGAGGCTCCCATGAAAGTCGCGATCATCGGTGGCGGACCTGCGGGTCTCTACGCTGCAATCCTGCTGAAGAAGCAGCGACCGAGCGCCGAGATCACGGTATACGAGCGCAACCGCGCCGACGACACCTTCGGCTTCGGCGTGGTGTTTTCGGACGCCACGCTTGATAATTTCGAGAAGCACGACCTTCCGAGCTATCGTCGCATCACCCAGGAATTCGCGTACTGGGACGACATTGCCGTGCACTTCCGCGGAACGGTTCATCGGGTCGGCGGCAATGGCTTTTGTGGCTGCTCGCGGCAGAAGCTGCTCCTGATCCTCCAGGCGCGCGCGCGCGAACTGGGTGTCGTCCTGAATTTCGAAGTGGACGTCGAGGATGAATCCCGCTTCGCCGACGCCGATCTGATCCTGGTCGCTGACGGCATCAACAGCCGCTTCCGCGACAAATACGTCGATCATTTCGCGCCGGAAGTCGACCTCCGTACCAACAAATTCGCCTGGATGGGCTCGACCAGGCCGCTGGATGCCTTCACCTTCATCTTCCAGGAGACGGAGTGGGGGCCGTTCATTGCCCATGCCTATCAATATGAAGCCGGACATTCGACCTGGATTTTCGAGACCGATCCGGAGACGTTCGAACGCGCCGGGCTGACGGGCCTGAGCGAGACCCAGTCCGCTGCGCGAATGGCCGAGATCTTCGGCTGGTTCCTCGATGGGCATCAACTGCTCACCAACCGCTCGACGTGGCGCAACTTCCCGATGATCCGCAGCAAGCGCTGGGTCAAGGACAACATGGTTCTGCTCGGCGACGCCAAGGCGAGCGCGCATTTCTCGATCGGCTCGGGCACCAAGCTCGCAATGGAAGACGCGATCGCGCTGGCTGACGCCATGGAGAAGGCGCCCAGCATCAAGGCGGCGCTGGACGTCTATGAGCACGGCCGCCGCGAAGAGGTCGAGAAGACGCAGCACGCCGCCGACGTCTCGCTGGTCTGGTTCGAGCATGTCGACCGCTTCTGGGATTTCGATCCTGTGCAGTTCGCCTTCGGCGTGATGACGCGCTCGAAGGCGATCACCTATGACAATCTGAAGCTTCGCGCCCCCGACTTCGTGGCGGAGGTCGAAACATCGTTTGCCAAGCGTGTTCGTGACAGCGGTTTCGACGTCGACACCAAGAAGCCGATGGTGCCGCTGTTCCAGCCCTTCCGGCTAGGCGAGATGGAGATCGCCAATCGCGCCGTGGTGTCGCCGATGTGCATGTATTCGGCGAAGGAGGGCGTGCCGACCGATTTCCACTTGGTGCACTACGGCTCGCGCGCGATCGGCGGCGCCGGCCTGATCTTCACGGAGATGACCTGCGTTTCCCGCGACGCCCGCATCACGCCGGGCTGCACAGGATTGTGGAACGACGAGCAGGAGGCGTCCTGGCGGCGCATCGTTGATTTCGTCCATGCCAATTCAGCCGCAAAAATCTGCCTGCAACTGGGGCACGCCGGGCGTAAGGGGGCGACCAAGCTGATGTGGGACGGCATGGACCGTCCGCTGGACGAAGGCGGCTGGGAGGTGTTTTCCGCATCGCCGCTGCCCTATTTCCCCGACAGCCAGGTTCCGCGCGAGCTCGATCGCGCCGGCATGAACGCAGTGAGAGATGCTTTCGTCGCGGCGGCCGAGCGCGGCGAGCGCTGCGGCTTCGACATGCTCGAACTGCACTGCGCCCACGGCTATCTGCTTGCGAGCTTCATCTCGCCGCTGACGAACACCCGCACGGATGACTATGGCGGCTCGTTGGTCAATCGCCTGCGCTTCCCGCTCGAAATCTTCGAGGCACTGCGGGCCGCGTGGCCGTCGCACAAGCCGATGTCTGTGCGCATTTCCGCGACCGACTGGGCCGAGGGCGGCATCGGCGGCGACGATGCGGTGGCGATCGCGCGCGCGTTTGCCGAAGCCGGCGTCGATCTCGTCGACGTCTCGACCGGACAGACCGTGCGCGATGCGCAGCCGATCTACGGGCGCATGTTCCAGACGCCGTTCTCCGACCAGGTCCGCAATGAGGCGCGCGTGGCCACGATGTGTGTCGGCAACATCACGACGGCTGACCAGGCCAACACCATCCTGGCTGCCGGCCGGGCGGACCTCGTCGCGCTCGGGCGGCCGCATCTGGTCGATCCCTCATTCACCATGAGGGCGGCGGCCTGGTACGGGGCGGACGACGCGTTCTGTCCTCCGCAATATCGTCCCGGAAAAGATCAGATTTTCCGCAACAGCGTGCGCGACCGGCAGGATCTCGAGGAGCTGAGAATTAAGGCTAAGCCCAAGACCCGGGCCGAGCTCAAGGCGGAGGCGACAAAGCCGCTTGCGGCGGAGTGACCGCCCGTGCGAATTTGGCCGTATTGCCTGGTGTGTACCGAGTGGAGTGAGGGCGATGAAGGCGATTATCGTCGGTGGCGGTATCGGTGGTCTCACCACCGCATTGATGCTGCGCTCGCGGGGCCTCGCTTGCGAGATTTTCGAGCAGTCTGACACCATCCGCGAGCTTGGCGTCGGCATCAACACGCTGCCGCATGCCATGCGCGAGCTGGCAGGTCTCGGTCTGCTGCAGCAGCTTGACGATGTCGCGATCCGCACCGACCAGCTCTATTACCTCAACCGCCACGGCCAGGAAGTCTGGCGCGAGGCCCGCGGCATCGACGCCGGCCACGATGTGCCGCAATTCTCGATCCACCGCGGCCGCCTTCAAGGCGTCATCCATCGGGCGGTCGAGGAGCGGCTCGGGCCGGAGGCCATCCACACCGGCTGCCGCCTCGGCGCCTTCACGCAGGACGAGGGCGGCGTCACCGCTTACTTCTTCGACCGCTCAGGCGCACACATCCATACTGCGCGCGGCGACATTCTGATTGGTGCCGACGGCATCCATTCGCGGGTCCGTGACACGCTATTCCCGAGCGAGGGGCCGCCATGCTGGAACGGCCTGATGCTGTGGCGCGGTGCGCGGGATTGGCCGCTGTTCCTCACCGGCAAATCGATGATCGTCGCCGGCGGCCTCAACGCCAAGGTGGTGATCTATCCCATTGCGGAGGGATCGAGCCCGGCGAGCCGTCTCACCAATTGGGCGGTGCTGGTGAAGGTCGGCGAGGGCAATGCCCCGCCGCCGCGCAAGGAAGACTGGTCGCGGCCGGGCCGGCGCGAGGAGCTGATGCCGCATGTGGCGCGCTTTTCGGTGCCTTACGTCGACGTGAAGAGCCTGATCTCGGCCACGCCCGAGTTCTACGAATATCCGACCTGCGACCGCGATCCGTTGCCCTATTGGTCGTCGGGCAGAGTCACGCTGCTCGGCGATGCCGCGCATCCGATGTATCCGGTTGGCTCCAATGGCGCCTCGCAGGCCATCCTCGATGCACGCTGCCTCGCCGACGCGCTGGTGCGCGCCGAGCATCCGCGCCAGGCGCTGCTTGAATACGAGAAGAAGCGCCTGCCCATGACCGCGGACATCGTCCGGTCCAACCGGCGCGGAGGCCCCGAGGGCGTCATCGACGCTGTCGAGCAGCTCGCGCCTGATGGTTTCGATAATGTCGACAACGTGCTGAGCTATTCCCAGCGCGAAGCCATCGTGCGCGGCTATGCCACCAAGGCCGGCTTCGCCGCAGTGCCGGGACTTGCGGCGGTGCGGGCGTGAATCTAGCCGCCGGGAGGCGGCGGCAGGAAGTGGATGTTGAACTCGGCGGCCATCGCCACCACGTCCTCGGGCTTCTGCTCCTTCATGTTGTGAAGGCCCCAGAACAGGTCGAACAGCTTGCGGGTCGGTGACACCCAGAACAGCACCTTCGCGGTCTGCTCCGATTTGTTGAAGATGCCGTGCGGCACGCCCATGCCGAGCCGGATCAGGTCGCCCGCGGTCGCCTGCGACTCGGAATTGCCGAGCATGAAATCGAGCTTGCCCTCCAGCATATAGAGATATTCATCCTGGTCGGGATGAATGTGCGGCGGCACGAACGTGCCCGGCGGCAGCGTCGCATGCCAGGAAAAGCTGTGCTCGGTGTTGCTCTTCGGCACATAGGTCTGGCCGAGGATGTTCCAGGAGATGCCTTGGATGCCCTCATTGGCCCGCGTGATGCCGGTGATTTCGCTTTTCATTGTGATCCTCCCTCGACGCGACCTGCGGCTTAGTTCGCCGCCTTGCAGTCTTTGGCGTAGCGGTCGCCGTAATTCTCAAAGACTTTCTGGACGATCTCGGTCTGGAACTTGCCGTCCGCGCGCTTGGCAACCTTGGTCAGGTAGAAGTCCTGGATCGGATAACCGTTGGTGTTGAACTTGAAGGCGCCGCGCAGCGAGGTGAAGTCGGCCTTTTTCAAAGCGGCCGCGACCGCGTCCTTGTTAGAGAGGTCGCCCTTCACGGCCTTGACGGCGCTGTCGATCAGCATCGCGGCATCGTACGCCTGGAAGGCATAGGTGCCCGGCACGCCGTTATAGGCGGCCTCATAGGCCGCGACGAACTTCTTGTTCTGGGGATTGTCGAGATTGGGCGCCCAGTTTGCGCCGCCGAACATGCCGACCGCCGCGTCCTGCTGTGCCGGCAAGGTCGATTCATCCACCGTGAAAGCCGAGAGCACCGGAATGCTGTCGGCGAGGCCAGCCTGCCGGTATTGCTTGACGAGATTGACCCCGAGGCCACCCGGCATGAACGTGAAGAGCGCATCGGGCTTCTGTGACGAAATCTTGGAGAGCTCCGGCTGGAAGTCCAGCGTGTTGAGCGGCATGTAGGATTCTTCGACGATCTCGCCCTTGTAGTCGAGCTTGAAGCCCGCAACCGAGTCCTTGCCGGCCTGATAGTTCGGCACCATCAGATACATGCGCTTGTAGCCGCGATCCTGCGCGACCTTGCCGAGGATTTCGTGCACCTGATCGTTCTGATACGAGGTCACATAGAAGAACGGGTTGCAGTCCTTGCCGGCAAACGTAGAGGGGCCGGCATTGGGGCTGATCAGGAAGGTTTTCGATTCCGTGACCGGCCGATGGATCGCCTGGAGGATGTTGGAGAAGATCGGGCCGACCACGAAGTCGACCTTGTCGCGCTCCAGAAGGCCCTTGACCTTGGTGACCCCTGCGTCCGGCTTCAACTCGTCGTCGACCACGACGACCTCGACATCGCGGCCGCCCATCTTGCCGCCGAGATCCTTGACCCCGAGCGCAAAGCCGTCGCGAACTTGTTGGCCGAGCGCGGCGGCGGGTCCCGAGAGCGTCACGATCACACCCAGCTTGATTTTCTCCTGGGCGAGGGAAGGGCTCACCGCGGTGCCAAGCAGCAAGGCGGCTGCGGCCAACGTCATTTGCGTCTTCATGATCTGTCCCTCGTGGCGATCGGTCTTGCGCTGCAAGCCGCTACTCCAATCCAAGTTTATGCCGATGATTGCTGCCGCGGCAAGCTAAGCTCAAGTCGTCATCCTGCGGGCAGCGGTGCATGCAAGCGGCGCGCCAATATTTGAAGCCTAAAGAAATCGGCGTGCGGTTGATTGTTGCGGCTTTAGGCTTGCAGCCGGCTTCGATTTATTTGAAGCTCAAAACGTTGGGAATCCCTGCCGGGCGCCAATGTCGGCCGTGAGTGACTGCATCAACATGCTCGATTCCGAGACCAAGGCCGTCGAAACTCCGGAGGATCACGCCGAAGAGCTTCGGCTGTGGCTGCGCCTCCTGACCTGCACGACCCTGATCGAGGGTGAGGTCCGTGGCCGGTTGCGGCAACGCTTCGACGTCACATTGCCCCGTTTCGACCTGATGGCGCAGCTCGACAAGGCGCCCGATGGCATGACGCTGTCCGACGTCTCCAAGCGCATGATGGTCTCGAACGGCAATGTCACCGGCCTCGTCGAGCGCCTCGTGGAATCCGGTCATCTCGACCGCCGCACGTCGGAGACGGACCGCCGCGTCCAGGTGATCCGGCTGACGAAACTCGGTCGCGCCGAGTTTCGCAGAATGGCCGCGGAACACGAAACCTGGATCGCCGATCTCTTCGCCGATCTGACGCCGAAGGATGTGCGCGAATTGATGCGGCTGCTGGCCAAGACCAAGGCATCGGCGCAGAAATCGGCCGGTCGCCGCCGGGCCTAGGCTGCGGCCGAGGCACTCACCATCCCGTTTGCCGCCGGAAAAAGCACGGGATGCCCAAAATCCGCTATTGCGCGAAATTGCTTTAAGCCTAAAATGTTTCCGAGTTAGTGCTGCCGGGTGCTTTCCATGCTGAAAGGAGCGTGCGATGGCCAACGCCGCCAAGGTTCAAGTTTCGGGCTCGCGTGACGACAGTGCCGCGTCCGCCCATGTCGATACATTCGCGCGGCAGCATCTTCCGCCGCGAGAGTTGTGGCCGGAATTCATCTTCACACGACCTGAACTGCAGTATCCGCCCCGCCTGAACTGCGTCAGCTATTTCCTCGACCGCTGGGTCGAGCAGGAACACGGCGACGCTCCCTGCGTGATCAGCCCCGCCGTCAGCTACACCTATCGTGAGTTGCAAACGCTGGTGAACCGCATCGCCAATGTGCTGGTCGGCAAGCTTGGTCTCGTCACCGGCGGGCGCGTGCTGCTACGCTCGGCCAACAATCCGATGATGGTCGCGACCTATCTGGCGGTGATCAAGGCCGGCGGCATTGTCGTGGCGACCATGCCGCTCTTGCGCGCCAAGGAGCTGTCCTATCCGATCCAGAAGGCGGAGATCACACTCGCGCTCTGCGATGGCAAGCTCGCCGACGAGATGGAGAAGGCGAAAGCCGCAGCCCCCGGTCTCAAGCGCGTGGTCTATTGGGGCAACGGCGCCGGTGACTCGCTCGAGGCGCTGATGGGGGATGCAAGTCCGGAGTTCAAAGCCGTCGATACCGCCTCCGATGACGTCTGCCTGATCGCGTTCACGTCGGGCACGACCGGCGATCCCAAGGGCACCATGCATTTCCATCGTGACATGCTGGCGGTCTGCGATGGTTATGCGCGCAACATCCTGCGCGCGGAGCAGAAGGATCGCTTCGTCGGCTCTGCACCGCTCGCCTTCACGTTTGGCTTCGGCGGCGTGCTGTTTCCGATGCACATCGGCGCCTCCTTCGTCGTGCTGGAGAAGACGGCGCCCGACGACATTCTGAATGCGATCGAGCAGTACAAGACCACAGTCTGTTTCACCGCGCCGACCGCGTACCGGGCGATGATTGGCAAGCTACCGGGCCGCGATATTTCCTCGCTTCGCAAATGCGTGTCCGCCGGCGAGACCCTGCCCAAGCCGACATTCGATGCCTGGCTGAAGGCGACCGGCATCAAGCTGATGGACGGCATCGGCTCGACTGAACTGCTGCACATCTTCATCAGCGCGACCGAGGACGAGATCCGTCCCGGTGCGACGGGCAAGCCGGTGCCGGGGTATGAAGCGAAGATCGTCGACGATTCCGGCAATGATTTGCCGCCGGGCACGATGGGACGGCTCGCGATACGCGGGCCGACCGGATGCCGCTATCTCGCCGACGAGCGGCAGCGCAAATACGTCCAGAATGGCTGGAACATCACGGGCGACACCTATCTGATGGATAGCGAGGGCTATTTCTGGTACCAGTCGCGCTCGGACGACATGATCGTGTCGGCCGGCTACAACATCGCAGGCACGGACGTCGAGGCGGCGCTGCTCACGCATCCCTCCGTCGTCGAGTGCGGGGTCGTCGGCGCGCCGGACGAGGCGCGCGGCATGATCGTGAAGGCCTATGTCATTGCCGCGCCGGGTGTAACGCCTGATGCCGAGCTCGTGGCCGCGTTGCAGGAGCATGTCAAACGCGAGATCGCGCCATACAAATATCCGCGCGCGATCGAGTTCGTGACGCAACTACCGAAGACCGAGACTGGCAAACTAAAGCGCTTTGCCCTGCGGCAACTGGCGCAGACCGCGGTGGCGTCCTCCGGCGTCGCGGCGGAATGAGAGAAGGATAGAGAATTGTCCGTGACGCCGCCGAAAGGCCCGCACCTCGCGGTGCTGCCGACAGCAGCCGAGGATGAAACCCACTCCAGGGCGCAGGTGCTCCAGCCGTCCGGTTGGCCGGTGCCGAAAGGCTATGCCAATGGCATGGCGGCCGAGGGACGCATCGTCGTCACTGGCGGCGTCATCGGCTGGGATGCCGAGGAGCGTCTCGCGGAGGGTTTCGTCGCGCAGGTGCGCCAAACCCTAGGCAACATCGCCGCGATCCTCGCGGAAGCCGGTGCGCAGCCCGAGCATTTGGTGCGCCTGACCTGGTACGTCGTCGACATGGACGAGTACCTGACGAACCTGAAAGAGCTCGGCAAGGCCTACCGCGCCATCTTCGGTGCGCACTATCCGGCGATGGCGCTGGTTCAGGTCGTCCGCCTCGTCGAGAAGGCGGCGCGCGTCGAAATCGAAGCCACCGCCGTCATCCCG
Source organism: Bradyrhizobium sp. WSM4874 (assembly GCF_055811835.1). NCBI lineage: Bacteria > Pseudomonadati > Pseudomonadota > Alphaproteobacteria > Hyphomicrobiales > Nitrobacteraceae > Bradyrhizobium > Bradyrhizobium sp. WSM4874. The sequence goes on from NZ_JBVVPR010000023.1 coordinate 53,753, forward strand.
CGCTGAACTGCGGCCGGTGCGTGCTCAGCTTGCCTTGGTCAGCTTGCCTTGTCAGCTTGCCTTGGCGAGGTCATCGTCCTCGGGCGAGTTCAGATATATTCCTGACATGGTGTCGACCCAGCAGAGATGGTCATGCACCTTCTTCACGCCGTTGACATTCTCCGCGGCGACGACTGCGGCCTGTCGCGCGCGCTCCTCGGTGATGACGCCGCTGAGATGAACGATGCCGTCGCGGACGATGACGTTCAGCCCGAACGGGCACCAGTCGTTCTTCTCCATGGTATCGATGATGCGGTTGCGAATGTGATCGTCGTCGGCGGTCGGATCGGGTACGTCTCGGGCGAGGTCCGCCACCGCCTGGAGCAGGTTCGCTCGCGACACGATGCCGACGATCTTGTCGCCGCGGATCACCGGCAGACGCTTCACATTGTTCCGTTCCATGAGATCGACGATCTCGGAAAGCGCCGTAACCTCGCTGATGGTCACCGGCGAGGGGGTCATCACCTCCGACACCTTGCGGCCGTGCTCGTGGACGAAGTCGCCGGCCGATTTGCCGGATCCTAGAATGAACCGCAGCCAGCGCCCGCGCTTGCGTCCCGTGCCGATTTCGCTGCGGCGGATGAAGTCGCCTTCCGAGACCACGCCGACCAGCTTGCCGGCATCGTCGACGACGGTGAGACCGCTGACATGCCGCTTCAGCATGATGTTTGCCGCCTCGACGATGCCAGTGTCTGGGGTGACCGAGATGACCGACCGGGTCATGATCTGATGGGCGCGCATGGCGGACTCCGCTGATTGTGATGACGTCTGAAGTTGAGCTTAATCTCGGCATCGCGACTTGATTTGACGCAGGTCAATCGAGGAAAGTCGACTGCGATGGCTGGTTCGACTTGATGCAGCTCAACGTTCCCGGCCCGGCTGGCTGTACCCTGATGGAGAAACCCCCTTGTGGGTGATCCAGGAGGCTGATCGTGAGTGAGCTCGTCCAGTTGCAAGAGCCTGCGGCCGAACCATTGCCCTCCAATCCAATTGCAGGGCTGGCCAGCGCGAACCAGCGTGCGCTGGATACCGCATTTGGTGCGCAGGGGCTCATATTCGAAGAGGTCGTGTTCATGACCAACGAATTCCTGGATCGAACGCAAACCGAAACGCATTTATTTGCGGAGTTCGCGTCGAAACTGGCCGGCTCTCACTCCGTGAAGGATTGGACGACCATGTACCGCGAATGCAGTCAGCATCAGCTCGACTTCATTCGTCGCGACTGCGATCGGTATTTTCGGCATGGCGAGCGGGTCGCGGCAGCCATCTTCGGCATGCTCAATGAGCGGTCGCGGCTGACCAGCGCTGTCGCTGACGGAAAATCAGAAGCCAATAAGAATATTCAGCCATGAACGTCACGCAGGCGTCGAACCTCCTGCTGGCCGGAGGGCAACTGACGTCCGAGCCGCCCGTCGATCTGGTAAAGGGTTCCGCAACGCCGGCCGCGATCGTCCAGCAGCATCTTCCGGCTGCCGATGCGCCGCCCGTGCCCGAACCATACCCGCTCGATCGGGCCTTCCATGCGATGTTGGCGCGATTCACCGGTGGGATTTCGCCGTTAGCGCTGTCGCTCGCCTATCTCGATTGGAGTTCGCATCTTGCAGCAGCACCGCAGCGCCAACTGGAGAGGGCGCGCGACATCGTAGGGGACACCAGCCGGTATTTCGACGCCCTCGCGCATGCCGCTGCACCAGGCCAAAACCCCTGGTCGGTGATCAAGCCACAAGCGAAGGACCGCCGCTTCGCAGCGCCATTGTGGCAAAGCCCGCCTTTCAACCTCTTGGCACAATCGTTTCTCCTCGGAGAACGGTGGTGGCACGATGCTGCGACGGGTGTGCGTGGCGTCGCCCCCACGAATGAAGCAATCGTCGAGTTCTCGGGACGCCAGATGCTCGACATGCTTGCGCCATCGAATTTCGCGGCCACAAACCCCGAGGTCCTTCAGAAGGCCTTCCAGAGCGGGGGAGAGAATTTCGTACTCGGGTGGCAGAACTGGTGCAGGGACTTGATGCGCATGCTGCCTACGAGGGAGCCGGCAGGCGACGAACAATTCGTTGTCGGCAAAGCCGTCGCGATTTCGCCCGGCAAGGTCGTCTATCGGAACGAGTTGATCGAGCTGATCCAGTATCATCCCACCACTGAAACGGTGCGGCCCGAGCCGATCCTGATCGTGCCGGCATGGATCATGAAATACTACATCCTCGACCTGTCGTCGCGGAACTCGCTCGTCAAATATCTGACCGGCGAGGGCTTCACCGTATTTGCGATATCCTGGCGCAATCCGAACGCGACCGATCGCGACGTGGCGTTTGATGACTATCGCACATCGGGCGTCCTTGCTGCGCTGGATGCGATCGCCTGCATCTTGCCGCGCCGGAAAGTTCATGCGCTTGGCTACTGCCTTGGTGGCACCTTGTTGTCGATCGCGGCCGCCGCGATGGCACGCGACGGCGACAATCGGCTGAAGACAATCACGATGCTTGCTGCGCAGACGGATTTCACCGAAGCGGGCGAGCTGACGCTTTTCATCAACGAGAGTCAGGTCTCGTTTCTGGAAGACATGATGTGGGAGCGGGGATATCTCGATACGACGCAGATGGCCGGCGCTTTTCAGCTGCTGCGCTCGAACGATCTGATCTGGTCGCGGCTCTCGCACAATTATCTGATGGGGGAGCGGGCACCGCCGAGCGACTTGATGACCTGGAATGCCGACGCCACGCGCTTGCCCTATCGCATGCATTCTGAATATCTGCGCAAGCTGTTCCTCAGCAATGACCTGGCTGAAGGTCGCTACCACGTCGACGGCAAGAGCATATCACTCTCAGACATCCACACGCCTATGTTTGTCGTCGGCACGGTAAGGGATCACGTGGCGCCGTGGCCATCCGTCTACAAGATTCACTATCAGGTCGATGCCGATGTGACCTTCCTGTTGACGAGCGGAGGTCACAACGCCGGCATCGTCGCGCCTCCCGAGGAGCCCGGGCAAAGCTACCAGGTCATGACCAAGGCGGAGGATGCGCCCTACGTCGACAGCGACGAATGGCTGAAACTGGCCCCGCATGCGAAGGGGTCGTGGTGGCAAGAATGGTCCAGATGGCTGACTGCCCGCTCTGGTGAACTCGGTGAGCCGCCACGGATGGGGTTTGGGAACGTCAACAGCCTGCCCGACGCGCCGGGAGACTACGTCCACACCTAATCTTCAGGTTCCGCATTCGGCGCAAGGTCGGCGGAGCGGAACGGCTTGGCCTTGTCCAGTTTCCGGTAGGCGTTCGAGGCGGTCCGCAACAGTTTCTTTTCGCGCTTGCGGTTGAGGAAGCGAATGCCCGCCTCGGGGATGGCCTCGTTCAATGACGCCGCCAGCGTTTGCCCTCGCGCATCGTCGTTCAATTGCCCGAGGGACTTTTGCGCCTTGCGCAATAGCTTGAGGATCGACTTCTGCTTGGTCAGCGAATCGTCGGCGAACAGGTCCTCCAGCGACTCGATCGAATAGGTCAGCCGCTTGTTGAGAAGCCGCAGCTTGTGCCGTTTCTCGACGTCAAGCTTGCGGAGCTTTCGTGCTTTCTTGAGCAACGTCTTTTGCCATTCCGTGAGTTTCGCTGTTGCGTGGTCGGCGAGCGTGCAGCGGCGTAGCCTGATCGCTTCCTTGCTGCGCCGGGTCGACCACGGGCCGCTCTCGATCCAGGCTGACGTCTGTTCGACGAGCCGGCGATATCGCGAGGATTGCAGCGCGCGCGCCAGCAAGCGGTGGCTCTCGGTGCGCTTCTCGTCCCAGTGCTGGAGTTCGGCAATCACGGTCAACTCGCCGCCACTCTCGGCGATGACCCGCTCGATTGCAACGTCGAGGTCCCGTACCATGCCGAGCTGGCTGTTCAGCCATTTCAGCTCGGTCCAGACCTCCGGCCGTACGGCGTCATCGACCGTCGGTGAGAAGAAGCGGATGGCGGTGCGCAGATGCGTCAGTGCAATCCGGATCTGGTGCAGCGCCTCGGGATCGCCGCGGCAGGTGCCGTCATGCTGGGCAAGAACGGCGTCGAGGTGACGGCGGGCGATGATCCGGAAGGCCGTGTCGCAGGCCATGCCGGGGCTGAGGCGGCCGGGCAGGGCATTGCGCCTCGCCGCAGGCTTGACGCGCGCGGCCGTCGAATTCGTGCTGGGTCGCGCCATTTGCGGATTGCCTTACTTGCTCTCGGCGATCGCGTCCCGGCAGTTCTGGAGCGTCTGCTCTTGCGTCCCGGATGCATCGATGGTCGCCCAACCGACATGGCCGATATTATAGTGCTCTTGCAGCGCGGCAACCTCTTGCGTGGCGTCGGATGCGTCGCCCCGGCGGCCGCCGATCCGCGCCTGCCGGGTCGCGAGATCCGCAACCAGAAATAGGCCGCTCAGCGGCACGTTGCGCTCGCGCGCCAGTGCGGCGACCGCGTCTCGTTCGTCCTCACGGGCGAACACGCCGTCGATGATCGCGGAATGGCCTTGCGCCAGCACCCGCCCGGCGTGCTGAGCCAACATGTCGTAAACGCGGGCCGTGACCTCCGGCGTGTACGCGGATGCCGGCAGCCGGTCCGTGTCCTCGACCCCTAACATCTGCTTGCGGACGAGGTCGCTGCGCAGCACGACGGCCCCCGGCTGCGGCGTAACGCTCGGCGCGAGCGCGCGTGCCAAAATCGTCTTTCCGGTACCTGATAATCCGCCGACTGCAATCAGCCGCGGAGCGGGCGGCTGGATCAGGGCGCGGGCGAGGCCAAAATAGCGCCGTGCACCGTCGAGAATGCCCGTATCATGGGGATGCGGCGACTTCAGCCGTGCCAGCGCGACCTGGGAGCGGATCGCCGCCCGGATGGACATGAATAGCGGCAGTGCGGAGAGCGCGTCGAGATTTTCGGCCGGAGTCGCGTCGAGATAGCGGTTCAGCACGATATTGGCCGCGCGTGGCTGATCGTGGTGCAACAGGTCCATCAATCCGAATGCGAGATCGTAGAGCACGTCGGTGGTTGCCATCTGGGGGTCGAACTCGATGGCGTCGAACAGCACCGGCTGTTCATCGATCGAGACGATGTTCGCAAGATGCAGGTCCCCATGGCAGCGGCGCACGAAGCCTTGACGGCCGCGCTCTTCGAGCAAAGGCCGGAGGCGGAGGAACATTGCGTGCGAGTCTCTGCCGAGTTCTGCGATCTCTTCGGCTTCGAAATGATTGTCGGTCCGCAGGCCATTGCTGTTGCCATCGATCAGGCCGGGGATGGAGGAAACCCATGCGTTGCTCTCGGCGTGAACAGCCTGCGCATGCGAAGCCACGATCGCGTCGGCGACAGCCGAGGCAAAAGTGTCATCCAGCGCTCCGGCCTTGGCCAGATGATCCAACGTCCGGCTTTCGTCGAAGCGCGACATCTCGACTGCATACTCGATCGGCCGGCCGCTTCCGTCGACCTTCAGTGTTCCATCGGCTTCTTCCGTGATCGCCACAACGCGGTGATAGATCTGTGGCGCCAGCGGCCGGTTGATCCTGATCTCCTCTTCGCACGCCGCCTTGCGCCTCTCGAGCGTCGAATAATCGAGGAACGGAAATTGCACGGCGCGCTTGATTTTCAGCGCGCGCCTGCTTTCGAGAAAGACCGAAGCTGCGTGCGTATCGATACGCCTTACGTTTGGATGATCCGCGGTGAGTGCCGCAAAGATCCGGTCCTGGGTCGCAGAATCGTCTGTCATTCCAGCAGGTACGTCCAGATGCGTCGGAAGGCGGCTCGCCCCGCGATCAGGGTAATCCATAGAAGCAGATCGCGGCCAGTCCTTGACTTCGGTCAACGGCTGTCTCCCTCAGACCGGTCGGAGTTCCCGGGGCTTGACGAGGATCAAGCGTCCGGACCCGAGCCGGCCTATTTTGGTGCCTGAGGAGAATCCCGATGGCCATCAAGGACGTCTTTCTACCGCTCGTCGGTCAGCCGCGCGGCCCGGCCCTTGCTGCGATCGAGAAATGCGTGGCCGTTGCCGCCGACCTCGGCGCCAGGATCACCGCGCTTGCACTCGAGGAGGATGTTTTCGTGCGGCCGAAGGTGATGCTCCCCGATACGGCCGAGGCAAACGGCTCGCTAAGGGCGGGCGACAGTCAGCATCTCCTGGATGCGTTCACCCGTGCAACCTCCCGCACCGGCATCCGCGCTCAAAGCCGGTCGGCCAAGGTGCCGGCAGAGCAGATCGCGTCAGTCCTGGCCGAACACGGGCGCTTCAGCGATCTCACCCTGGTCCCCGTGAAGCCGCACGACAGCCGAACCGAGCACATCATCGAGACGCTCCTGTTCGAATCCGGACGGCCCGTGCTGCTCTGCCCGGAGCCGCATCTGGACGAACTGCGCCCGGAATTCGAGAACATCATGATAGCCTGGGATCACTCCGCGCGTGCGGCGCGTGCGGTCGGCGACGCGCTGCCTATCCTTCAGGCAGCAGCCCTAGTCCGCGTGGTGACCGTGGCGGACGACAAGTCCGACGCGATCGTGCAATCCGGGACGGCTCTGGTCGATCACTTGAGGGAACACGGGGTCTACGCCTCGTTCGAAACCGTGGCGGGCGGCGGCAGCTCGATTGGCAAGGTGCTCGGAAGCTGGGCGAATTCCCATGCCATCGATGCGATCGTGATGGGCGCCTACCATCATTCGCGCCTGAACGAGATTGTTTGGGGCGGTGTGACAAAGACCGTCATTGGCGAGCCACCGTGCTGGGTTATGATCTCCTACTAGGCGGGTCGCCAGTTTATCGGGCTTGATCGTCAACCATCGGAACCGCCACCGACCGGGCGCATTTGTTTTCATGTCAACCTATCGTCTGAAGAACCTGCTGTCGCCGCGTTCGGTCGCGCTCGTCGGTGCGAGCGCCCGCCCGGTCTCCGTTGGACGCGCCGTTCTCGAGAACATCCGCAAGGCTGGATTCACGGGACAGTTCGGCCTCGTCAATCCGCGCCATGCCGAGATCGGCGGCGTCGCGGCCGTGGACAGCCTCGACAAGTTGTCGTTCGTGCCGGAGCTCGTGGTCATCACCGCGCCGGCGCGCGCGGTTCCCGGCATTGTCGATCAAGCCGGGCGACGCGGCTCGGCGGGCGCCCTGATCGTCTCGGCCGGGCTCGGTCACGGACCGGGGTCCCTCCACGAGGCCGCCATCGCTGCGGCCCGCAAATACGGGATGCGGCTGATCGGGCCGAATTGCTTGGGCATCATGATGCCCGGCGTGAGCCTGAATGCGAGTTTTGCCGCGCACATGCCGGGGCCGGGGAATCTCGCGCTGATCTCGCAATCGGGCGCGATCGCGGCCGGCATGGTCGATTGGGCCGCACAGCGCGGCGTCGGCTTCTCCGGCATCGTCTCGATCGGCGATCAAATCGACGTCGATATTGCCGATCTGCTCGATTATTTCGCGATGGATCACAAGACCCGCGCGATCCTGCTCTACATCGAAGCCATCAAGGACGCGCGCAAGTTCATGTCGGCCGCGCGCGCCGCGGCGCGGGTGAAGCCGGTGGTCGTGGTGAAGTCCGGCCGAATGGCGCAGGGCGCGAAGGCGGCCGCCACCCATACCGGTGCACTCGCGGGCGCCGACGCCGTCTATGACGCGGCGTTCCGCCGCGCGGGCGTCCTGCGGGTCTCCGATCTGCGCGAGCTGTTCGATTGCGCCGAGACGCTCGGCCGCGTCGAGTCGCCGGCAGGAAAGCGCCTCGCCATCCTGACCAATGGCGGCGGCATCGGTGTCCTCGCTATTGACCGCCTGGTCGAGCTCGGCGGCATTCCGGCCACCATCTCGGCGGACGCTCGCAAGAAACTCGATGACGTGCTGCCGCCGACCTGGTCCGGCGCAAATCCCGTCGACATCGTGGGCGACGCCGATGCGGCGCGCTACGCGGCGGCGCTCGAGGTGCTGCTCGCCGATCCCGACAACGACGCGGTCCTCGTCCTCAACGTGCAGACCGCGATCGCCTCGGCTGCCGACATCGCCACGGCCGTGACGGAGCTCGTCGGCAAGTACCGCGAGCAGCACCGCCGATGGGCGAAGCCCGTGCTGGCCGCCTGGGTCGGAGCCGATCAGAACATCGTTCAGGCACTCTCTGGCGCGGGCATCCCGAACTATCCGACCGAGGATGACGCCGTGCGCGGTTTCATGCACCTGGTCCGGCACCGCGAAGTGGTGGAGGAACTGAGCCAGGTTCCACCCGCGATGCCCGATACTTTCGTGCCAGACGCACGTGCCGCGAAGCAGATCGTAGCTGCGGCCATCGCAGACGGCCGCCAGTGGCTCGAACCCGTCGAGATCAAGCACCTGCTCGAAGCGTACGATATCGCGATGGTGCCCACATACGCCGCGGCCGATGTCGAGCAGGCGGTCGCCTACGCGAAAGACATCTTTGCGCAAGGTGCCACCGTCGTGCTGAAGATCATGTCGCGCGATATCGTCCATAAATCCGATGTCGGTGGCGTCGTGCTCAATTTGACGACGGTCGAGGCGGTACGCGCCGCCGCCACCGATATTCTCGCCCGCGCGAGGAAGCTGCGTCCGCAAGCCCGCATTGAGGGCGTCATCGTGCAGGCGATGGTTGTCAAGGCGAAGGCGCGCGAGCTGATCCTGGGCCTCGCCGACGATCCGACCTTCGGCACCGTCGTCGTGTTCGGCCGCGGCGGGACCGCGGTCGAGATCATCAACGACAAGGCGCTTGCGCTACCGCCGCTCGATCTGCAACTGGCCCGCGACCTGATCGACCGCACGCGCGTGTCACGACTGCTTCGCGCTTACCGGGACGTGCCGGCGGTGAAGCCCGACGCCGTCGCCATGGTTCTGGTCAAGCTGGCGCAGATGGCCGCCGACATTCCCGAGATCCGCGAATTCGACATCAATCCGCTGCTCGCGGACGAAACCGGCGTGACCGCGGTCGATGCTCGCGTCGCGGTCGGGCCGCCGCAACGGAAGTTTGCCGGCTCCGGCGCCGCCAACTTCGCCGTTCGGGCCTATCCGTCGCAATGGGAGCGCCACCTCAAGCTCAAGGAGGGCTGGCGGATCTTCGCGCGGCCTCTGCGTCCGGAGGACGAGCCGACCATCCACGCATTCCTGAAGCATGTCACGTCGCACGACCTTCGTCTGCGCTTCTTCGCGCCGATGAAGGAGTTCACCCACGAGTTCATCGCGCGCCTGACCCAACTCGACTACGCGCGGGCGATGGCATTTATCGCATTCGACGAGGCGACCGGTGAGATGGTTGGCGTGGTCCGACTCCATTCGGACTCGATCTACGAGAGCGGCGAATATGCGATCCTGCTGCGGTCCGATCTCAAAGGCAAGGGACTGGGATGGGCACTAATGCAGTTGATCATCGATTACGCGAGATCGGAGGGTCTCAAAGCGATCTCAGGTGATGTTCTCAGGGAGAACACCACGATGCTCGAAATGTGCCGGCAGCTCGGCTTCGAGGTGAAGCCGGATCCGGCCGAGCCGGATCTTTGCGACGTCAGGCTGAAGCTTTGAGCGCGCCCGTCAGGAGCGCGCTTCAGCCGGATTTGCGGCAGGGGACTCCTTGGCCGTTCTCCGCAAAGTCTTGATCAGAACCGCAATCAGCGGCACCAGCACGGGCAACATCGTGCTGAGCGGATGGTGCACGGCGCCCGACACCTGGGCCTGGAATGTGCGTGCCTCGAGCTGAAGAGCTTCGATGGATGCGCCGTGAATCTCGTTGGCGAGTTCGATGTCGCGACCCGAAGGCGGCCGGCCGGCAATCACGAAGAGAATTGCTGCGATGGCAAAATTGACGGCGCCGAGGATGGCCGCCGCGCCAATGGCACTCCAGATCTGCACCAGTGCGAAATAGGCGGACAGCTCCAGCATCAGCAGCCCGAACGCGGCGATCAGCGCCGCAAAGGCGCGCAAGCCGAGGCCGATCAGCAGGTGGCGCAGCCTGATGTCCGCGATAATCCTGTCGGTACGCCAGAGCACACGCAAATGCTTGACGACATTTTCCGTGTTCACCTAGTGCCTCCGCAGCATGAAGCCGACGACCACGCCGAGCGCGAAAGCCGAAGCAAGTGATGTGATCGGGCGGTCCGCAACGAGGCCCTGAAGCTGCTCCTGGTCCGCGTCAACGGTCTCGCCGAGTTCGGCGAGCGCGGCCTTGATCTGATCGGCAAGAGCCTCCGCGCGGGCTTTCGAACTGTCGAACATCTCCTCGCCGGCCGTGCTCAGCAAGCGTGTGACGTCAACCTTCAGCGTGCGCAGTTCTTCGCTCATCCTGTCGCTGTCGAACATGGATCTGATTTCCCCGTCGAATGGAATCAAACCTAGGACCCGCCGGCGCGAGCGCGCTTGATTTGCGTCAAGGAGGCAGACGCGCCGTGGTCTTGAGACAGGTCAAACCGGCTGCCACATGCTGGCCTAGAATGACCGGCTGAATGGGGACCCGGTTGTCCCGATGAGGTGGAAGCGTGAACTCCGAACCGCTGTTGCTGGCAACGCCCTCCGGCGAAGAGCTGAAATTGTGCCCGGAAGGGCCGTGGATTGCCGCGAACGTGTCGATGCTGGAGACGTTGTCCCGGTCGGTCGGGGCGGATGTCGATCGATCCAGAACCGTGACGCTGGACATGTCAGGCGTCAGCGCGCTCGACACGCTCGGCGCCTGGGTCCTGGAAAAGCTGTCGCGCAGGGCCTCATCATCCGGTCAATCGGCCGAGTTTATCGGTGTCGCCGACCATTTCAGTGGCCTGATGGACGAGGTGCGTCAGGTCAACCGCCACACGCCAGCGCCGACGCCTGCACCCAACCCTGTCCTGCTCAGACTGAACGATCTCGGCAAGTCCACGGTCGGCGCGCGCGAAGACGTCACGATCTTTCTTCAAATGCTGGGCGCGTTGTTCATGGCCGTGATTGGCGTGCTGCGCCGGCCGCGCTCGCTGCGGCTGACATCGCTGATCTATCAGCTCTACCGCATCGGCTGGCAGGCCATCCCCATCGTCGTGCTGATCACCTTCCTGATCGGCGCCATCATCGCCCAGCAGGGATTTTTCCATTTCCGCAGGTTCGGCGCGGAATCCTACACCGTCGACATGGTCGGCATCCTGGTGTTGCGCGAGCTCGGCGTGCTGATCGTCGCCATCATGGTCGCCGGCCGCTCGGGAAGCGCCTACACCGCCGAGCTCGGCTCGATGAAGATGCGCGAGGAGATCGATGCGCTCTCGACCATGGGCCTCGATCCCGTCCACGTCCTGATCCTGCCGCGGGTTGTGGCCCTGGTCATTGCGCTGCCGATCCTTGCTTTCATCGGGTCGATCGCCGCACTCTATGGCGGCGGCCTGGTCGCGCAGTTTTACGGCGGCATGGCGCCGGCGATCTACATCGCGCGGCTGCATGAGGCGATCTCGGTCGCCCATTTCGAGGTGGGCATCCTGAAGGCGCCGTTCATGGCGCTGGTGATCGGAGTAGTCGCTTGCAGCGAGGGCTTGCGCGTGAAGGGCAGCGCCGAGTCGCTGGGTCGACAGACCACGACGTCGGTGGTCAAGTCGATCTTCCTGGTGATCGTGCTCGACGGCCTGTTCGCGATCTTCTTCGCCTCGATCGGAATGTGATCATGAGCGAATCGCAAGAGCAGTTCGCGATCCGCGTTCGCGACCTCGTGGTCGGCTTCGGCCGGCAGACCGTGCTCGATCATCTGTCGCTCGACGTGCGCCGCGGTGAGATCCTCGGACTCGTGGGGGCGTCCGGCGGCGGCAAGTCGGTCCTGATGCGAACCATCATCGGCCTCATCCCGCGCCAAGGCGGGAGCATCGAGGTCACGGGACGGCCAATCGGTGGCCGCACCGAAGGCGCGGCCACGACATGGGGCATTCTGTTCCAGCAGGGCGCGCTGTTCTCCTCGCTGACGGTCCGGCAGAACATCCAGTTTCCGCTCCGTGAAAATCTCGTCCTGTCGCAGGAGCTGATGGACGAGATCGCGATCGCCAAGCTCGAAATGGTCGGGCTGCGGGCGCAGGATGCCGATAAATATCCGGCGGAGCTATCCGGCGGCATGACCAAGCGCGTCGCGCTGGCGCGCGCGCTCGCGCTCGATCCGCCGATCCTCTTCCTGGACGAGCCGACCTCAGGCCTCGATCCGATCGCGGCGGGTGATTTCGATGCGCTGATCGGGACACTGCAAAAGACCCTCGGCCTCACCGTGTTCATGGTCACCCATGATCTGGCGAGCCTGACCACGGTCTGCGACCGTGTCGCTGCTCTCGCCGACGGCAAGATCGTGGCGATCGGTCCGATGCGCGAACTGCTGCAATCCGAGCATCCCTGGGTGCGCGCCTATTTCCATGGCAAGCGCTCGCAGATGCTGCAACACGAGATGAGATGAGACATGGAAACCCGCGCTCCCTACGTGCTGATCGGCAGTTTCGTCCTTGCGGCGATCCTCGCGGTGTTCGGCTTCGTCTATTGGCTGAACAACACCGGCGGCATCGGGCCGCGCACGAGCTATCACGTGCAATTCCAGGGCCCGGTGCCCGGTCTTCTGGTCGGCGCCGGCGTGCTGTTCAACGGCATCCGCGTCGGCGAGGTCACCCAGCTCGGGCTTGCGCCGGACAATCCGCGCTTCGTCAATGCGACGATATCGGTTGCTTCAACCACGCCGGTGCGCGCCGACAGCAGGGTCGGGCTCGATTTCCAGGGGCTGACCGGGGTGCCGGTGGTGACGCTGGAGGGGGGCGTCATGGTCACCAAATCCGGCGAGCCCCCGACCTTGATTGCCGAGGCGGGTGCGGGCCAGAGCATGACGCAGGCCGCGCGTGATGCATTGCGGCGGGTCGACACCGTGCTGGAGGACAATTCGGGCCCGCTAAAGGACACCGTCGCCAATCTCAAGACCTTCTCGGAGGGACTTGCGCGCAACACCGGCAAGATTGACGGCATTCTGGCGGGCCTGGAGAAGATGACCGGTGGCGGAACGCCGGCGCAGAAAGTCACCTATGACCTGCGCACGCCGCAGAACCTCGGTCCGGCCGGCAAGACGCTCTCGGCGTCACTGGCCATTCCCGAGCCAACAGCGGTCGCCATGCTCCAGACCCAGCGCATGCTGTTCGCGCCCGGCGGCGATAATCCGGGCTTTGCGGACTTCCTCTGGGCCGACAGCATTCCCAAGCTGGTGCAGGCGCGGTTGATCGACAGTTTCGAGAATTACGACATCGCCCACGCGCCATTGCGCACGGCCGATCTCGGGCAGGCGGACTATCAGCTGCTGATCGACATCAGGCGCTTCCGCATTGCCACGGAGGGGGAGACACGGGTCGAGATCGGACTGTCGGCACGGATCGTCGACAAGAACGGCAAGGTGATTGCCTCGCGTCTTGTCGAGACCAGCGAAAAGCTCGACAAGGTCGAGCGGGCCCTAGCGGTCGCAGCGTTCGATACGGCCTTCACGCGCATCGCGAAGGAGCTGATCGGCTGGACGGTGCAGGCGGTGTGACGCCGGCTATTCCAGGGTCTTGAGGTAGGACAGCAGATCGTGGATCTGGTCCGGACTGAGCTCGAAGGCCGGCATGTCGGCGTGGCCGGTGTTGATGCCCTCGGCCAGCGCCTCCCCAAGGCTCTCGATGGGATAACGCTGGTGCAGGGCCCGCAGCGGCGGTGCGACCTTGAGCGGACTGTTCGACGCTCGGTCGATCGCGTGGCAGCGCGCGCAATTGGCTCGCGCGAAGGCCTTGCCGCGTTGTTCGGCGGTCGGGGCCGCCAGGGCAGGCGGCGTCATCAGAAGCAACCCGATCAACCCGTGACGCAGCGTTCCTTGCAGCATTTAAAGTGACCCCGTTTAAGTCTGGGAGAAGAATAGGGCGGGGATTCCCTCCAAAATTGATCTGGGTCAACCGGCTTTGGCGCAGTGCAGTAAAATGCAGCCGCGCGGCGGAATGGGCCTGATGGGCAGCCGGCGCTTGGAGCGGTCGATGAAGCCCGTAGTCACGATTGAGCCGAACTGGCAGCTCTGCAGCGATTGCGCCGTCCGCGCATCGGCGGTTTGTTCGTCGTTGGATGCGATCGAGCTTCGGGAATTCGAGCATCTCGGTCGGCGCGTCCATTTTTCCTCAGGCGAGACTGTCTTCTCCGAGGAGGACATCACGACCTCGTTCTACAATCTCGTCGAGGGCGTCATGCGGCTGTACAAGCTGCTGACCGACGGCCGCCGGCAGATCGTGGGCTTTGCCTTGCCCGGCGATTTCCTGGGGATGAATGTTTCGGGCAGGCACAATTTTTCGGCCGATGCGATCGGCGCGGTGACCGTATGCCAGTTCGCTAAGGCACCTTTCGGCCGTTTCATCGAGGACCGGCTGCACCTCCTCAGGCGGATCAACGAACTGGCAATTCGCGAGCTGAACCAGGCCCGGGACCACATGGTCCTGCTCGGCCGCCGTTCGGCGGACGAAAAGGTTGCTGCCTTTCTGCTCGGCTGGCGCGAGCGGCTGGTCTCGCTGAAGGGGCCGTCGGACACGGTTCCGCTTCCAATGAGCCGCCAGGACATCGCCGACTACCTCGGCCTGACCATCGAGACCGTCAGCCGCAACTTTACCAAGCTGGAGCGCCACGGCGTGATCGAGATCATTCATGGCGGGATCAGCCTGCTCGATCCGGCGAAGGTCGAGGCCTTGGCCGCAGCCATTCCGACGCAGCGCGGCTCAATTTTGATCGGGATCAATGCATTCGGCCGCGTGCCCCAAATAATGCCTGAAACCACAGGGGAGGCCATCATGCCGGCTGACGCGTTGCTTATGAGCATCATAGTCGTGGTAATCTTTGTCACATTCGCCGGGGCACTGGTCTGGGCAGACCGGCAGACCAGCGCAAGCCGGCCCGAGCCGAACGTCAAGCCTCGAAGCTCCTGAGATCACGGTCGCATTTTGCGGCACCCGCGGCGCGGGCTATGCCGTGCGAGTTCGGGATGGTTGGCAGCGCCTCAACGCAAGGCGGCTTGCGGCGCTTGCAACTCTGCATCGACTGGGACGCATTGGCTCATCCTTCGGCTGCCGGCTTCGCGCCTGACCGCGGCATTTTCGCCGCGTTTGCCTCAAATGGGGGCGCATGCTTTCCGGTTGAAAAACTGGGCTACACTGACTACGCAGGGACCCCAGTGCCTCGCAGTCTTAGGAGCCCAGTGGCGTGCCTCAGGACAAGACCGGCGACGACCCCCGACAAGCGGCGGGGAATAAATTATCGGTCCTGCGCAAGCACCCGATCTTTGCGGATCTGGAGCCGGAGGCGCTGGATCAGCTCTGCCGTTACGCCAAGCACACCACGGTGAAGCGCGGCGCGACGATCGCCGCCAAGGGCGATCCCGGCAACAATCTGTTCGCGGTGATCACAGGGACGGTGAAGATTTCCTCTTCGTCGCCTGACGGCCGCAACGCCATTCTCAATCTGATCGGTCCTGGAGAGATATTCGGCGAAATCGCGGTGCTCGACGGCGCCCCCAGGTCGGCCGATGCGACCGCCAACACCACTTGCGAGCTCTACATCATCGATCGCCGGGACTTCCTGCCGTTCGTGAAGAGCCAGCCGGCGCTCGCAATGAAATTCATCGAGCTGCTCTGCGCGCGCCTGCGCTGGACCAGCCAGCAGGTCGAGCAGGTGATCCTGCAAAATCTGCCGGGCCGGCTCGCCAGCGCACTGCTCGGCCTCACCGAAGAGCGCAAGTTCGACTCCGGCAGCGGCACGCTTGTCATCACGCAGCAGGAGATCAGCGAGATGGTGGGGATGACACGCGAGAGCATCAACAAGCAATTGCGCGCCTGGGCGGGCCGCAACTGGGTTCGTCTCGAGCACGGCGCCATTGTCGTGCTCGACATTGATGCCTTGCGCGAACTCGCCGAGAGCGGGCTCGACAGCTAGCCGTCGATGATCGCGACGGCGCGGGTCCAGCCCGCGGAGGCCCGCTCGATTTTCACTGGAAAGCACGAGACGGTGAATCCGGTCGAAGGCAGCTGGTCGAGATTGTGCAGCTTCTCGAGATGGCAATAGCCGATGTGCCGCCCCGCCTTGTGGCCCTCCCAGATCAGGCCGGCATCTTTCGTTTCGGCATATTTCTTCGCGGTGTGGACGAACGGCGCGTCCCAGCTCCAGCCGTCGGTGCCGGTCAGCCGCACGCCGCGTTCGAGCAGATACATGGTGGCCTCATAGCCCATGCCGCAGCCTGAGTTGACATAGTCGGCTTGGCCGAACTTGGCGCCGGCGCCGGTGTTGACGACGACGATCTCCAGCGGCGACAGCGCATGCCCGATCCGCCTCAACTCCTTCTCGACGTCGTCCGCGCTCGCGACATAGCCATCGGGGAGATGCCGGAAGTCGAGCTTCACGCCGGGCTGAAAGCACCATTCCAGCGGCACTTCGTCGATCGTCCATGACCGTTCGCCGCGATTCATGGTTGGATGGAAGTGCCAGGGCGCATCGAGATGCGTGCCGTTATGGGTCGACAGCGAGACCTGCTCGACGGCCCAGCCCTGGCCGTCCGGCAGGTCCTGTGCCGTGAGGCCGTCGAAGAACCGCAGCATCCGCGGCAGGCCCTGCTGGTGATCGATGTACTGGATCGCCGGGTGATTGCCCGGCGGATCCGCCGTCACGTCGTTTCTGAGCGGCACGGAGATGTCGATCAGCTTCCGCGGCATGGGCATTCCTCGGGATGGTTCGTTTCGTTTCGCAGCATCTTGAGGGGGCCGCACCGGCGTCGTCAAGCAACGCGCATGAACGCTTCCCGTGCCAGACGGCAGATGATTTCGGAAAAACTGGACGATGAGCCGGCTGTCTGCCCAAACCCCGGTTTGATCCATCGATGCAACTCTAGCATTGATCGATGCCGGATTTGGCTTGGACAGAGAATGCCGCGCGCCCTAGGGACGACGATGGCGCTTGACTTCAGACCGGAAGTGGAGCGACCCAAGGCGGCCCGCAGCATCTGCCCAACGACATAATCAACTCAGGAGGAAGCCCAGATGAAGATACTCACCGGCATCATCGCAGCCGCTCTGCTGGCGGTCTCAGCCCCCTTGGCGACCGCACGCGATTTCCGTTCCGCCGACATCCACCCCGCCGATTATCCGACCGTCGAGGCCGTCAAGTTCATGGGCAAGCAGCTCGCCGCGGCGAGCGGCGGCAAGCTCGGAGTGAAAGTGTTTCCCAACGGTGCCCTGGGCTCCGAGAAGGACACCATCGAGCAGCTCAAGATCGGCGCACTCGACATGATGCGGATCAACGCATCGCCGTTGAACAACTTCGTGCCGGAAACCATCGCGTTGTGCCTGCCCTTCATCTTCCGGGACACGCAGCACATGCGCACCGTCCTTGACGGGCCGATCGGCGACGAGATCCTGGCGGCCATGGCGCCCGCCGGTCTGGTCGGCCTCGCCTATTATGACAGCGGCGCCCGGTCCATTTACACCGTCAAGGCACCGATCAAGTCGCTCGCGGACCTCAAGGGTCTGAAGATTCGCGTCCAGCAATCCGATCTGTGGGTCGGCATGATCCAGAGCCTCGGGGCCAATCCGACGCCGATGCCCTATGGCGAGGTCTATACCGCTCTCAAGACCGGTCTGGTGGACGCTGCCGAGAACAACTGGCCGTCTTACGAGTCCTCGCGCCACTTCGAGGCCGCCAAGTTCTACAACATCACCGAACACTCCCTGGCGCCAGAAGTTCTCGTGATGTCGAAGACGGTCTGGGACACGCTGAGCAAGGAGGACCAGGCGATGGTCCGCAAGGCGGCGAAGGAATCGGTTCCGGTCATGCGCAAGCTCTGGGACGAGCGTGAGCAGGCGTCCCGCAAGACCGTCGAAGCGGCCGGCGTTCAGGTCGTGACGATCGCCAACAAGGCGGAGTTCGTCGACGCGATGAAGCCGGTGTACGACAAGTTCGCAGGTGACGAGAAGCTGAAGGGCCTCGTCAAGCGTATCCAGGACACGAAGTAAGACCATTGCGTCGGTCCGGCGTCGCCGATTGGCGACACCGGACCGACGCGTTGGAGGCGCGCAAGGAGACTTGCAAGGAGACTTGGATGACAGACCCTCACGTCGCAGACCACGAACTGGACGTAGCCGGACGCCCGTCCACCGGCTTGCTGTCACGGATCAATGCTCCCGTCGCTCGGCTAGGCATGTATCTGTCGGTGACCGGGCTGCTCGTCATCGTCACCATCGTCTTCTACCAGGTGTTCGGACGCTACGTGCTCAATTCCAGTCCGACCTGGACGGAGAACCTTGCCTTGGTTCTGATCCTGTATGTCACGCTGATCGGCGCCGCCGTCGGCGTGCGCGATGCCGGGCATATCGGCATGGACAGCTTGCTGGTGATGCTGCCGGATCACGCACGAGAGAAAATCGAGATCGTCATCCACGTCCTGGTGGCCGGGTTCGGCGTTGCGATGGCCTATAACGGCTGGATCCTCGGAGCGTCGGTCGGAACCGTGAAGATCCCAAATCTCGGTCTGCCCGAGGTCATCCGCTACGTGCCGCTGATCGCCTCTGGTGTCCTGATCGTATCGTTTTCAATCGAGCACATCATCGCTCTCCTGCGCGGCGAAGAGGTCGTCCCCTCATGGAATTGATCATCCTCGGCGCCACTTTCTTCGGCTTCCTGATCCTCGGCGTCCCCGTCGCCTTTGCGATCGGCCTCTCGGCGATTTGCACCATCCTCTACGAAGGCCTGCCGGTCGCCGTCATCTTCCAGCAGATGATGTCGGGGATGAACATCTTCTCCTTCCTCGCCATCCCGTTCTTCGTCTTCAGCGGTGAGCTGATGCTGCATGGCGGCGTTGCCGACAAGATCGTGCAGCTCGCCAAGAATCTCGTCGGACACATCCGCGGCGGGCTCGGCATGTCGAACGTGGTCGCCTGCACGCTGTTCGGCGGCGTGTCCGGCTCGCCTGTCGCCGACGTGTCGGCGATGGGGGCGGTGATGATCCCCATGATGAAGAAGGAAGGTTTCGACACCGACTACGCCGTCAATGTCACCACCCATGCGTCGCTGGTCGGAGCACTGATGCCGACCAGTCACAACATGATCATCTATGCGCTCGCCGCCGGCGGCAAGGTCTCGATCGGCGCGCTGATCGCCGCCGGTCTCCTGCCTGCGCTGGTGCTGATGGTGTGCATGCTGGTCGCCGCTTACGCGGTCGCGGTGAAGCGAGGCTATCCGGCCGGCAAGTTCCCGGGCTGGCCCGCGGTTTTTCGCTCGCTCGCGGCCGCTCTGCCCGGCCTTCTGATCATCGGCATCATCCTGGCGGGTATCCTGTCCGGCGTGTTCACCGCAACCGAATCCGCGGCCGTCGCGGTCACCTATACGATCCTGCTGACGTTCTTCATCTATCGCACCATGACCTGGCCGAACTTCCTGCGCGCCGCGGCCAAGGCGGTGAAGACCACGGGCGTGGTGCTGCTGCTGATCGGCGTCTCCACCATGTTCCAGTATCTGATGGGACTTTACGAGGTGGCCGACTTCGCCGGCGAGATGATGAGCAGGGTCTCGACGCAACCCTGGGTCATCTTCCTGCTCATCAACGTCATCCTGTTCGTGCTCGGCACGTTCATGGACATGGCAGCGACCATCCTGATCTGCACGCCCATCTTCCTGCCGATCGCGATGAAGGCGGGCATGGATCCGGTGCAGTTCGGCATGCTGATGCTGATCAACTGCGCGCTCGGGCTGAACACTCCGCCGGTCGGAACCACGCAGTTCGTGGGCTGCGCCATCGGTGGCATCTCCGTGGGTGCGGTAATGCGCACCATCCTTCCTTTCTACGCCGCCCTGATCGCAGCTCTGATGTTCGTGACCTACGTCCCCGCCTTCTCGCTGTGGCTGCCTCGCCTGCTGATGGGCTACAAGGGATAGCAGCAATACAGGAGAATCTACCCGTGACTGACTATCGCAAGCTCTTCGATCTCACCGGCAAGTCGGCCGTGGTGCTCGGCGCCGCCTCCGGGATCGGCAAGTCGTCGGCCGAGGCGCTGGCCGCGCTCGGCGCCCGTGTCATCTGCGCCGATCGCGCGCTCGACGTCGCCGAAGCAACCGCCTCCGGCATTCGCGAGAAGGGCGGCTGGGCCGAGGCAGCTGCGTGCGACGCGGCTAACGCTGCGGACGTCAATGCGCTGGCCAAGACCGTGATGCAGAAATTCTCGCGGCTCGACATCGCGGTGACGACGCCCGGGCTCAACATCCGCAAGACTATCCTCGACTACACCGAGGAGGATCTCGACCGCGTCCTCAACCTCAACATCAAGGGCACGGTCTGGTTCTTCCAGGCCTTCGGCCGCATCATGGTCGAGCAGAAGGGCGGCAGCATCATTGCCTGTTCCTCGGTGCGGGCGGTGACCATCGAGCCGGGCCTCGGCGTCTACGGCTCGACCAAGGCGGCCATCGGCCTGCTGGTGAAGGGCTTTGCCTCCGAGGTCGGACGCTCCGGCGTGCGCGTCAACGCGATCGCGCCGAGCATCGCCGAGACCGCGCTGACCGGCCCGTTCAAGCAGCGTCCCGATATCTACAATCTCTACGCCGGCCACACCGTGTTCAACCGTTGGAGCAGCGCCGACGAGGTCGCGACAGCCGTCGCCTATCTCGCCTCGGACGCCGCGAGCTATGTCAGCGGCAGCACGCTGTTCGTCGATGGCGGCTGGACCGCAGTCGACGGTCCGCCGACCGGCCTCACCCAGTTGCACACATAGAGCGGTTATCTAGCCGGTGAAGCCTGCGCGCTGGCGTAGATCCTTGCGGTCTGCGCCGGTCAGCAACGCGATCAGCGCGGCCGCTTCTTGCGGATGTGCGGCCCGCGTGGTTACGCCGGCCGTGTACATCGTCACGAGCTCGCAGCCCGGCGGCAGCGCTCCTGATAGCGCGATGCCGTCGGTCGCGATGATCTCGGTCGCTTGCGTGCAGCCGATCGGATGGGCGGCGGTGGACGCCGCGAGCTCCCGCATCGCGGTCGCGCCGTTGGGAAAGATCTTGAGGCGCGAGGCGGCCTCATAGGCGATGCCGAGCTGATCCAGCACCTTTGCGACGTGCTGCCCCGCCGTCGAGGCTTTCGTGTCCGGGACGTAGATCGCGTCGGCGCTGCGCAGCACCTCGCGCAGGTCAGCCTCGGTCTTCACGGTCACCTTGGGATCGCGGCTGCGGACCGCCAGCGCGGTCTCGACCCGCCCGACATCCGAGATCGAGGAGGGGACGACGAGCTTCTCTTCGGCAAGCTTTGCAAGCAGCGCCTGCGTCAGGATCACCAGATCGGCCGCCGTTCCCGCGCGCAGCTTGTCGGCCATGATGCCGACGGCGCCGAACTCGCCGTCGATGCCGAAGCCGGTCTGTGTCTTGAAGGAATCGCTGAGGCCGCGCACCAGGCCTTGTGCCGCGCCTCCGCTCAAAATGCTCACTGTCGTCACGATGCCAGCTCCATGGCTGCAATGATTTTGTCGCGGGTGATCGGCAGGTCGCGCACGCGCACGCCGAGGCAATCGTAAACGGCATTCGCGATCGCGGCCGTCACCGGGCCGTGGGCGGCCTCGCCGGCGCCGACCGGCTCGATCTCCGGCCGCTGAACGATCTCGACGTCCACCATTGGCACCTCGCTGAAGGTGAGGATCGGATAGTCGGTCCAGGACGTCGATGAGATGCGCGTCCGGTCGAAGCGGACGCGTTCCTTCAGCGCCCAGCTTGTCGCCTGGATCGCGCCGCCCTCGATCTGGTTGATGACGCCGTCCGGGTTGATGGCCTCGCCGACATCGACCGCGAGCGTCAGCCGCTTGACGTGGATGTCATCGGTGCCTTCGATCTCCGCAATCGCGGTGCAATAGGCCCCGGTGTTCTTGTAGCGGGCGAAGCCGACGCCATGACCGATGCCGGCCTGCTTCCGCGGTTTCCACTGCGCGCGTCGTGCCGCGGCCCGGATGACGTCCTTTGCGCGCTCGTCGCGCAGATGACGCAAGCGGAACGCGATCGGATCTTCGCCGCGCAGGGCTGCGATCTCGTCGAGCAGGGACTCGATGGCGAAGACATTGCCTTGTCCGCCAAGTGTCCGCAGCGCCGAGGTCCGCACCGGCATGGTCAGCAGCCGGTGGCTCGTGATCGTCCAGGCCTTGAGGTCGTAGAGCGGAACGGAGTTGCGGTCGCCGCCACCGCCATTGGCCGCCGGCGGATTGGTCGAGACCATGCGCGGGTAGGGGTTCGCAATTTCGGTTGCGGCGAGCAGCGCGGGCTGCGCCGCGCGCCCCGGACGCGCCGCGTGGCCGTTGCTCCAGATCGCATGGCGCCAACCGACGATCTCGTTGTCCGCATCGAGATCGGCCTCGATCTCGATCGCCATCGCCGCGCCGAACGGCGCGTGGGACATCTCGTCGTGACGTGACCACTGCACCCGCATCGGACGGCCGCCGGCCGCTCTCGCCAGCAGCACGGCATCGAGCGCGACATCGTCGGCGGCATTGTGTCCGTAGCAGCCCGCGCCTTCCATGTGCTCGACGACGATGTTTTCTGCCGGCAGCTTGAGCACGATCGCGAGGTCGGCGCGCAGCAGGTAGACGCCCTGACTGTGGGTCCAGACATGGACGCGATCGCCGTTCCATTGTGCCATGGCGCAGGAAGGCGCGATCGAGGCATGCGCGATGTAGGGACGGATGTATTGCCGGCGGAGGGTGTGAGCAGCTTTATCGGTCGCTGCTACGGCCCTGGTATCAATGATGGTCGTTTCGACCGGTTGGCTCTTCAGAAACCCGGCCAGATCAGCTTCATCTGGCAACGGCTCACCGGCCGACCATGTCGCGCCCTTGCGCAAGGCCTTCAGCGCGGTTTCCGCCGCTGCCTCGCTGTCGGCAACCACCCCGGAAAAGCCGCCGTTTCGGACGATCGCGACGAGACCGGGAACGGTTCGCGTCGCGCTCTCGTCGAGCGCGATCAGCCTGGCGCCCGAGATGTCCGGCCGCAGCACGCGTCCGTGCAGCAAGTCCGGCAGCGGACAGTCATGAAGAAAGCGAGGCCGTGCGAACACCTTGTCCGGAATGTCGACGCGCTGGACCGAATGTCCGGCCACAGTGCGCTTGGCGACAATCTTCGCTGTCGCGCCCGCATTGGCGTCGTGGTCGAGCGACACGTCGCCTGCCAATTCCCAGTAGCTGGTCCTGACATTACCGGGGCCCGAGATCGTGCCGTCATCGATCTCGAGCAGCGACGCATCGACACCCAGACGCTCCGATGCCGCGGTGAGGAAGCGCTGGCGCACCTCGGCACAGGCGTGGCGCAGCGCGCGGCCGGACTGCTGGACCGATAGGCTGCCCGAGGTGACGCCCTCGTTCGGGCTGGCCGCCGTGGAGGCGCGGATCATCTCGATGCGGCCAATATCGACGTCGAGCTCGTCCGCTGCGATCTGCGCCAGGGCCGTGACGATGCCTTGGCCGATCTCGACCTTGCCGGGCGAGATCGCGACACGGCCATCGCCGATGAGCTTCACCCAGGATGACAGCTTTGGATTGGCCGCAAGGCTGACCGGCAGTGTCGGGGCAGGGGACGGCGCACTCATGATGTCGCCATCTCCGAGGCCGCGCGCAGCACGGCCCGGACCATGCGGTTGTGCGATCCGCAGCGGCACAGATTGCGATCAAGCGCGGTTCTGACCTCAGCCTCCGTCGGCGACGGATTGCGCTTCAGCAGCGCCGCCGCGCTGATCAGGATCCCCGAGACGCAATAGCCGCATTGCATCGCCTGTTCGGCGATAAGGGCGCGTTGCAGCGGATGCGGTTGCTCCGCTGTGCCGAGGCCTTCCACCGTGACGACCTCCTTGTCTGCGACCGACCACATCGGCATGTCGCAGGAGGCCATCGCGCGGTCGTCGACCATGACATGGCAGGCGCCGCACTCGCCGGCCCCGCAGCCGAAATGCGGACTTGTGACGCCGAGGCGGGCGCGCAGCACGTCGAGCAGCGTCTGATCCGGATCGGCATCCACAGCCGCCGCCGTGCCGTTGAGCTGGAATTGAATGGTGGGCATTGTCGCTCTACGGCTTCAGGACTTGTCGAACTTCTTGACGATTTCGGCCCATTTTTCGATGTCGCCGCGCAGGAATTGGTCGAATTCCTCCGGCGTCATCGACATCGGCATCGCGCCCTGCGCAGTCCAGAGCTTAACGATGTCGGGTCGCTTCACCATTGCGTTCACGGCGGCATTGAGCTTGTCGATCACAGGTTTCGGCGTGCCGGCCGGAGCCATCAGGCCGAGCCAGATCGTGGCTTCATAGCCTGCTACGCCCGCTTCGATCGCTGTCGGCACGTTCGGCAGCACCGCCGAGCGCTGCTTGCCGGTGATCGCGAGCGCGCGGACCTGGCTCTCGCCGATGTTCGGCGCCATCGCCGGCACCGCGTCGATCATCATCTGCACCTGCCCGCCGATCACGCCGCTGCGCGCCTCGCCACTGTTGCGGTAAGGGACGTGGACGAGGTCGGTGCCGGCCATGGCTTTGAACAGCTCGCCGGCCATGTGGTAGGGCGTGCCCTGGCCGGAGGAGGCGTAGTTCAATTTGCCCGGCTGCGACTTGGCGAGCGCGACGAACTCCTGCAGCGTCTTCGCTGCGACTTGCGGGTTCACCACGATGACGAGATCGGAAGCGTTCACCGGTGCGATCGGCGCGAGGTCGCGCATCAGCTCGTATTTGCGTTTGTCCGGCGTCAGCAGCGATTCGTTCGCGGTTTGGGTGTTGGACATCATCAACAGCGTGTAGCCGTCGGCGGGCGACTTCGCCGCCTCGACCGTGCCGATGACCCCGCCCGCGCCGGTGCGGTTCTCGATCACGAAGGGCTGGCCAAAACTCTCCTGAAGCGCATTGCCGATCTGCCGGGCCGCGACATCGGCCGGCCCGCCGGCGCCGAAGGGCACGACGATCCGGACCGCGTGATTGGGATAGTCTTGCGCCAGGGACGGGGCCGCGGAGAAGGCGCTGAGCAGGCCGGCGGCCAGCGCCAGCATGAATTGTCGGGCCGTCACACCCACCTCCCTGATGTCGTTCTTGTTGGCCGGCACTGTAGCGGCAGGGGAGGCGGACTGTCGACGCCTCACAGGGCCGATGCGGCCTGGAATATCCTGCGGCTTCGGTGTGGCGGCGCCGCTCTTCGCGGTCGCGGCAGGAACCGGCGGCGCGTGATTTGAGCAAATCGCATGGGCGTTGCCGGATAAATACCCTCGGCTGACAGGTATTTTGGTGTTACCAAATTGGACATGAACCAGCACGCCAAGATCGAAATCCGCCATTCGACCTGTCCGCATGATTGCCCGTCGGCCTGTGCCCTCGATATCGAGGTGCTCGAGGGACGCAGCATCGGTCGCGTCCGAGGTTCGAAAAAGCAGACCTATACGGCCGGCGTGGTCTGCGCCAAGGTCGCCCGTTATGCCGAGCGCATCCATCATCCTGAAAGGCTGATGTATCCGCTGCGCCGAACCGGGCCGAAGGGCTCCGGCCAATTCGCGCGGATCACCTGGGACGAGGCGCTGGACGAGATCGCGGATCGCTTCAACCAGGCCGAGCGCGAGTTCGGTGCGGACTCGATCTGGCCTTATTATTACGCCGGCACGATGGGGCTGGTGATGCGCGACGGCCTCAACCGCCTCACGCATGTGAAGAAATATTCGCGGTTCTATCAGACCATCTGCGCCAATGTCGGCCGCATCGGGTTTGCGATCGGCACCGGCAAGATCGCCGGCGTCGATCCGCGCGAGATGGCGCTGTCCGATCTCGTGGTGATCTGGGGCACCAACCCCGTCAACACGCAGGTCAACGTGATGACGCACGCCGCCCGTGCGCGCAAGGAGCGTGGCGCCAAGATCGCAGCCGTCGACATCTACGACAACGAGACCATGAAGCAGGCGGATATCAAGATCATCCTGCGGCCCGGCACCGACGGCGCCTTCGCCTGCGGCGTGATGCATGTCCTGTTCCGCGACGGCTATGCCGATCGCGCCTATATGGACAAGTACACCGATTGCCCCGGCGAACTCGAGGCGCATCTGAAGACCCGCACGCCGGAATGGGCGTCCGCGATCTCGGGCGTGCCGGTGGCGGAGATCGAGGCCTTCGCCAAATTGGTCGGCGAGACCAAGCGGACCTTCTTCCGGCTCGGCTACGGCTTCACCCGCTCGCGCAACGGCGCGGCGCAGATGCATGCCGCGAACTGCATTCCCGCGGTGACCGGCGCCTGGCAATATGAAGGCGGCGGCTCCTTCTTCAACAATTATGCGCTGTGGCACTTCAACGAATCCATCATCGAAGGTCACGACGCCATCGACCCAACCATCCGCGCGCTCGACCAGTCGCAGATCGGCCGCATCCTCACCGGCGATTCCAAGGCCCTGCACGGCAAGGGTCCGGTCAAGGCGCTGCTGATCCAGAACACAAACCCGATGACGGTGGCGCCGGAGCAGGCACTGGTGCGGCAGGGGTTTGCGCGCGAGGATTTGTTCGTCGCGGTGCACGAGCAGTTCATGACCGAGACGGCCGAGATGGCCGACATCGTGCTGCCGGCGACGATGTTCATGGAGCATGACGATCTCTATTACGGCGGCGGCCACCAGCACATCTCGGTCGGACCGAAGCTGATCGACCCGCCCGGCGAATGCCGCTCCAATCACGAGGTGCTGCAGGCGCTGGCGCCGCGGCTCGGTGCCAGGCATCCGGGGTTCGAGCTGACGCCGCGCGAGTTGATCGACGCGACGCTGAAGCTGAGCGACCACGGCGACATTGCCGGTCTCGAAGCCGATCTCTGGCGCGACCTGCAGCCGGACTTCCGCACGTCGCATTATCTCGATGGCTTCGCCCATGCCGACAGGAAATTCCATTTCAAGGCCGATTGGGCGCATCCCCCGTTCGGCCAGAAGATGGGTGACTTCGACAAGATGCCGTCGCTGCCGGACCATTGGGCGGTGATCGAGCATTCCGACCAGGCCCATCCGTTCCGGCTTGCCACGAGCCCGTCGCGCAGCTTCCTCAACACCACCTTCAACGAGACGCCGTCCTCTCAGGCGCGCGAGGGCAAGGCGAGCGTGATGATCCATCCGCTGGATGCGGCCGCGCTCGACATCGCCCATGGCGACGCCGTGACGCTCGGCAACACCCGCGGCGAGACAACGCTGATCGCCACGCTGTTCGAGGGCGTGCGCCGCGGCGTGCTGATCGCGGAGTCCGTTCATCCCAACAAGAACCATATCGGTAACCGCGGCATCAACATGCTGACCGGCGCGGACACGATCGCGCCGATCGGTGGAGCCGCTTTCCACGACAACAAGGTCTGGATCCGGAAGGCGACCGCGGCCTGAGCTGCGCTCGCGCCTTAATCGCGCGCAAATTTGTGTCGAGGTGCTAAAGTGGCGCCTCCCGGCAGATTGCCCTTGCACCGCGCGCCCGAGCTGCCGCAAATGGCTGCAAACGGGAGCAAGGAAACTGCGTCATGACCGACACCACAGGCGTCATCACCGAGAAGCGCGGGCAGTCGTTCTGGATCACCATCAACCGGCCTGAGAAGCGCAACGCGCTGAACGGCGACGTAATAGCTGGCATCACGCGCGGCTACCGCGATGCCCATGATGACAAGGATGTCCGCGTTATCGTGCTGACCGGCGCGGGCGACAAGGCGTTCTGCGCCGGTGCAGATCTGCAGAACTCCGGCGCGGCTTTCGCGATGGATCATTCGAAGCCCAATGTCGACTATGCCGATTTGCTGCGCTTGTCGCGGAACGCGACCAAGCCCGCGATCGCGCGCGTCGGCGGCGTCTGCATGGCCGGCGGCATGGGCCTCCTCTGCATGACCGATATGGCAGTTGCCGCCGATCACGTCATCTTCGGCCTGCCGGAGGTGAAGGTCGGTGTGTTTCCGATGCAGGTGCTGAGCCTGCTGCAGGAGATCGCACCGCGGCGCCTCGTCAACGAATGGGCGCTGACCGGCGAACCGTTCGACGCGGACGCGGCACTCGACGCAGGTCTTCTCAACTACGTCGTGCCTGCGGCCGAGCTCGACGCCAAGGTCGACTGGCTGATCGGCCGTATCGTCGACAAATCCCCGACCGCCATCCGACGTGGCAAATACGCCATGCGGGCCATCGCGTCGATGTCGTTCGACGAGAGCATCGCCTACACCGAAAGCCAGATCGCACTACTGGCGATGACCGAGGACGCCAAGGAGGGCCTGAAGGCATTCGCCGAGAAGCGCAAGCCGGTCTGGACGGGGAGATGAGGGGCGCTCCGGTCATAAGCTTTCGTTAAGCTGACTGAGATCGTGCATGGCGAACGACCTAGTTATGGTGCTGATGCAGGGAACGCAGACGGAAGACTGCCTGCCCTGAATTCCACCATCATCGACCCGCTGACCGCAATGCCCTGACCGCTTCGCGCGGGTTGCGTTTTGGAAGCGCTTCCGAAGCGTGCATCGCCACTCGCTCCTCTGTTTGCGCTATTCTTGGTCTCGCAGTCGTTCGGCCGCTCACGGGACATCTAGTCAGGCAATCAAGAGCGTGCGCTCGATCGCCTATAGGTCATTTCTTGGATCAAAGCTCCTCCCATTCGGGCTGTCCTCCCTCTCTAGTTTGACGGCAAAAGCGAAAACTTTTCGCATTTGGATTTTCTTCCCGGACCGTGCCGAGTTGCCATCATACGGAAAAGATTGACGTTTTTCCGTTTTGGTGTATCCTGGCCAAGGATACTTCAAACGAGAGAGCGTTGGAGCGCGCACGACCATGATGGGCGGCGATCAGTTCGACTATGGCCAGATTCCTCCCCAGATGCGGGACAGGCTGCCGGAGCTCGAGGTCGTCATCCAGGAGGGGGTGGAGCGGGAGGCCTGCAGCGGACTTGTGATCGGCGTCGCGCTGGTAGAGGCCAAGGAAGGTCTGGGGCACGGCATTTTCTTGCGGTGGTGTCGCGTGGTTTTGGGGTTCAAGCCGCGGAAGGCGCAACTCTATATGAACGCAGCGCATCTGTTCCAGCGCCACGGCGAGGTCGTGTGCCGGCTGCCGCTGACCGCCGCTCAGGCGCTGGGTGCTGCGTCGGTGAGCGAGGAAACGGTGCACGAGGTGATCGCGCGGGTGCGGCGCGGCGAGCGGGTGACAGTCGAGTTCGTGAAGCAGACGATCCGGCGCGCCAAGGAGGGCTCCGCTAAAATGGAGACGGACTCGGCTGAATCGGTTCAGATCGCGGCGATGATCAC
Organism: Bradyrhizobium sp. WSM4874; assembly: GCF_055811835.1. Classification (NCBI taxonomy): domain Bacteria; kingdom Pseudomonadati; phylum Pseudomonadota; class Alphaproteobacteria; order Hyphomicrobiales; family Nitrobacteraceae; genus Bradyrhizobium; species Bradyrhizobium sp. WSM4874. Next base: position 82,978 of record NZ_JBVVPR010000023.1, read on the forward strand.
GGAGGCGTTGGACGCCCACCAATGCCGGCTGCTGCACGCTTTTCTTGAGGAGCGGCCGTCCGCGCGCCATTTCGTGGCGGATCTTGCCGATCGCGCGGCCGCGAAGATTCGCAGGAGCCGCTCTGCGCGGGCGACGCCCTCGATCCTCAGCCTGCCGGCGCCCTAATCGAGCATTCCACGTCGTGAAGGGCGGGCCACGCGCAAGCCCAACGGAAGGTATTTTGTTCATCATCTAAGGGCAATGGCACCGCGATGATCCTTGACGAGTTGTTGACGCCGATAGTTGCTGCGCTGGCCGCGACCGAGTTGGGCGTTCCGAAAACGCAAATGGTCATCGGCCAACACATCGGCTCGTTCGAGGCGATTTTGGAGCATGGCTTGACCTACAAGCAGATTGCCGAGGGTCTGAACGTCCGGGGGGCGCGAGGTCGCACGGGCGCGGAGTTCACCGGGCAATCGCTCTACAACTTCATCAAGCGTGCTAAGGGGAAGAAGGATCGGCCGCCCGGAGCGGCAACGAGGGGGCCGTCCGTTCGACCAACCGATGTTGGCGGACCATCGCCGGCGAGCACAGCGAAGAACCAGCCGACGTCGCCCGAACTTGAAAGGTTTAAGCACCGTATCGACCAGGCCCGGATCCACAACGCAATAGACGATCTCTTCCGTCGTGGAAAACGGTAGCGTGCATGCTTATCGAGGAGGATCGTGCCGAGGTTAAGAGCCTCGTCCTCCGGGTCCGCCGTCCTTCGGCGGATGTCGCGGTCCATCTCGAAGCCCTCGACCGGGCCGCGTCGTTGTTTCAGTGCCGGAGCGCGCGGCGCGAGGCCTCGGCTCGTATCGGGGAAGTCATCTCGCAGCTGTCCGTGCTCGTAGATGCGGCGCATCACGCGGCTCACACCGGCGTCGCCTGCATTCCGTCCGAGATATTGCCTGAGACTTTCGACGCGCTGATCGGGCGTTATCCATTCTCGAATTGCGACATGGCGCCTGTCACCGCTGAAGTGCTGAAGAATGCCGTCAGTTGCGCAGTTTCTTCCCGGACGGTCGTCGTAGCTGCGCCCGTCGAGCCCCATGTTGTGAATGCGGCGCTGCGCCAGGTCCCGGGCCAACCGCATTTGGTGGCCGTCAGGTCGACACCCTTCCCATTTGACGCGGCGAAGACGTATTTTTTCGAAGGTTTGGCCACGCCGGCTGCGGGCGATCTGAGAAGGCGGCTCGGAGATTTCATCGCTGGGATGACAGATGTCGCGCCCAGCTTCCTTGAACATGTGCGCGATCGCGTGTGCCTCGCCACACGAGATCCGGAGCGGCAAAACCGCGGACGGCGAACGCTCTATGATTGGGCCGAGCCGTCGCCCGGAGCCCGTCTGGTTTGGGACGTGCTCGAGGCCGTTCTGGATCCCATGACGGAGCGACCGCAAGGCCCGGTTCAGGACGTCATCATTCGGATCGTCGATATCCTGGCGGGGTCGATTGGCGTAGACAACATCCGTTCCGACGTCGTTTCCGCGATGTTGACGATCTGGGTCGCGAGCTGTCAGCACCATATCGTGGCAACGCGTCTGTCGGAACTCCTGGACGGCGCGTCGGGGCGAGCGGAAACGCTGCGCCATCGGCGTCGACGCGGCTTCTGGATCGCCTGCCATGGCGCCGTCCGTGACTCGGCCGCCGAACTCTGGCGCCGGGCATGCATGGGCGACTATCATCATGTCGCGCTGCTTGGCGGCTCTTCCAAGCCGTTCGATGCCACGTCAGCCTCGCCGGCCGGCGGCGTCAGCAGCACGCCGAAAGCCCGCGCGACGGGAATGCCGATGCCGACTCTCGATCTTGCCGCCGCAGCTAGCGCCGGGACGATTTTTCGATTCCTCCGCACCCTTGCAAAAGCCTGCGCGCCCGCGCTCCGCCCGTAAGCCGAGCCAGGCGTCCTCAGACGATTGATATCAATTTCCGACGGATGACGACAATCTACGACAGTTTCCACATAGGGTTCGTGGGGGCCTTGTTCGTCAAGCCATGCCTTATTCAGCTGCTCGCCGACAGAGGAGAAGCAGCTGATGCCGGGTTGGTACTTCATTGTCATCTTGTCCGCCATCGGCGGCCAGGGAAAGAGCCTGTTTACCGAACTCGTGGCGCTGATCTTGCGCTCGCGCGGATGCAAGATTGAGGTCTTCTCGGCGGACGTCGCCGAGCGGTTGGCTGACAAGCTCGGCAGCGTCACCAAGATCGACACCGATCTGCTCGACGCATCCGACGATCCGCTTGCTTTGTTGCGGGCATTTTCACCCCTGTCTAACGCCCTCGATCAGGCGGTGACAAGCGGTAGCAGCATCGTGCTCGACACGGCGGCCACATGGGACGTGACGGTCTTGCGCTTCCTGCGCGACATGGACGTCGATAAGTTGGTCGCCGACGGGGGCGGCCAGATGATCGTGGCGCTTGTGACCACCTCGAATCGTGACGCCATGCGCGCATTGGCGACGAACACGAGCTTAGTGCGCACCGCGCTGCCGCTCGCCCGGCCGCTGTGGGTGCTCAATGAACGGGTCGGCGTCGTGTTCCCGCCGAATTTCGATCCGGGCATCATCCACCTGGAGCCGGAGCACTTCGACGAGATGCGTGCGGGCGTGACGGAGATCGCGCTGCCGCGGCTCGATGACCGTCTGTGGCAGCCCGTGGACCGTGCAGGATTGAACCTCGTCGATTTCGTGAACGCCGATCCGGCGAAACTCGCCCCCTTGTGGCTCGATGCCTCCGGCCGGCCGCTCGATCGGCTGTCGGCGGCGGCGGTCCAGCGGCGCATCGCGAGCTGGATCGCAAAGATGATGGAGGAGGCCTCGCGCGGGCTCAGGTTTCCCGATGCCAATTAAGCTTGGGCCGACCTTCGCACGAGCCGAACAGCGCGGAGCCGCGGCTTCTTGCACGCTGGTCCGGCGCCTCGCTCGATCGACCAGCCTGATTTCCTTGCTGCTAGATCCGCCACGGGAGTTTCAGATGCTGACGCGGGCTGAACGCGAGCAAGTCCTCAAACTCCGGGTCCGTATCCGTCGAAGCCGGATCGGCCCGTGCGAGCACCGGCTGCGGCTCATCGGCCGCTGGATGGACGCCTTCTGGAGCAAAATCACGTGGGTGTAAACAGCTCCAAGCAGGGCCGGAAAAAGCCATTGGCGAAGCATCCAGAGATTGGCTGTAATACGCCGATCACGACCAACGCTCCTTTTTCCGTGCGCTTGCCGCAGGCACTCAAGGACCAGGCCACCGACCGAGCGGCATCGATGAAGATCGACCTCAGCCAATTCATCAAGGATGCGATGGAAGCCTACTTGTCCGGAACCCGTCCGCGCAGGAGGCGGGCCAAACACGACGGAATAAGACAAAAGCTCGCGGAAATCCACGCAACGATCATTCGCTGTGCGAACGAAATCAAGCAGAGCCGCGCTCAGGGCGCCGATGCCCAACACCTCGTGCAGACGACAATCTTGTTGCGAGATGCAGTATCCGCCTTGCTGCTGATCGCCCGCTCGATCGGGCCGCGCTGATGATCGCGCGCGCCTTTTCATATCGGGGGTCGCTAACGGACGCCCGCCGCCTCGATGCACACCTCTGGAAGGACAAGGATCAGCGTCCAGAACTCCTCGAGATGCGCAATCTCTGCGTTCGTCGGACCATCGACGGGATGCAAGTCATGGCGGCCCTGACGGCTGCGTCCCGCGCCGAGATTGCGCTCTGGCATCTCTATATTTCGCCCCGGCGTACGCTGACGACGGACGAAGCGGCGAAGGTCGTCGATCTCGTCCTCACAGAACTCAAGGCACATGACCACCCGTTGATGGTGTTCGCCCACAACGACAAGCCGCGTGCTGGAGGAGGTGCAAATCATCTGCACCTGGTGTTGGGCCACGTTTCCCCTCAAACTTTTCGCGCGCTGGACATGCGCCATCATGCACCGAGACTCCACAAAGTCATGGCGCTCGCGGCCTACCTGATCGAGGGCGAGGCCGTCCCGAGCCGTTGGCAAAAGTCGGTCATCGAGGCGCTTCGCGCCGATGGCAACGGTCACGTTGCCGACTGGCTTATCGACGAACTCGGGGTCGTGCCGGTCATCGATGCGCCGCGCATGACCGATTCCATGCGCCGAGCGGCTCAGGCTGTTGACTTCCCGCTGCCCAGGTTTCAGTCGGAGCTGAAACGCCTGTGGAAGAGTTCAGCGACGGAAGCCGAATTCGCCTCGTTCCTGGGCCGCAACAACGTGGCGGTCAAACCGGGGAATGCGCCGAGAGTGATCGCGTTTCACCATCCGCAGTTGTTCGTTGGTGCCTTGCATCGCATTCTCAGGCAGGAGGTCTCGGTTGCTTATCACGAGGCGCAGCGCCGGATCCCCCGGTTACTTCACGCCGATGAAGGCAACCCACTCGATGCTGCCTCGTCAGATGCTTCGGCCGAGGTCCTGAAGCCGTCCGATGCTGATCGGCGCGCCCGCCTCGATTTGCAGAAGAGGATCGATGCGATAGAGCGGCCGTTGGCTCGTCTGAAGACGGAACGTCTATCGCTGATCTACCAACCGGGCCGTACAGGCTCGGGCGAGCCGATTTCCCCGGACGAAATCGCCATCCGCTTTCACCGTCTTGCCCGAGCCGAGTCCATTTTGGAAAAAGCGATTTCGCTGCTGTGCCAGGATGCTGGGTGGATGGTGGGACCGGAGCTCGATTTGATGCACGCCGCGGCGAAGATCGTCACCTCGGCGGCCGAGGACATTCCGCCGAACATTGAGATCGCGCAGCGCGGGGAGGTGGAAGATGTGCGAGTTTCCGGCTGGAGTCCTTAGTGACGGAAGTTCATGCGGTTGCGAGCCTTTGAAAGCGTCCTCAAGAGACAGGGCTGATCCCGCGGGGGACTTTGGATGACAACGCCTGAGACCTTACCCGCTGTGGCACAGGGGGATCGGCGCTATCGTTCAATGGCGGCTTGCGTTGACCTCGCGCTGGCGCAACACGATCTCGAGGAGGCGGCGGAGCCGTCGCACTGATCCGCCGCGCCAATGGTGCGCGATGGCGGAAGTTTCACTCGGGCTCAGGCCCTCGATCCAGCGCCGGTCCATACCCTGGTCGCGCAGGATATCGGTGATCACCGCGGGGATTAGAGCCAGAAGGTCGGCCTCCGTCGGCTTGGGAAAGTCTATCTTGCGGAAGCGATCGAGCAAAGGAGAGGGCAGGTTGTCGATGAAATTCGCCGTAGCAACGTAGCAAACGTGTCGCAGGTCAACGGGGGTCTGCAGTGCGGGGTCCGGATATTGCCGCGCCGAGTCGATTTCGAGGAACCCAAGAAGGCAATCAAACAGGCGGCCATGGTCTCGCCCCGTCGCGGCTTTGTCGAGCTCATCGAGCAGGATCATTACGTTGGCATGCCGAGCGCGCGCGATCGCCAGAAGCGGATGGCACGGCTGCGCGGTCGCCCATCTGCGGTCGGTTCCGGAGAACGCCGCGCCATCGGCTCCACTTGAATCAGTCCGCCACATGCCGACGCCAAGCAGCTGCTGCAGCCGTTGCGCGAAACGCGTCTTCCCGCTCCCGGGCGGCCCCACCATCAGCAGCGGGCGGAAGGCGATCGTGGGGCGACCGACGAGGTCGGATAGCACAAAATCGACGACATTGGCCGCGTAGCTGAATTCCGCCATCAACTGGCGGCGCACTTCCGCAAGCGCCGGTGTCTTGATCAGCGGCAAGGGTACATCGATCAGGCCTTTCAAGGGCGTGACGATCTCCTTCAATTTATAGCCCGTCATGGTGACCGGATCCGTTCGCACCACGATGACATGCCCCTCGGGAACGTCCAGCAGCGGCCTCTCACTACTGGCGTCGCTGCGCATGGCCTCCCGCTCGTCGGCTTTACGCAGACGCTCCCGCGAGCGGGCGAATGCTGTCTCCTCGGCTTCCTCGATCCTGCGCCGCGCCATGCTGGCGCCGAGCATCGCAGCTGCCCGGATTGCGGGCGTCTGAAAGGCACCTATAACTTCGTGCGCGCAGACTGGCAGTGCCGCCCAGCCATAAACGAGGGCCTCGATCTCGGCGGCGAGCTCGAGGGGGATGGACGGCGGAAGTTTGTGAAAGGCGGCAACAAGCGCGCTTGCGACACGGCGGTGCTCTTCGTCGAGCCCCCTGTCGCGAGGTAGCGCCAGCGAGATCAGCCGCACGCCATCGGCAAGGCTCCGGCACTCCGGCTTGTCTTCGCGGACAGCCCGGTGGTCGAGCTCGACGGCAAGCGCGCATCCGCTTGCGGCGTCGGGCGTGTCGATCCATGTCTCCGTCAGGGCGATGCCCGGGCAGACCGTCTCGATTTCGGCGGCGAGGCGCTGGTAGACCGAATGGTCGGCGCGCGAGGCCAGAACAGCGTAGCGCAGCACGCGTGGCAAGCTGGCAGTGGCCTGCTCGCCGGATGCGGAATCCTCGGCCGCGCCCTCGATGACCTTCTCATCGAGGTCGCTCGGCGGCAGGTCATCCAGATCATCGATCATGAGATTGCTCGGCTCGCGTCGACGCCGAAACACGGCGCCAGCCGGTCCTACTGTGAAAAATCGCGGATCGCTCTTGCCATTGCGGAGGAGGGCAAGGCCCCGCCTACGCAAACGACGAACATGGACGCTGCAGAAAACCTTCCGCAGCGTCCAGTCGCGCTCAGGTCTAGAGCTGCATCACCGGGCGCTGCGTCGGATCGACCGGCCGCCACTTCGAGCTGTCGACATGCGCCCCGCAGACGGCCTTGGCGGCGGTCGCCATCGAGGGGAAGGCGATGTCGACGGTGATCCGCATGCGATCTATGGCTCCCGGGATCGGCGTCAGCACGCCGGCCTCGAACAAGGCGGCTCGACGCGCCCGGGTCACCGGGCTCGCGCTCGGATTGGTGGCGATGCGGAAATCCGAGCCGGCCGCCACGACAAATCGGTCGTTGGCGGGATAGCCGCGCGCCCAGATCGTCTCATCATAACGCAACTCGAACTCCGCGCCGCCAGGCGACAGGTGCACGTCGATCTCCATCGGGCCGCTCTCTACATCGTCAGCCGCCTCCGGCGACAGCACCGGCGCGTCCACCTGTGGCATGCCGCCCGGCGGCGATTCGAATGCGGTCAAGCCGGCATCGAACAGCAAGCGCTGTGCGTCTTCGAGCATGCGCTCATGCAGCGGCAGGTCCAGCGGATCGATCTCGGGCATCCGTGGCGGGCTGCCCGCGACCACTTTCATGACGCCGCAGCGATCGGCCGCATGCGTCAGCCAGAACTGCAGGTAGGCTGCGGTCTCTTTCGTGAAGCGCACCTCCTTCGAGGTCCCGCGCACCACCACCACCTGGCGGGCCCACGCCTTCTGCGGATCGGCAAGGTGTTCACCGAGCCGCCGGCTGAAGCAGTTCGTCTCGCCGAGATAGATCGGAACGTTGCCGTCCTGAACGTCGCCGGTCATGGCATAAAAGGCCGGGCAGGCGAGCTCGCTCGCCACGAGCTTGGGGCCGAGGCTCATCGGGAACACCAGAACTTTGACATGGGCGGCGCGGTCGATGATCTCGCGAACGTCGGCAACACCTCCATACGGGCGGTGCACATGGCTCGTGGTGCGCGTGCTGATGAGCGGCTTGTCCTTGAAGTAAGACATGTTGAAGATCTCCTGTTCGATCGAATGTCCGTTGAAATCCGAACGGCAGCAGTCCCCGACACCTTGCGTGCCGAGAAGCTGTGCCGTTCGGAAAGCTCGATGGGGGGCGAGGCTAGTGGATCGCGATCCACGACAGCGAAACGCCGCCATCCACGCGCGTCAGGCGGCCCGACGAGCTCATGAGCTCCGAGTGCGCAAGGCGCGACCGGACAGCCATCTGGGAGGGAACAAGAAGATCAAAAGAGAAATTCGCCGACGAATCGGCAATATACTGGCCGATAGCCATTGGTAGACTCCTGGTTAGTCTGCTGTGGTTAGGTCGCCGTCCGATCTGAACCATCGGCGGCGGCCGCCCTTGCGGTTATGCGTAGGCCGGACAAACATAGAACAAAATGTGGCCGGGCGCAAAGTCCAAATATTTGTCGATTTTCCCGAAATTCGCCTTGGGCGATTTTCCCCTCCAATTGTGCAGCTCGCTTGACAAGGCGACAACCTCGCTACCAGCCGGCCTGGGGATGGCGGAATGCTGCTCAGAGATATCTTTGCTCCCAGTTTGATAGTAGAGACCGCGAACGAAAGTTTGAGGGCCATCCGTCGTTATCTCAATAGGCGCGACGACTCTAATCAGTCGATCGACCGGTCGCGCACGCAGCAGGCGCGGTAAATTCTATTGAGGCAGGCGGATGATGCTAATGTCCTCTCCGCAACTTTATCTGTGACATTTTTCCGGTGGGCAGCGCTCGAGGGGGACATCGCTACCCAGCGTTGGCCTTTAGGGCCGCGGCCTGGATGCCCGCCACCGCACAAGCTTCGTCATTGTCGGACGTGTCGCCCGACACACCCACCGCGCCGAGCAGGGTCGTGCCGTCCATGATCAGCACGCCGCCGGGGACCGGCACCAGCGCGCCCTTGGCAATCGTGTTCACGGCATCAATGAAATAGGCCTGCTCCTGCGCCCGCTGAAACAGGGCGCGCGAGCCGAGGCCCATGGCGAGCGCGCCATAGGCCTTGCCGTGGGCGATCTCGGCGCGCATTAGGCTGGTGCCGTCCTGCGCCGCGGCGATCTTGAGCACGCCGCGGGCGTCGAGGACGGTGACCACGAGCGGCTTCAGCTTCAGCTCACCGGCCTTTGCGAAAGCGGCATCGAGGATCTTGCGGGCGGTGTCGAGGGTGAGGTCAGCCATGATTGGTTTCCTTTGCAATGGGAGTGGTTGTGGATTGGGTTTCGGCACGATCAAGGCTCATCGCCAGCACGCGCGCAACGTGAAGCGCCTCGCGCTGGGTGCCGTCGTGGATCTGGTGCCGGCAGGAGGTGCCGTCGGCAACGACCAGCGTATTCTGGTCCGCGCGCCGTATGCTGGGCAATAGCGACAGCTCGGCCATCCCGATGGAGGCATCGTAGGTGTCCGCGCCATAGCCGAAGGCGCCGGCCATGCCGCAGCAGCTCGACTCGATGGTCTCGACCTTCAGGCGAGGGATGAGGCGCAGCACCTGCTCGACCGGCTTGAACGCGCCGAAGGATTTTTGATGGCAATGGCCGTGCACCAGGGCTTTGTCGGCAACAGTGCCGAGTGGCAGTTGCAGCCGGCCGGCCTCGGCCTCGCGCACCAGGAATTCCTCGAAGGTCAGCGCGTGGGTGCCGACGGCCTTGGCGTCATCGTCCTGGCGCAGCGAGGCGAGCTCGTCGCGCAGGGTCAAAAGGCAGCTTGGCTCGAGACCGACGATCGGCACGCCGCGCGCGGCAAACGGCGCGAAGGCGGCGACGAGGCGGTCAAGCTCGGACCGGGCTTCGTAGACGAGACCGGCTGACAGGAAGGTGCGGCCACAGCAGAGCGGGCGGCCGCTGCTCGCGGGTTTTGGCATGTGCACGCGATAGCCCCCGGCTGTGAGTACGCGCAGCGCGGCCTCGAGGTTTTCGCGCTCATAGATGCGATTGAAGGTGTCGGCGAACAGCACCACCTCGCGGCCGGTTTCCGGCCCGACCGCTTCGGCCGGCGGCACGAACACGTCGCTGCGGAAGGCGGGGAGCGCGCGGCGGGCGCTGATGCCGGCAAAGTGTTCGAACAGCTTTCGCAGCAGCGGGCTGCGGTTGCGCAAATTCGCCAGCGGCGCGAAGCGCGACGCGAGGCCGGCATAGCGCGGGAGATAGCCGACCAACCGGTCGCGCAAGGTCAGGCCATGCGAGGCCGCGCGCGCGGCGAGCACCTCGATCTTCATCTTGGCCATGTCGACGCCGGTGGGGCATTCGTGGCGGCAGGCCTTGCAGGACACGCAAAGCTTTAGCGTCTCCATCATCTCGTCGGAGGAGAGCGCGCCCGCGCCGAGCTGGCCGGAGATCGCGAGGCGCAACGTATTGGCGCGGCCTCGCGTCACGTCCTTCTCGTTGCGCGTCGCGCGGTAGGACGGACACATCACGCCGCCCTCGAGCTTGCGGCAGGCGCCGTTGTTGTTGCACATCTCGACCGCGCCCTGAAAGCCGCCGCCGGCCCCGGGATAAGCGGACCAGTCGAGTTTTGTCTTGAGCTCAGCGACGCGATACTCAGGCTTGAAGCGGAACAGCGAACGATCGTCCATCTTCGGGGCGTCGACGATCTTGCCGGGATTGAGCACGCCATCGGGATCGAAGCGCTGCTTCACTTCCCTGAAGTCGGCGACCAGGCGCTCGCCGAACATCGTTTCGTGGAATTCGGAGCGCACCAGGCCATCGCCGTGCTCGCCGGAATGCGAGCCCTTGTATTCGCGCACCAGTTCGAAGGCTTCCTCGGCGATGGCCCGCATCGCCTTGACGTCCTTCTCCAGCTTCAAGTTCAGCACGGGCCGTACATGCAGGCAGCCTTCGGAGGCGTGAGCATACATCGTGCCGCTGGTGCCGTGCTTGGCAAACACCTCGCTCAGCCGCGCGGTGTAGTCGGCGAGATGCGGCAGCGGCACGGCGCAGTCCTCGACGAAGGAGACCGGCTTACCCTCCTGCTTCATCGACATCATGACGTTGAGGCCGGCGGCGCGGAAATCGGCGATCCCGCTCTGCAGCGCAGGCTCGGTGATTTCCACCACGCCGCCCCATTTTCGCTTGTCGTTGTTCCAGCCGAAGCCGAGATCGCCCATCAGCTCGCCCAGCTGCTTCAGGCGCACGAGGTTGTCCGCCTGATCTTCCTCAGCGAACTCGACCACGAGCACCGCATCCGGATCGCCCTTGATCGCGGCGGAGATGATCGGCCGGAACATCGCGATGTCGCGGCCGAGCGCGAGCATGGTGCGGTCGACCAGCTCGACCGCGATCGGCTTCAGCTTGACCAGATGCTGGGCCGCGTCCATCGCCTCGTAAAAACTGCCGAAATGGCAGATGCCGAGCGCCTTGTTGCGGATCACGGGCCACAGCTTCAGCTCGACCTTGGTGGTGAAAGCGAGGGTACCCTCGGAGCCGACGAGAAGGTGGGCCATGTTGTTGCGCGCATTGCGCGGCACCAGCGCATCGAGATTGTATCCTCCGACACGACGCTGCACCTTTGGAAAGCGCGCGGCGATCTCCCCGGCCTCGCGGGCGCCGAGATCGAGCATGTCGCGGAACAGGGCGCGGGCGCTGTCGTTCGCATCGAGATCGGAAAGATCGCGCGAGACCTCGCCGAAGCGGCCCAGCGTGCCGTCGGCAAGCGCGGCTTCCATCGACAGAGTGTTGTCGCGCATGGTGCCGTAGCGCAAGCTGCGGCCGCCGCAGGAATTGTTGCCGGCCATGCCGCCGATGGTGGCGCGCGAGGCCGTGGAGACGTCGACCGGAAACCAGAGGCCGTGCTTTTTCAGCTGGCGGTTGAGGTCGTCGAGCACGATGCCCGGCTCGACCACGCAGGTGCGTCCTTCGACGTCTAGCGACAGGATCCGGTTCAGGTGTTTCGAGAGATCGACCACGAGACCGTCATTGACGGTCTGGCCGCATTGCGAGGTGCCGCCGCCGCGCGGGGTCACCTTCAGTCCCTCGTCGCGCGCGATTGCCAGCGTCCGCAAGGCCTCGTCCATGGTGCGCGGCACCACCACGCCATGGGGCATGATCTGGTAGAAGGAAGCGTCGGTGGCGTAGCGGCCGCGGCTGAAAGCGTCGAACAGGACGTCACCGGTCATTTCCCGGGCCAGACGTGCCGCGAGGCCGTCCTTTTTGGCCGATTCCTGTGATTTCCCGGGCACTTCCGCCGCCATGGTCCGCTCTTGCCTGTTCGCCGCCCCCGTCTTGCCTCCGGTCACGGCCCTTGGCAAGGCGAGCCCTGCTTCTTGTGCATTGACGGACCCCGCCCGGCGAGGGACAAGCCCGGCGAATAGTGATATTCGAGCGGCTCGCGCAGCCCCTTGAGGCCAGCGGGCTCGAAGTCAGGCTGGGCTCGAAGGCAAGACAGACTCAAGAGACAGACGCAAAAGACAGACTCAAAGACCGGGAAGGACGCCGATGACCGTGCATACTGGAAGGCATTTTCTCCAGATTCCAGGACCGACCAACGTGCCCGACCGGGTGCTGCGGGCGATGGACATGCCGACGCTGGACCATCGCGGTCCGGAGTTCGCCGAGCTCGGTTTCGCCGTCCTCGCCGGCATGCAGCGGGTGTTCCGCACCAAGCAGCCCGTGATCATCTTCCCCTCGTCCGGCACCGGCGGCTGGGAAGCCGCGATGGTCAACGTGCTCGCGCCCGGTGACAAGGTCCTGATGTGCGAGACCGGCCAGTTCGCCGTGCTGTGGCGCGGCATCGCCGACAGGTTCAAGCTCGACGTCGATTTCATCCCGAGCGACTGGCGCCATGGCGCCGATCTCGCCGAGATCGAGAAGCGCCTTGCCGCCGACAAGCAGCACACCATCAAGGCGGTCTGCGTCGTCCACAACGAGACCTCGACCGGCTGCGTGACGCCGCCGTTGGAGGTGCGCAAGCTGCTCGACCGCGTCAAGCATCCGGCGCTGCTGATGGTCGACACCATCTCCGGCCTCGGCTCGATGGAATATGAGCACGATGCCTGGGGCATCGACGTCTCGGTCGCCGGCTCGCAGAAGGGCCTGATGCTGCCCCCGGGCCTCGGCTTCAACGCCGTCTCAGAGAAGGCGCTCGCGGTGGCCAAGGCCAACCCCGGCATGCGCTCCTATTGGGACTGGCAGGAGGTCATCAGCTTCAACAAGCTCGGCACCTTCCCCTATACGCCCGCGACCAATTTGCTCTACGGCCTGCGCGAGGCGATCAAGATGCTGGAAGAGGAGGGGCTCGAGAACGTCTGGACCCGCCACAAGCGCCACAGCGCGGCGACGCGTGCCGCGATCAAGGTCTGGGGCCTGGAGACGCAGTGCGCCGATCCTGCCGCGCATTCGCCGGCGCTGACAGGCGTGCGCGTGCCGGATGGCCACGATGCCGACGCCTTCCGCAAGGTGGTGCTGGAAAACTTCGACATGTCGCTCGGCACCGGCCTGAACAAGGTCAAGGGCAAGGTGTTCCGCATCGGCCATATCGGCCATTTCAACGACCTGATGCTGATGGGCACGCTCGCCGGCGTCGAGATGGGCCTCGATCTTGCAAAGATCCCGCACCGGAGCGGCGGCGTGTTGGCGGCCATGGACCTCCTGAAGGGACGCGACGCGGTGCCGATGACCAAAGCTCAGGTGGCCTGAAGGCCCAGGTTGCCTGAACTAACCTAGAGAAAAGAGAGCGCGCAATGAACGCACCGACCACCGCCAACGAAGACCTGCTCTACTCCGTCACGGACGGCATCGCGCGGATTACCTTCAACCGCCCGCAGGCGCGCAACGCACTGACCTTCGCCATGTACGAGCGCATGGCGGAGATCTGCCAGGAGATCAACGCCGACCGCTCGATCAAGGCGCTGATCCTGACCGGCGCCGGCGACAAGGCGTTTGCCTCCGGCACCGACATTTCTCAATTCCGTGCGTTCAAAACCGCGCAGGATGCGCTCGACTATGAGGCCCGCATCGACCGCGTGCTCGGCACGCTGGAGCAGTGCCGCGTGCCCGTAATCGCGGCGATCGCGGGAGCCTGCACCGGCGGCGGCGCCGGAATTGCGGCCTGCTGCGACCTGCGCATCGGGACTGAAGCGACGCGCATCGGCTTTCCGATCGCGCGCACGCTCGGCAACTGCCTGTCGATGTCGAACATCAGCCGCGTCGTCTCGCTGGTCGGGCCCGCCCGCACCAAGGATCTGATCTTCAAGGCGCGCCTCGTCGAAGCGCCGGAAGCACTGGCGCTCGGCCTTCTAAACGAGATCGTTCCCGACGTCGAGACGCTGCAGCGCCGCGCTGACGAGACCGCCAGGCTCGTGGCGAGCCACGCCCCGCTGACGCTTGAAGCGACCAAGGAGGCAGTCCGCCGCATCCGCCGCACGCTGTCGCGCGAAGAGGGCGAGGATCTGATCCTCAAGGCCTATATGAGCGAAGATTTCCGCGAGGGAATGGACGCCTTCCTCAACAAGCGCACGCCGAACTGGAAGGGCAAGTAGCGCATCTCCGGCTTGGCTTCGTCAGCCGAAAGTCATAGGCGGCGCGATGCGCGCCGGCTTGAACTCGCCAGCATTCGTCCGCAAAATGCATCGAATTCCTGGCAACAAGCCAAACAATAACCGGGGGACGAAACTCGTGCGAAGTCTAGTGAAAACTGTTGGCGTTGCAGCAGCGTTATCGTTGAGCACCCCGGCCATTGCCGGCTGGGAACCGACGAAGCCGGTCGAAATCGTGGTTGCGGCGGGCGCGGGCGGTGCCTCCGACCAGATGGCTCGGATGATGCAGGCCGCGATCCAGAAGAACAATCTGATGAAGCAGCCGATCGTGGTCTCGCTCAAGGGCGGGGCTTCCGGTGCCGAAGCGCTGATGTACATGAAATCCAGCGAGGGCGACCCCAACAAGGTGCTGATCGCCTATTCGCTGATCTACATGCTGCCGCTGTCGGCGAAGATCCCGTTCAACTGGCGTGAGCTCACCCCGGTTTCGGTGATCGCGCTCGACCAGTTCGTGCTGTGGGACAACAGCGCGGGTCCCAAGACGGTGAAGGAGTTCGTCGCGGCCGCGAAGGCGGCGAGCGCGCCGTTCAAGATGGGCGGCACCGGCTCCAAGCGCGAGGATCACGTGCTGACCGTGTTCCTCGAGCAGAAGACCGGCGCGAAATTCTCCTATCTGCCCTACAAGTCCGGCGGCGAGGCGGCGACCCAACTCGTCGGCAACCACACCGAATCCAACGTCAACAATCCATCCGAAAATCTCGAAGTCTGGCGCGCGGGCCAGGTGCGTCCGCTCTGCGTGTTCGACAAGGAGCGAATCTCCTACACCAGCAAAGTGACGGAGACGCAGTCCTGGGCCGACATCCCGACCTGCAAGGAGGAGGGCGTCGATGTGCAGTATCTGATGCTCCGCGCGACGTTCCTGCCGGGCAAGGTCACGGCGGAACAGCAGGCGTTCTATGTCGAGCTGTTCCACAAGGTGACGCAGACCGCGGAATACAAAGACTACATGGAAAAGCAGGCGCTGAAGCCGATCTTCCTCACCGGCAAAGACATGGTGCAATTCCTCGAGGAGGACGATGCAGTCAACAAGTTGCTGATGACGGAAGCTGGATTCGTCGCGAAGTAGCCGTCTCTTCTCCCTTCTCCCTCTCCCGTTCTTGCGGCGAGAGGGAGAATCGAACCGCACTCCGTCCCAACGGCTCATGCCCCAAACCGATCTTGAAATCATCGTCGACGATCCGACCGCGCCCGAAGACGACTCGCCTTCCGTCGTCTCCTCCGGCACGATCGAGATATTCGTCTGTCTCCTGTTGCTCGCGCTGGCCGCCACGCTCGGCTACGACAATTGGCGCACCGGCGCCTCCTGGGATTCGACCGGGCCGGAGCCCGGCTATTTCCCGTTCTACCTCTCCGTCATTCTCGGTGGTGCCAGCCTCTACGGCCTGATCGTGGCGCTGGTCGCGCACCGCGCGGCAGCTGAGACCTTCGTCACGCGTGCGCAGGCCCGCCGCGTGATGGCGGTGTTCGTGCCGACGCTGCTGTTCTGCCTGGCGACGCAGTTTCTCGGCCTCTATGTCGCGAGCTTCCTGCTGATCGCCAGCTTCATGCGCCTCGTCGGCAAGATCGCGCTTTGGAAGTCGCTGCTCACCGCTGTCGTATTCACGGCCATCATGTTCGTTACCTTCGACATCGCCTTCGACGTCATCATGCCGAAAGGGCCGCTAGAAGCGGCCTTCGGCCACTAAGGCGAGCCCGCGATGGAAGCTTTCGGTCTCTTGCTTCACGGCTTTGCGGTCCTGCTGACGTGGAAGACGCTCGCGCTGATGATGGTCGGGCTGGTGCTCGGCATCTTCGTCGGCGTTTTGCCCGGGCTCGGCGGACCCAACGGTGTTGCGATCCTGCTGCCGCTGACCTTCACGATGGATCCGACCTCGGCGATCGTGATGCTGTCCTGCATCTACTGGGGCGCGCTGTTCGGCGGCGCGATCACCTCGATCCTGTTCAACATCCCCGGCGAAGCCTGGTCGGTCGCGACCACCTTCGACGGCTATCCGATGGCGCAGCAGGGCAGGGCGGCGGAGGCGCTGACGGCGGCGTTCACGTCCTCTTTCATCGGCTCGCTGGTCGCGGTGCTCCTGATCACCTTCCTCGCCCCGATGATCTCGTCCTTTGCGTTGAAGTTCGGCCCGCCCGAGTTCTTCGCCGTGTATCTGCTGACCTTCTGCTCCTTCGTCGGGCTGGGACGCGAGGCCAAGCACAAGACGGTCATCTCGATGTCGCTCGGGCTGTTGCTCGCCGGCATCGGCATGGACACGGTGTCAGGCAATCTGCGCATGACCTTCGGCTCGTCCGAGCTGCTCCGCGGCATCAACTTCCTCGTCGCCGTCATCGGCCTGTTCGGCATCAGCGAGATCCTGCTGACGATGGAGGAGCGCCTGGCGCTGCGCGGACACGCAGCGAGCATTTCGTTGCGCGTCGTGCTGAGTGTGTGGAAGGACCTGCCGAAATACTGGGTGACGCTGCTGCGCTCCTCCTTCATCGGCTGCTGGCTCGGCATTACCCCGGGCGGCGCGATCGCAGCCTCGTTCATGGGCTACAATCTGGCGAAACGCTTTGCCGAGAATCCAGAGAGCTTCGGCAAGGGCCGCATCGAGGGCGTGTTCGCGCCGGAGACGGCGGCGCATGCCTCCGGCACCGCGGCGCTGCTGCCGATGCTGGCGCTCGGCATTCCCGGCTCCGGCACCGCGGCGATCCTGCTCGGCGGGTTGATGGTGTGGGGGCTCAATCCGGGACCGCTGCTGTTCGTCGAGCACAAGGATTTCGTCTGGGGCCTGATCGCCTCGATGTATCTCGGCAATGTCGTCGGCCTCGTGCTGGTGCTGACGACGGTGCCGATCTTCGCCTCGATCCTGCGCGTGCCGTTCGCCGCGGTGGCGCCGATGATCGTGGTGTCCTGTGCGATCGGCGCCTATGCGATCCAGAACGCGATGTTCGACATCTGGCTGATGCTCGGATTCGGCCTCGTCGGCTACGTCTTCAAGAAGATCGGCATTCCGCTCGCGCCGTTCACGCTGGCACTCGTGCTCGGCAACCGCGCCGAGGATGCCTTCCGCCTGTCGATGATCGGCGCCGGCGGCGACCTCAAGGTGTTTTGGTCGAACGGCCTGGTCGGCTCGCTCACGACCTTGGCGATCGTGCTGCTGTTCTGGCCGGTGATCGACCGTTTGCTCGCCCGTGTCGGATTGACGCAGGGGGCCAAGCCGGCGCAAAGCTAGGCGTAATCACCCCTGGATTCAAATACATAGGGGGATGTCGTCCTAGTCCTAGGCGTTACACGCTGCGATTGTTTCGGGTAGTTGTAGGCGCGGCACAGCCCTTGGGCGCTTCTCAGCGCATATTTTCATCACAAATTTGTGTGGAGGATTGCCATGAAGCGGATTGTGATTGGAATGGCGGCGGCGATGTCGCTGTTCGCGACGGGCGCACTGGCGGCCGATCTGGCCGCAAGGCCCTACGTCAAGGCGCCGGTCATGGCCGATCCGGTCTGGAACTGGACCGGTTTCTACGTCGGCGGCAATGGCGGCTATAGCTGGGGCCGTTCGCGCACCGACGTCTCCTACTTCAACTCGGCAACCGGCCTTGGGATCGCGCCTCCCGCCGGCTCCGTCACCAATGCGTCTTTCGACATGAACGGCGGCGTCGCCGGTGGCCAGGCGGGCTACAATTGGCAGAACGCCAACTGGGTGTTCGGCGTCGAGGGCGACCTCCAGTGGTCAGGTGAGAAGGGCAGCGCCACCTATAGCTGCGTGGGCGCCCCGATCGCGCCGGGCGCCGGGCCCTGTCTTCCCGGCCTGACGTTCCTTCCCCCCGCTGCTGCCGGCGGCACCGTCCTGACGATCGATCAGCATCTTCAGTGGTTCGGCACGGTTCGCGGCCGGGTCGGCATCCTGGCGACTCCGAAAGTGCTGTTCTACGGCACTGGCGGTCTGGCCTTTGGCGAGATCAAGACCACCGGTACGATGACCGGGTTCACGCCCGCGGCGGTCGCGATCGCCTCGGTCGGATCGAACTCGACGACGCGTGCCGGCTGGACCGCCGGCGTGGGAATCGAAGGCAAGATCACCCAGAACTGGAGCGCCAAGCTCGAATACCTCTATATGGATCTCGGCAGCTTCTCGTCCGGTCCGTTTACCCTGGCGCCGCTCTCCACGGTCAGTGCCAACGTCTCGTCGCGCTTCACCGACCACATCCTGCGCGCCGGCATCAACTATCAGTTCGGTGGCCCGGTGGTCGCCCGGTACTAACAACAACAGCGGCGTCAACAAGAAGCAAAGCCCGGCTCGAGCCGGGCTTTGTCGTTTCTGTCCTGATTTTTGGAAATGGCGCAAGGCCGACAATCGGACGGAGCGATTGACTTGTTGCGGTGGCGCCACATCTGCGGCCTGATCTGCTCTGGTTGGACCTGCGAAGCCGTATGCGTCGAGCGCCTCCCGACGCCATCGTGCCAGTCCGCGAAAATCCATCCCACCATCAAATCCTACTGAAATAGCAGCGATTTCGAGAACGCTTGGATGGTGCGCGCACGCCTTCCGCGCGCAACTGTCCGCTCGCATCCCACAAACGACTGACATTCGTTCGCACGACGCGGAGCGATGCGCTCTTCCCTAGGGTCGCGACACTGAATCGCCGGCCTCGCGCGAGGAAGCGAGCAGGCAACACCTTTTGTCGAGGGAAGATTGATGACACGAACTCTGCTGGTTGCGGTCGCGACTGCCATGCTGCTAGCACCGCCTGCCTTCGCCGCTGATCTCGCGGTACCGCACATTTATACCAAGGCGTCGCCGGTGGCCGTGGATCCCGGCCACAATTGGAGCGGCTTCTACGCCGGCATCAATGTCGGCCATGGCTGGGGACGCTCGGCCACGACTGCTGATTTCATCGACAGCGGAGCTGGCGCGCTGCTGAATTCGAGCGCCGGCAAGTTCGATCTCAACGGCGTCAGCGGCGGCGGACAGATCGGCTACAACTGGCAGCGCGAGATGTTCGTGATCGGCTTCGAGGCTGATTTCCAGGGCAGCGGCCGGAACGGCCGTTTCGACGCGCTGTGCGCCGGCGCGCCGGCGGGTTTGCAGGACGGCGTCTGCACGCCGGGTCATCGCGGCGACAACACGTTCGATCCCGCGCTGCCCGTGACCTTCAATCTCGTCCAGAAGCTCGACTGGTTCGGCACTGTCCGCGGCCGGCTTGGCGCGGCGGTGACGCCGCGCGTGCTGTTCTACGGTACCGGTGGTCTTGCTTATGGCCGCGTCTCCACCTCGGGCACCATCGCCGCGACCAATGTCAGCGGCAGCCCTGGGAGCGACGACAACCTGGCGTTCACGCCCGTCGCGGCAAATTTCAGCAGCAGTGCGACGAAGATCGGCTGGACCGCAGGTGCCGGCATCGAAGGCGCCTTCGCCGACAATTGGAGCGCCAGGCTCGAATATCTCCATGTCGATCTCGGAACCGTCTCGGGTTCGCTCGCAACGCCAGTGATCGCGCTCAGCGGCGCGCCCCTGGTCGTCGGCTATCGCTCGCACATCACCGACAACATCCTGCGCGTCGGCGTCAACTATCGCTTCAGCGGCACCTGAGCGGCGACGTGGCTCCGCGAGTCAAAAAGCCCGGCGAGCGCCGGGCTTTTTCGCTGGCCGATCTCCAACGAAGCACTCACACCACTTTGGCGTCCCGGAGCTTGGCGATCTCGTCGGCGCCGAAGCCGAACTCCTTCAGCACTTCGTCGGTCTGCTCGCCGAATTCCGGCGGCCGCGCCACCATCCTGCTCGGCGTGCGCGACAGCGTCACGGGCTGGCCGACCAGACGGATGTCGCGATCCTCGTCATTCGGCACCTCCTGCGCGATGCCGAGATGCTTGACCTGCTCGTCTTCGAACATCTGGTCGATGGCGTAGATCGGCCCGCAGGGCACGCCGGCCTCGTTGAGTTCACGGACCCAGGTCTCGGTGGACTTCGTCAAGGTACGCTTCTCGATCTCGGCATTGAGCGCGTCGCGGTTCTTGGAGCGGGCTGGCGCGGTCAGATAGTCGGGATGGCTGTAGAGCTCCGGCGCGCCGATCGCCTGCGCGCAACGCTCCCAGATCCGGCCGCCCGTGGTGGCGATGTTGATGTAGCCGTCCGAGGTCTTGAACACGCCCGTCGGAATGCTGGTCGGGTGGTTGTTGCCGGCCTGCTTGGCCACTTCCTTCTCCATCAGCCAGCGCGCGGCCTGGAAGTCGAGCATGAAGATCTGGGCCTGCAGCAGCGAGGTCTGCACCCACTGGCCCTTGCCCGAGACCTCGCGCTCCAGCAGTGCGGTAAGGATACCCATGGCACAGAACAGGCCGGCGGTGAGGTCGGCGACCGGAATGCCGACCCGCATCGGGCCTTCGCCGGGCGCGCCGGTGATCGACATCAGCCCACCCATGCCTTGCGCGATCTGATCGAAACCCGGCCGCTTGTGGTAGGGCCCGTCCTGGCCGAAGCCCGAGATGCTCCCGTAGACGATGCGCGGATTGATCCTGGCGAGGCCCTCATAATCGATACCGAGCTTCTTCTTCACGTCGGGGCGGAAATTCTCCACGACGACGTCGGCCTTGGCGGCGAGGCGCTTGAACACGGCGAGCCCGCGCTCGTCCTTCAGGTTAAGCGTCATCGCCCGCTTGTTGCGATGCAAATTCTGGAAGTCGGAGCCCTGCCGCGGCCCGCCCGGCTGCTCGCCGCCGGCATCCGCGGTGAGCGCGTCGATCTTGATCACGTTCGCACCCCAGTCCGCGAGCTGCCGCACGCAGGTGGGCCCGGACCGGACGCGGGTCAGATCGAGCACGGTGAAGCGTGACAGGGCTTCCGAGGCATGCGGAAAGGGCATCTTGATGGGCTCCGGGACAAATTGCGGGCCCACCATAGTGCCGAATGACCATGCGGCAAGACATCACGCGGCAGGTCAGGGCCGCGCGGATGCCGCTTGGCGAAATGCAATGCCTGAGCGGCGCCCGCGAAGGATCAGCGCGCCAGCTGCTTCAGCTCGGCGCGCGCCTGCTCGGCCAGCGGGTCATCGCCGTGGCGCGCAATGAACAGCTCGAATGCCTCCCGCGTTCCCTTGCGACGGGCGGATTCGTACTCCTCCGCGACCGCAGCCGAGGAGTCGCGGGCCATTGGAACGGAGGGCGCGCGTCTCGCTGTGTCGCCTTGTTTGCCGCTCTCATCCGCATTGGCTTTTCCGACCATGACAGGCAGTCCTCCGAAAGGTAGATGGTCCGGCCCGGCGAGCGCGATCAGGGCGCCGAACAGACCGGCCGAGAGTAGACGTCGTTTCATGATTTCGCTCGCAACACGCAGGGAGCCGGAACTGGCATCCTTGTCTTGGCCCGTATGACTACGGGATTTGATGGCTAACACGGCCTTACGGAAGGAGTCCGGACCGGCTCGCCAAAATTAAACCAAACGTTTAACTCTCAAGCTAGAATCACCTGTCGCGCCCCGAATCGAACGGGGGTTGCTGCTTCGGAGATTCTCTTGGCCACCGCCGTCAACGTCAGTGCCACCAACAACGCCGAGATCGACGGCCTTCTGTCGGGCTACAAATGGTCCGGCACGATCACCTACAGCTTTCCGGACGCTGCAAGCGACTACGCCAGTCCCTACAGCGGCGGCAGCAGTGAGCCGACGACGTCGGGTTTTGGCTCGGCGCCGAGTCAGATGCAGGCGGCGATCAATTACGCGATCGGACTGATCCTCGGCTACACCAACGCCAACATCCAGTACGCCGGGACGAACGGCGCCGACATCATGGTCGCGCAGTCGCCAGCGGCCAATCCGACATCCTACGCCTATTATCCCGGCAACTACGCGTCCGGCGGCGACGTGTGGTTCGGAACCGCCTACAACTATTCGCTGGCTGCGCTCGGCAACTACTATTTCACGACTGCGTTGCACGAACTCGGACACGCCCTTGGCCTGAAGCACAGTCAGGAAGCGGGCGGTCCCGCCAACGTCGCCGTGCCGAGCGCGCACGACGACAGCGAATACACCGTCATGAGTTATCGCAGCTATGTCGGTGCTTCGACGACGAGCGGCTACACCAACGAAGCCTATGGATATTCGCAGACCTATATGGCCAACGATATCCTCGCGCTGCAGACGATGTACGGCGCGGACTACACCACTCAGGGCGGGACCACCGTCTATACATGGAGCCCGACCACCGGGCAGGAGTTCATCAACGGCGCTGGCCAGCCGGCGGACAATGGCGGTGCCGGTGGCTCGGCCAATCGCATCTACGAGACGATCTGGGATGGTGGCGGCGTCGATACCTACGACCTGTCGAACTACACGACGAACCTGAGCATCAATCTCAATCCGGGTGCGTCGTCCGTGTTCTCGTCGGTTCAACTCGCCAATCTCGGAAACGGCCATTACGCATGGGGCAACGTCTACAATTCCTATCTCTACAACAACGACGCGCGTTCCTACATCGACAACGCCGTCGGCGGCTCCGGCAACGACACGATCATCGGCAATGCGATCGCCAACGCACTGAACGGCGGGTCCGGCAACGATACGCTGACCGGCGGCGGCGGCAACGACACCATCACCGGCGGCTCGGGCACGGACACCGCCGCGTATTCAGGCAATCGCGCCAATTACGCGTTCACGTACAATGCCACGACCCAGACCTTCACGATCACGGATCAACGCAGCGGTTCGCCCGATGGCACCGACACCGTCACAGGCGTCGAGTATCTCCAGTTCGCCGATCAGACCGTTGCCAGCGCGATGCTCACCGGGCCCATCGTGCGCGAATCAACGGGCGTGACCGTTCTCGTCATCGACAGCGGCAAGTACTACCTGAATCCGACCGGCGGCGGCACCGGCCCCGTCCTGAAGAGTGGCGGCGCGGCAGTGGTCGCCGGCAATTACGGCCTCTGGTCGCCGGTGGCCGCCGAACAGGTCTCCGGCGGCGGCTACGATGTCGCCTGGAAGAACTCATCGACCGGATATTTTTCGATCTGGAGCACGGACAGCAACGGTAACTTCCTGTCCACCCTCACGCCTGAAGTGTCGGGAACCAACGCCAGCCTGGTTTCGCTGGAGGCGGCGTTTCATCAGGACCTCAACGGCGACGGCACGATCGGTGTTCCGACGACCACCATCGAGGCCGCGGGATCGACCAGCCTGGTCCTGAGCGGCGGCAATTACAACCTGAACAGCATCGCTACCGGCACGGGCCCTGTCCTGAAGAATGGCGGTGCTCCCGTTATCGCAGGCAGTTACGGCGCCTGGTCGCCCGTGGCCGCCGAGCAAGTCTCGGGCGGCGGCTACGACGTCGCCTTCAAGAATGCATCGACCGGATATTTTTCGATCTGGAGCACGGACAGCAACGGTAACTTCCTGTCCACCCTCACCCCCGAAGTGTCGGGGAGCAATGCCGGTCTGATATCGCTGGAAACGGCGTTCCATCAGGATCTCAATGGTGACGGCACGATCGGGACGTCAGGCGGGTCGACCGCGACGATCGAACATGCCGGTTTGACCAGCCTGGTCCAAAGTGCAGGCAATTACGAGCTGGATAGCATCGCTACCGGCACGGGCCCTGTCCTGAAGAATGGCGGTGCTCCGGTCATCGTAGGCAGTTACGGAGCCTGGTCGCCCGTTGCCGCCGAACAGGTCTCGGGTGGCGGCTATGATGTTGCCTTCAAGAATGCGAGCACCGGATATTTTTCGATCTGGAGCACCGACAGCAACGGCAACTTTCTGACCACCCTCACGGCTGAAGTGCCCGGGAGCAATGCCGGCCTGATCTCGCTGGAGTCGGTCTTCCAACAGGATCTCAATGGCGACGGCACGATCGGCAGCCCGAGTGGTTCGACGACGAGCGTCACGATCGAACATACCGGTTCGACCAGCCTGGTTCAGAGCGGAAGCAACTACGATTTGGACAGCATCTCCACCGGCACCGGCCCGGTTCTGAAGAATGGCGGCGCGGCAGTCGTCGCGGGCAATTACGGCGCATGGTCGCCGGTTGCCGCCGAGCAGGTCTCGGGCGGCGGCTACGACGTCGCCTGGAAGAACTCATCGACCGGCTATTTCTCGGTCTGGAGCGCGGACAGCAACGGCAACTACCTGTCCACCCTCACGCCCGAAGTGGCGGGAAGCGACGCGCGCCTGAAGGCGCTCGAGCCGGCATTCCACCAGGACCTCAATGGTGACGGCGCCGTAGGCGCAGCGCCCGCAGCGACGTCGGGGCTCGCGACCGCCGGTGGCGGCTTCGCTTTCAATTTCAGCCAAGGCGGAATCACATTGTCCAATTCGTCTGAGCTGCCGGATTCCATGCCCGCGCCAGCGAGTGTGCTGATTGACTTGGAACAGGCGACTTCGGCCGAACCGGCGGGAAGCCAGGACACGATGATCGACAGTGTGGCCGACCTTCTCCATAACCTGCACGGCACCGGTTTCATGCTCGGCTGACGACGCAGGTCGCGTCGCGTCGAACCAACACAGTATGGCGCGGGCATTTCTGTTACAGCCTGCGTGTGACGTCGCAACCGTGGGACGTACACGATGCTTGTGCAATCCGTTGATCCCGGCGCCCACAGTAGGTTATATTCGAGGCCTCCCAGGCAAGTTCCGGAAGATAAAAAGCACCTTGCCTGATCCGGTGCGACCACTAGAAAATCCGCGGTCCGTCACGCAACAGTTGCTGGCGAGGAAATGCCAGAAAATTCTGCAACCTTTTTCCAAGTAGCGTCGCATACCCAGAAAATTTCAACACGAAGGCCTTATTTTGCGAGCGCTTCAAAGCGGCCGGCGGCAGTTTCAGCGAATCTGGAAGGTGATGTCGTAGGGCTGCGCGACGCGCAGGTTGCGGCGCGAGGACGTGTGCATGGCAACAAGGAACCATGGCTGCCACGTCGTCGCGCATCGACATGCTGCCTGACGATGCTGCGGGCAGCCCCGCCCGGAAATTTCGAGGTCGCGACGATGCGCCGGTCGCATGGCCCGCGCAGCAGGCTCCCGCCAGGCCCGTTCGTCGCGGCAATCCGCTGTGGTCGGTGCCGTTCTCGGCTCGACCGCGACCCAGGAGCGCCCCATCTTCTCGGCCACGCGACGGCCGCCGCCGCGTGCGGTCGCGGCATCGCCGGTCGAAGAGATTTCCGCACCGTCACCCAGCCGGTCGAGGCACCGCCACCGCTATTGCTGGTCGGGGCCGTGGTGGGCGAGGGCGACGCCATGGCCATTCTCGTCAACCGCACCGATCAGAAGGTCGTGCGCCTGCGGCAGGGCGAATCGCTCGCCGGCTGGTCGCTGACCTCGGTGCAGCCGCGCGAGGTGACGTCCAAGCAGGGCGAGCGCAGCGAGGTGCTGACGTTCCAGCGGCCGGACGCGGCCGCTCCCGCGGGTCCGGCCTGCGGATGCCGGCGGCAGGCCGACGATGCCGGGCCCGGCCGATCCGGCGTTCTCGCCTTCCGTGCCGCGCTCCACGCCGAAGAACGGCGAGTCGGACGGGCTCTGAGCGTGCCTTCCCGGGCGCCCCGCAAGCCTCGGGCGGAGCCCTGAAACGCAGGCCGAACGGGTCCGCCAAGCGGGCCGGCTGCGGTTCCTGCCGGCTATCGACATTCCGTGAACTGACTGCTAGCCCGAATTCGCGATGCCTTGGGAAGGACCCCGATCGGTGTGGGCAAAGGCTTGCTGAGGTGATGGCCGGGTGGCTGGCATGACGTTGAGAAAAACACCGCCCGATCTGCTGGGGAATTCCGCGTGGAATGCGACGGCCTTCCTGGTGGCCGTGGTGCTGAACCTGGCCATCCTGCCTTTCGTGATCACCCATCTCGGGCTCGCGGCCTTCGGTGTCGCGGGTCTTGTCACCGCATGCATTGCGCCAGCGCAGGTGTTCAGCAACGCGCTCGGACTGTCGACGTCGCGCGAGCTTGCACAGCGACTCGAGCCATCCAACCGCGACGACGCGCGACGCCTGTTCGCGACCGCGGTCATGCTCGCGGTCGGCGCGGGCGGGCCGATCGCCATTTTCCTTTTGGTGGCCGGAGCTCCACTCGCGCGTCTCGGATTTCATCTGGCCGGTCCGGCTGCCGCGGATCTCGCGCTGGCGTTCGCGCTGGCCGGTATCGGCTGGTTGTGCCAATGTGTATCGGCCGTCTTCATTTCGTTGTTCACCGCGCGGCAAGACTATCGCCGGATCGCCTCGATCGGCATCGTCAGCACCGTGGTCTCGACTCTTTCGATGCTCCTCCTGATCCCCGCCGCGCCATACGCATCGACATTCCTGGGTTGCCAGGCGCTGGGGTTGGCGATCGGTCTGCTGCTGGCCTTGGCCTTGTCTAGCGGCCAAATGCGTCAGTGGCTGGCACCTCCAGCATTGCATCGCGACGCGCTTGGCAGGCTGGTTCGTTTCGGCGGATGGCAGGTTGCCGCACAGGGCGGTGCGCTGCTTGCAGGGCAGGCCGATCGATATCTGCTTGGCGCGCTGCTGCAACCGCAGTTTGTCGGCTTCTACGGCGTTGCGCAGCGCCTGCAGGAGGCGACCTATATCGGTATCCTGAAGGTCGGCGAGATCCTGTTTCCCTTCTTCAGCACGCTGCAGGGGGAGAGCGAGGACCGCAAGGTCGATCTGCTATTCCGAGCGTCGTGGATTCTCAATGTCCTGGCCGCAAGCGCGCTCGGCGGATTGATCCCCGTGGCTCGTCCGCTGCTGCATGTTTGGACCGGCGCCGAGGTCGCGGCCGAGGCTGCACAGGTTCTCGTCGTCCTGTCGATTGCCGGGATCCTCGGATCGAGCGCGAACGTCTTCGGCTTTTACTTGCTGGCGCACGGGCGGTCGCGCTCCAACGCGCTCATCGCCTTGATCACGGGTGTCGTCACACTCGTAACCAGCGCCATCGCATTGCCACGCTTCGGATGGCACGCCGCAGGCTGGAGCGCATGCGCCGGAATGATCACGCAGATGGCGACCATTGTCTTCCTGTTGCGCCGTAGTTTTGATCTCGCCGGCATGTGGTCGCGCATCGTGCATTGCGTGCTGATGCCGCTCGGCATCGGGATCGCGACGGCGCTGGCGGTGCGATACGGTCTCGACCGCGCGCCATTCCAGCCCGCGCCGTCCTGGTGGTCGGTGGGAGCTATCTCGTCGGTGACGGCCGCGACGATTTTCGCGATCGCGGTTGCGGCGTCGCAATTGGGTCCGTATCGAAGGGCTTGCCGGCAAGATATTCGTTCGATCGTCAGTCGCTTCTTGCCCATCAAGGCTGTCTAGGACATGTGCGGAATCGCAGGCATCGTAAATCTGGGTGGCAATGCGGTCGAACCGGCCGACATCTCGCGGCTGACCAGCCTGATCGCGCATCGCGGTCCGTTCGGCGAGGGGACCTGGTTCAGCGCGGACCGAAGCCTCGCATTCGGCCACCGCCGCCTGGCGATCATCGATCCAGGCGAGGGCGGCTATCAGCCCATGCTGTCCGCGGACGGCCGCCATGTGATCGTGTTCAACGGCGAGATCTACAACTTCCTCGAGCTTCGCCGCGAGCTCGAGGCGCAGGGCGCGGTGTTGCGCAGCCAATCCGATACCGAAGTGATCCTGGCCGCGTGGCAGGCCTGGCGGGAAGACATGCTGCCCCGCTTCAACGGCATGTGGGCCTTGGCGATCTTCGACACCAGCACCCGCGAGCTGTTCCTTGCGCGCGACCGCTTCGGCATCAAGCCGCTGCTCTATGCCGCGTCGCCGGAACGATTCGTCTTCGCGTCCGAGCAACGGGCGTTGGTGCGGAGTGGACTGATCGATACCTCCGTCGACATGGAGGTTGCACGCCGGCTGCTGCTCGATGCCTTCGGGATCGAAGGAAGCGAGCGGACCCTGTTTCGCCAGGTTCGCCGCTTGCAGGGCGGCCACTGCATGTGGCTTCGTCAGGGCAAGGTCAGTGTCAAGCGATGGTGGCGGACCGTGGATCATCTGCCGCCGGTGCCGGCCACCGAAGCCGAGCGTGTCGCGCGCTTTCGCGAGCTGTTTCAGGATGCCGTGGCCCTGCGCATGCGCAGCGATGTGCCGATCGGAACATGCCTGTCCGGCGGCTTCGATTCGTCGGCCGTGATTTGCGCCATGGCGGCGCACGAGAAGGAAGGCATGGGGCCGCGCGACAGCGCAGCATGGCGTCACGCCTTTGTTGCGACGTTCCCCGGCGCCTTGAACGACGAGAGGCCGATGGCCGAGGAGGCCGCCGTCTGGGCCAACGTCGCGCCAACTTTTCTCGAAATCGGACAGGCCGATGCGCTGACGGACCTCGATCAGATTCTCGACGATCTCGATGACGTCTACATCGCGTTGCCCAGCGCCATATGGCTGCTCTATCGGCAATTGACCCAAAACAACGTGACGGTGTCACTCGACGGCCACGGGGCGGACGAGCTGATGGGCGGCTATTTGCAGGAAGGACAAGCGCGCGCGTTTCAGATACGGAACGCGGCAGAGGACCTCGCGTCGCGTTCGAAACTGGCCCGGCGTTGTGTGGATGTCCTGCGTGCGTTGGCCCTCAAGCGGAAGGGCGTGTATTTTCTGCGCGGTGGCCTGCGCAATCTTCCCGCCCCGCTTCCGCTGATAGCGGAGGACGATGTGCTGCCGCGTGAATGGGGTGGCTTGAACAAGCGCCTCTATCGGATGTTTCACAGCACGGTGCTGCCCACCATCCTGCGCAACTTCGACCGCCTTTCGATGGCGCACGGCGTCGAAGTCCGCATGCCCTTTATGGATTGGCGGCTGGTGACCTATACGATGGCCCTTCCCGAGAGCAGCAAGTCGGCGGACGGCTATACCAAGGCTGTTGCCCGGCGGGCGATGGCCAATTTGATGCCGGAGTCCATTCGCACCGCGCGTCGCAAGGTCGGCTTCAACTCGCCGATGCCGGAATGGTTGAACGGACCGCTGGCCGGCTGGACGGCTGACCTGCTGGACAGGAATGTGCCGGCGTTTGCGGAACTGGTGGATGAAGCGGGTCTGCGCGCGGCGGTCAGCCGTTTGACGGCGTCGAAGTCCTGGGATTGGGAGTCGGTCGGGCGGATCTGGCCGTATCTGAATATGAAATGGATGTTGGCGAGGTACGCGTAAACGATGCGTTTGTTCCAGAATAGCGCCCTCTATCCGTCTTATCTGCCGCGGTTGAATGAGCTTGCGGCCAACACGCAGAGCTTCGCGGAGCGGCGGCGCGTATTTCTGCACGATCGTTTCGGTGCGTCGCATTTCCTTCAACCGGTGCTCGACGGTTCGCCGGAGGCCTTCTTCACCAATGGGGACGACGAGGTCTTGCAGCGCCGCTGGGCGCGCGAGCAGGGCATGTCGGGTGAGCCGACGCTCGAGGCCATTCTGCTCGCTCAAATCGAGCATCACGCCACCGAGGTGTTCTACAACCTCGATCCCGTGCGCTATCCGAGCGCATTCGTTGCCAAGCTGCCGGGCTGCGTGAAGAAGGCGCTGTGCTGGCGTGCCGCGCCGTCGGGAAATGCCGATTTCACGGCCTATCGCGCCGTGCTCGGAAACGCTCCATCGATCCTCGATATCTGGCGCCGCAACGGATGCCGGGTCGAAACATTCTTTCCAGCGCATGATCCGGTGATGGACGAGTATGGCCACGGCGAGCGCCCGATCCACGTCGCCTTCGCCGGCGGCTACTCGCGCCACCATCGCGTGCGGGCCAGGACGCTGGAGCAGGTCGCGCAGCTCGCCGATAGCCGCAATATCGTGCTTTGTCTCGATGCATCGCGTCTGACCAGGCTCGCGGAGAGCACCCTCGGGCGATTGCTGCCGCTGCGACAACACCGGCGCCCCGATGCCATCGCGGCCATTGCGAGACCGCCGGTGTTCGGCAGAGCCCTCTACGAACTGATTGGCTCGTCGAAGATCGTGTTCAACGGCGCGATCGATATGGCCGGCACGGATCGCGGCAACATGCGTTGCTTCGAGACGATGGGATGCGGCGCACTGCTCGTCTCCGACGCCGGCAGCTATCCGGCCGGCATGCAGGAGGGCGTGACCATCGAGACCTACGGTACCCCGGAACAGGCCGTCGAGGTCATTTCACGCAGTCTGCAAGACTGGCCCAGAATGGCGGAGATCGCTGCGCTTGGTCGGGCCCGCATCCGGGACATCTACAGCAAGGACGTGCAATGGAAGCAGTTCGGCGACCTCGTCGGACGGGTTTAGCCGTGCTAGAGCGTCCGGGACGACGCGATTTCAGTTGATTGCATGACCCTCGACTTCCTGATCCAGCGGCTCACGGGCCGCAATACCGACTACCTGATCCAGCGCATGATGGGCCGGGCGACTTGCCGTCTCGATGACGGGGCAGCGCTCGGAGCCAGCGCGAGGATCAGGAACATCCGCGGCGATGCCGACAGGATCGTCATCGGCGCACAGAGCCGGATCCTCGGCGAACTCATGACTTTCGCCCATGGCGGCGAGATCAAGATCGGCGAATGGTGCTATGTCGGGGAGGGGACGCGGATCTGGTCGGCTGGCTCCATCGAGATCGGAAACCGGGTTCTGATCTCCCATTCGGCAAACGTCTTCGACAGTCTGACCCATCCGATCGGGGCGGCCGCGCGGCACGCGCAGGTCCGGCAGATCTTCACAAGCGGTCATCCGCGCGAACTCTCGCTTGACGAAAGCCCGGTCCGGATCCGCGATGATGCCTGGATTGGCGCGGGAGCCATGGTGCTGCGCGGCGTGACGGTCGGGCAGGGGGCCGTGGTGGCGGCCGGCGCAGTCGTGACCAAGGACGTGCCGCCCTTCTCGATCGTGGCTGGAAATCCGGCGGTGCTGGTCAGGGAGCTCCGGTCCGATGAGCGGTGACGGCAAGTTCACGACGTGGGAGGATGCCGTTGTCTGGCTGCGCAATCAGCCGGATCAGGGTCAGCTCGTGCGTGACGCCTTCTACGATGATCCGCTGATCGCGGCGGCCGAGCGCTATTTTCAGAGCTCCGAATGGCAGGCGGTCACGGCGCTCCTGGCCGGGCGCTCCGGCTTGGCACTCGATGTGGGCGCCGGTCGCGGCATTGCCAGCTACGCGCTGGCCCGAAGCGGTTTCGAGGTGACCGCACTCGAGCCCGATGGCAGCGCCATCGTCGGCGCTGCGGCAATCCGGGCTCTTGCGGCGAGCACGCAGCTGCCCATCAATGTGGTCGAGGAGTTTTCCGAGCGCCTGCCGTTCGCCGACGACACTTTCGATCTCGTCTTCGCGCGCGCCGTGCTCCATCATACGCGCGACCTTGATGGTGCCTGCCGCGAGATGTTTCGCGTGCTTCGCCCCGGCGGTATGCTGATCGCAGCGCGTGAGCACGTGATCAGCATGGAAAGCGATCTTCAGAAATTTCTCGATCAGCATCCGCTGCATCACCTCTACGGGGGCGAGCATGCTTACCTGCTCGAGCGCTATATCGGCGCGCTGAAGTCGGCCGGCTTCGCCAACGTCGGGACACTGGCTCCGCTGCAGAGCGCGATCAATCTGTTCCCGTATACGATGCAGACGCTGCGATCCGCGGTCGTCGAAAAACTGACGCGGAAGATTCCCGTCGGTCCGCTGTGGCGCGCCGCGTTTGCTTCGCAGCATGTCTTCGCGTCCCTGCTCTCGCTTGCCGAGCGCTTTGACCACCGGCCCGGCCGGCTCTATTCGTTCGTCTGTCACAAGGTCTAGGACATGTCCAATTGGGTTACCGGTGCGAACGGATTCATCGGACGTCATCTCGTTCGCGAGTTGGCGAGCGCCGGGCATGCGGTCCATGGCGTCGGTCACGGTGCGCTCGATCCGGCCCAGGCGCAGGCCCTCGGTTTGCAGACCTGGATCAATGGCGAAGTTGACGCGGCCAATCTGAACGCGCTCGCAGCCTTGCACGGGCTGCCGTCGCAAGTCTTCCATCTGGCTGGCGGATCGTCGGTCGGGCTGTCGATCGCGCGCCCGTTCGAGGATTTTTCGCGGACCGTGACGAGCACGGCGCGTCTGCTCGAGTGGCTCCGAAGTTTTGCGCCCAGCAGCCGGCTGATCGTGGTGTCGAGCGCCGCGGTCTACGGCGCCGATCACACCGGTCCGATTCCCGAGAGCGCGGCGCTTCTGCCGATGTCACCCTACGGACACCATAAGCTGGTGATGGAGCAGTTGTGCCAAAGCTACGTCCAGAGCTTCGGCATCCACTGCATGGTCGTGCGACTGTTCTCTGTCTATGGTCCCCATCTTCGCAAGCAACTGCTCTGGGATATCTGCTCTCGGCTGCGGAGCGAGGTGGAAACGTTGAATCTCGGAGGGACGGGGGCCGAGATCAGGGATTGGACCGACGTTCGCGACGTCGTTCGCTTGCTGGCGCGCGTCGCGGAGGCGGAGTGGCAGAACGATTTTGGCGTGATCAATGGCGGTTCGGGGCGCGGCGTGAGCGTTGCCGATATTGCCGAGGGCCTGATCAGGCATTGGGGCGGCAAAACGGTCGCACGCTTTTCCGGCGTCGCGCGGCCAGGGGACCCGACGAGCTTGCTGGCGGACAACAGGCGCGTGCTCGACATGCATTTCGATTGGCGTATCCCGCTGGAGCGCGGGCTGGCCGACTACGTCGAATGGTTCAGGAGCCAGGCTCGTGCCTGAGAGCGCGCCGCTGCGGATTGCATTCACCAATATCCCACGTCGACTATGGGCGGGTGGCTACAACTATCAACGCAATCTGTTCGAGGTGCTCAACCGGCATTCTCCGGGGGCGGTGGTACCCGTGCTGTTTGCCGGAACGGCGGACGATCCCGAGGAGATCGCGGTGCTGGCCGGCATTCCTGGCGTTGAGGTCGTGCGCTCGCCGGTGTTCGATCACGCCGCGACCGGTCTTGCCCGTGCGACGGACCTCGGCCGCGCGATCGTCTTTGGGTTGGACGCACCTGCCGCCGCCGCGTTCACGGCCAGCAGGATCGACATGGTGTTCGAATCCGCGCGCTTCTTTGGTTGGCGCCTGCCATTTCCGGCCGTCGCATGGTTTCCGGATTTCCAGCATCGACTACTCCCGCATCTGTTCTCCAGAAGTGCACTTTGGCGGCGTGATCTCGGCTTTCGGGTTCAGATCGCATCGGGCCGGCACATCATGTTGAGCAGCGCCACGGCGTTCGGCGATCTCAAGAAGTTCTATCCGGGCAATTCGAGCGGCGTCTCGGTCGTCCGGTTTGCGACCGAGCCGCCCGCCAGTCTGCTCGCCACGCAGCCGTCCGACGTGATTGCGCATTATGGTCTTCCGTCACGGTATTTTTATCTGCCAAACCAGTTCTGGCGGCACAAAAATCATCAAATCGTGGTCGATGCGCTTGATCTGCTGAAATCTCAGGGTCTGGATGTCGTCGTCGCGGCGTCGGGAAGCACGCAGGACTTCCGCGAGCCCGGTCTCTTCGAGGCGATGATGAAGGAGGTCAAGACGCGCGGCCTGGAGATGAATTTTCGACATCTCGGAATGATTCCGCTGGATCATGTCTACGCGCTCCTGCGCGCATCGACGGCGCTGATCAATCCTTCGGAGTGCGAGGGGTGGAGCACCACTGTCGAGGAAGCCAAGTCGTTTGGTGTCCCGATGATCCTGTCGAACATCGATGTCCATCGCGAACAGACCGAGGGCGGCGCGCGATACTTCGGCATCCGCGACCCCAAGTCGCTGGCCGATCACATGTTGCAGGTTGCGCAGACCGCCGGGCCTGTGTTCGTCCGCAACTTGTTGCCGAACCTGGAGCATCGCGTAGAGGCGTTCGTTGCCGATTTCATCCGACTGACCCGGGATGTGATGGCGTCGCGTCGCGGCCAAGCCTGACGAGAAGCGTGGATGCGAGCGGCTTGGTCTCGAGACCTTGGTTTGCCCAGAGCGATCCAACCCTCGCTGCATGGCGACTGGCGCCGGTCCAAGCCTTCTCAGCTGAGGTCCGGCGGCGACATTTACAAGTTGATGCCCCAATGCTAGCAGGTACGCGCAGTAACGTGTCGGCGCTCGCCCAGTTGGAGTCATGATTGACATCGATGCCATTGGGCTTTTTGCGCCTTGCGTCACAGCGACAAGGTTATTGATCGTCTCGGCGATCGGGTTTCAGCGATCAGGCCGATGACGAAGACTTGGTTGACGCACGCAGCAGTAGCGGTTTGGATCTCAACTAACTCAGTCCTTATCCTCTTGTATGGCCTGAGTGGCACGAAGGGTCATGCAGCCGTAACAGTGGCTGTCATGATTGCGCCGCTGCTCGTCGTATCGGGGAAGTTTCGCCCGCTGCCTGCAGACTATTTGTTCGCTGCATTGGCCGCGCTCATGGTGGCGTCGGTAATCGTCCACGGTCGAACGACGACTGATCGCGATTATGCGCTGCTCGCCCTTTCGATGGCTGCCTATCCCGCGTTCCGGGCCGTGGGCCATCGTTTTGATCTGTTGCGCTTCTCCTACCTCACGGCGGCGCTCGTTTCGATCGGGACGCTGCTGACGGCCTGGGCGGTGGTTTACGATCGGAGCGGCGAGTACAAGCCGCTGGTCATGGGCTTCCACGAAGGTCCGACCGTGTTTTCGCTGACGTGGTGCTTCCTGGTCTTTGCTTTCCTTTCGATGAACTTATCGTCGCTCCAATGGCGTGTTGTCGGCGGATTGATCGCCTTGCCTGCGTTCGTGTTTGCCGCAGCAATGGTACGACACCCTTTCATCGCCTTGGCGGTCACGCTCGTCGCGACGGTCAGGATGGGCAGCCGGCGCCAGTTGGTGGTAGTCGGCGTGGTGTGTCTGAGCATTGTCGTTGGTTTGGCTGCTCGTCCCACGATGTCCGGCAAGATCATCGGGCTTGTCCTGGAGAATGCGCAAAAGCCAGTCGTGACGTGCGATACCCATGATACCTTCGCGATCCGAATAATCCTCACAAAGGAAGCCTTGAACCTGTTGCCGAAGGCTGGTTTTTTCGGCCAAGGTATCGGAACGTTCGCTCAACAATCTTGCTATAAGGCGGACCCGCACAACGTTGTACTGCAAGCCGCAGTCGAGGTTGGAGTTGCCGCGGCGCTGCTTTTGGCTGCTGCGTTTATTTTGGCGGCAATGTCGGCAGCAAAGTGTGCGCGCTCTAATGCCGCCGCGTCCTTTGTGTTTGCTGGCCTGGTATTCGTCGGGATCGAGTTTTTGATGAGTGGCTCGATGACGAACTCAGCGCTGCTGTTTGGATTCATGGGCTGGGCCGTTGGGCTGCCGCAGGATGACGGGAACGAGACAAGCGGTGAACCGCGCCCGCTCGCGGTCCCGTAGCTGATCCCCCAGCCGCAAACCGCGTCCACGCCCGGTAGCCTGACGGTGCGCTCGTGCGGAAACTCGCTTGCAGCCGACGGAGATTGCGAGCTGGATCAGGCCAGTTCGAGCGTACGCTTGAAGTATGCGATCGTCTCCTTCAGCCCGTCCTCGAGCGCGACCTTCGGCTCCCAGTCCAGCGCCGCCTTCGCCTTGGTGAGGTCGGGCTGGCGCTGGCGCGGATCGTCCTGCGGCAGCGGCTGGAAGATCAGTTGCGAGCGCGAGCCGGTGAGCTTGATCACCTTCTCGGCGAGCTCGCGGATGGTGAACTCCGAATTGTTTCCGATGTTGATCGGCCCGGTGACGCTCTCGCCGGTCGCCATCAGCCGCATGATGGCTTCGACGAGATCGTCGACATAGCAGAACGAGCGGGTCTGCCCGCCGTCGCCGAACACAGTGATCGGCTCGCCCTTGAGTGCCTGGACGATGAAGGACGACACCACGCGCCCGTCATTGGGCTGCATGCGCGGGCCGTAGGTGTTGAAGATGCGCGCGACCTTGATCGGCAGGCCGTGCTGGCGCCAATAGTCGAAGAACAGCGTTTCGGCGCAGCGCTTGCCTTCGTCATAGCAGGAGCGGATGCCGATCGGGTTGACGTTGCCCCAATAATCCTCGGTCTGGGGGTGGATGAGGGGATCGCCATAGACCTCGCTGGTGGAGGCCTGGAAGATGCGCGCCTTGAGCCGCTTGGCGAGGCCGAGCATGTTGATGGCGCCGTGCACCGAGGTCTTGGTGGTCTGTACGGGATCGCGCTGGTAGTGGATCGGCGAGGCCGGGCAGGCCAGGTTGAAGATCGCGTCGACCTCGATGTAGAGCGGAAAGGTGACGTCGTGCCGGACCGCCTCGAACAGGGGATTTGCGATCAAGTGGGCGATGTTGCGCCGACTTCCCGTGAAGTAATTGTCGACGGACACCACCTCGGCCCGCGAATCGAGCAGCCGTTCGCAGAGGTGGGATCCGATGAAACCGGCGCCTCCGGTCACGAGGATGCGGCTGTTCTTGTAGCTTTCAAACGGCATGATCGGTTCCAGATTGTCCGCGGCGGCGCGCGCTGAGTGGTATCGGCAACGGCCGGACTCGCCAATAGCCAAATGGCTTGGTCCGCGGTATCTAAATACCGATACTGCGCATCGGGTTGTTTTCGATATTTTTATGGGAGCGCTCGTCAGGGCGCTGGCTAGAATTCGCGCCGCTTCAGCCAGGCCCGCGCACCCCAATGAGCAAAACACCAGCTCGATCTGATCAGGGAGAGGCGTTCGACGTTGCGGTAGATATGCCAAACCCATTTGGCGGAGCGCACCGGGCGGCTCGAGACCGAAGAGCCCCTGACGCGGTAGCGTGCAAGGTCCTCGTTGAGGCCGTAGGCGGTATGGCCGCGCTTCAGGATCGAGAGCCACAAGCAGAAATCATCGTAGCCCTCGTTCTTCATCACGACGGGACCGGCGATCTCGCGGTCGACCATCGCGGTCAGCGTCGCGATCGCGGTGTTCTCAAGGAGCTGGTCATAGGTGAGCGAGGCCGGCACCTCGATCAGCCGTCCGGTGACCTTGTTGCTCTCGTCGATGCGGCGGAAGGCGGTGTAGCTGAGGGCCGCCCGCTTCTCGCGGGCGAAGGCGAGCTGGCGCTCGAGCTTCCCCGGCAGCCACAGATCGTCGCTGTCGAGGAATGCGAGATAGCGGCCCTGCGCGGCGTCAATCGAGGCCTGGCGGGCGAGCGCCGGGCCGCCATTTCGGGCCTGCCGGATCAGCTTGACGCGGGGATCGCGCTCGCCGATCGCGGCGATGATCGCCGGCGTCCTGTCGGTCGAGCAGTCGTCGGCGATCAAGAGTTCCCAGTCGGCGAACGTCTGGTCCTGCACCGAACGGATCGTTTCCTCGATCAGGCCTTCGACGTTCCAGGAGGGTGTTACGATCGAGACGAGCGGCATCATGGATCCGTTCAGTTCACGCGGGCCGGCGCGGCGATTGCCGCACGCAAGGAGGCCGCAAACGTGTCGAGCAGCTTGGGATCGCCGATATAAAGCTCGCCCGGATAAGACCGGCGCCAGGCAGACTCGAAATAGGGCGCCCCCCTGGCCGGATCGAATGGCCCGGCGGAGAGCGCTTCGCGTAGCCGTGCCGGCACATCGGCCAGGCGGTCAACCGCATACACCAGCGGGCAGGAGCGGTAGAAGGCATCGCCCATCACCACGACCGGTTTGCCGAGCAGCAGTGCTTCGGCGCCCGACTTGCTGTTGACGGAGATGACGGCGTCGGCGCGATTGAGCACGGTGTAATTGTTGGTCTGCGGCGGCAGCAGCACGAAATTGTCGAACCGGCGGGCGAGCTCGAACAGGCGCGAAGCTGCGATCGCGCCGATCTGAGCGGGGTGTTCCTTGACCACGAGCACATGCGAATCCGGAATCGTGCGCAGCAGGAAGTCGACGGTGGCGACCTGGTCGAGATAATCCGGCGAGCGCAAAGTCAACGCCATGTCGGCGGGAACATGGAAAGGGTAGTAGACGAACGGCGTTTCAGGAATCAGGCGATAGAGCTTGCGCAGCCGCGTCGCGTTGAGCGCCATTGCCGCATGAACACGCGCGTG
Organism: Bradyrhizobium sp. WSM4874; assembly: GCF_055811835.1. Taxonomy (NCBI): domain Bacteria; kingdom Pseudomonadati; phylum Pseudomonadota; class Alphaproteobacteria; order Hyphomicrobiales; family Nitrobacteraceae; genus Bradyrhizobium; species Bradyrhizobium sp. WSM4874. The sequence continues at coordinate 121,016 of NZ_JBVVPR010000023.1, forward strand.
GCGCAGATTGTGCCCGAACTCCTGGTGCTTGCCGAGCGCAAACTGATCCCAGAGCTTTTCGGCAAGACGGTGCGCATTGCGCAGGTTCACGACCTTCTTGAAGGCCGCCGAATAATGGTGCTGGTCCTTCTTGGGGATGACGATGGCGCGCTGCGTCAGCGTGTCGTCCAGATAGGCGCGCACCTCCGATGACACCGTGTCTGCGGGTGTCGCCATCACCTCGGGAGCTGCGAGGCTGTCGGGCGTAAAATACATGCGGCCGCGGAAGAACGACGGCTCGATGAACCAGTTGCGGATGTTGCGGCGCCTTGCGGCGTAGAAGCTCGCGATGACGGAGAGAAAGCCGCCGAGCTCCTGCACCAGCTCGGCGCGCGTGCCTTGCGCCTCCAGCCGGTCGAGCAGCGCCTCCATGGCGTTGGCGTAGATCATGAATCGCCGGCGCAGCGCGGCCGTGTCGCGGATGCCGAAAGTGAAACGCTCATGGCTGAACAGGAAGTTGGTCCCGTCGAGCCCGTAGGCAGCGACGCGCGCGTCGAACGCCTTGCGATCGTCTGGGGCAGGGCCAGCCTTGAGACCCTCGCGGTACATGTTCGTAACCGGCACGCCTGCAGCGTTCGAAATCTCCGCGCTGCGATCGTCGAAGGCGAGCAATTCGACGTCATGGCCTGCCGCGCGCAACCGTTGTGCGACCGGAATCCAGAAACGGGTCTGGTATTCCGCTAGCGTCGTGATGAGTATGGTCGTTGCAGATCTGGTCATTGCTCTAGGACCTGGTCGATCGCAATGCTCGCGAGCGGCAAACCCGTCGTTGCGCAATGCGCGCGTCGCGCTTTGAATTGCAACGGGCTCGCGCCATCATGAGCTGCGATCCGCTGAAGCAGGGATTTGACGGAGGCCAGCTCGATCCGCTTGTCACGCCGGGCTGGATTGAATCGGCTGCGCAGCCGCTCGGTGACGGCCGAGCCGAGCGCGGCGCTCGCGACCCCCTTGACGATCTGACCGAGGCTCGGCTTGGCGCGCGTACCCTTCACGGTCGCAAGCAGAGACACGTAAGGCCGACGCGAGCCTTGGGCGTGAATCAGGACATCGGCGACACGATCGGCCGCCTGTCCGTCGTTAAGATGGAAGAAAGCCTCGATGTCGGCGGCGTGAACTCGGGCGAAATCGAATGTCCCGGTCTCGCGCTCGACGTGGTCGATCGCGCCAAGCAACTCATCGAACGAGGACACCTGACGGCTCACGCGAGCTGGCAGCCCGGCATGGCCCGCGGTGATTGGTGTGTTCAAATATTCGAGCTGGAGCGGCAGCTTTTCCAGCAACACCGATTCGACGGCCGTGCCGCAGTTGAGATGAATGATTGCGGCCGCGTTGCGGATACGGTCGAGCACGCTGCCGCTGCCGTCGATCACGACGTTGGTATGGCGCGAGAGCGCGTTGCGATACACGTCTTCGCTCTCGAAGGGATGCGGACGCACGAGAATGTTGCGGTCGGGCCGCGCTGCGGCGAGCCGCCCGATCTCGGCGAGATAGTTCGCGAAGACCTGCTTCAGGTCCGCGATGAAGAGATCGACATAGGCGCCATCCCAACCGGCCCGCACCATCGCCTCGCGTTCCCCGCCCGGCTCACCGCTGAAGCGCGAATTGACCAGTGGGAAGTTGGCGTTGACGAGCAGATAGCCGCGCGGTTCGCCGTCGAGCAGCGCACGCCAGCGTGAGGCTGCAAAATCGAAGCGCGGGCAACCGGTGAGGTGAAGCTGCTCCGGCGGTATGGTTCCGGCCGTAAGGAACGCGTCGTGCAGCCGGCTGCCCCAGAAGAAGTAGCCCGCCAGGAGACCGGCGTAGCCGCTGTCCTTGATGTGCGCGGCCATGGCGGGCGGCGAGTTGCCGCCCTTTTCGGCAAGCACGCCGCCTTCGGTGTCGAGCACGTACAGCGCGAGACCGGCCTTGGCGAAGCTGCGCATCAGGTCGAGATTGACAGGACGTGCGTAGTTGACCACCAGCGCGTCCAGCCCGAGCCGTGGCACATCGACCGCCTGCTCGTACATCGGTACCAGCACGACGGAAACGCCGCGCCGTGCGAGTTGATAACCGAGCATGACTGCGCCCGGCAGGTCACGCTTGGGGTGATCGACCACCAGGCCTATGCGCACCGTTCGCGTCTCCTCGTGGAATCAAACAAGGCGGTCATTGATCTCTTGAACATGATGGCGCTGAATTGCGAGCTATGTCGAAGCCCAGCCGAAGCGATGGCCAAGTTCCACGAAGATCGCCCGCTGGCGCTTTTCGAGAACGAAGAAATACTGCACGGCCCAGCTCACGACGCAGAACGCAGCGATCGCCAGCCCAAGCCCCCAGAAGCCGTCGATTGCGACGTAGTCGGCAAGCTTGAGCAACAGCAGGCTTACGACCACGAGGACGGCGGCTTGGGTGAGAAGTGCTCTGAGGAGGCGGTGGGAGTCAAGCTGCAACCCGCGGCTCACGGCGCCGATCTGCAACGGTAGAATGACGGCGTTGCCCACTACCTGGCCGAGAATCAGCGCGCGTTCATCGAACATGTGCAGCGTGGCAACCGCCACTGCGGCCCAGACCCCCAGTTGATAGATCATCAGCCGGTTCAGGCGCGACTGCACGTCGGTGCGGGTCAGGAACATGACGTTGCCGAACGCGAGGTACTGGGCGCAGACAGGCACCACGAAGCTCAGGCCCATCCAGAAGGCGTAGGGAAGCATCTGCGGCCCGATCCACAGCTGCATGATCTCGGGCGACAGCATTGCGACTGCCACCAAGGGCGGCACCGTGAACATCGGCAGGATGATGAGGCCGAATTCGCCGAGCCGCTGGAACGCCTTGGCGTTGCCGCGCTCCTCCAGACGACTCGCCACCGGCAGCAGAGCCGACGTCAGGAGGCCAACGACGATCTTGGAGACCCGGGACAGCCGGACCACGGTGTCGTACACGCCGACGCCCTTGGGCCCGAACAAAAGGCCGACGAGGAAGGGCTGGATCGGCAGCGCCAGGCCGCCCGTCAGTTTGCCCTGGGCGAACAGCGCGCAACGGTGGAACAGCTCGTGCCGGATCGGCGCGTCCCACATCGCGAGCCTGACCTTGCGCACGACGGCGACGAAGGCTGCGATGAACACCAGAAATGCACGCATCAAGATGCTGGCGAGATAGATATAGGCCACGAACTCGAAGGAGGCCGCGGCGTTGGAGGCCCAGATCGTGCAGGCGACATAGGCGATCGTGGAGCTCACCTCCGCCAGCCGCAGCACGTTGTAGCGCTCAAAACCCTTGACAATGCCTTCCCAGACCAGCGCCGGGATCAGCACCAGATTGGCGAGCGCCGTATAGCGTAGGATCTGCGAGAACCTGTCGACATGCGCGGGGTCTACGCGCAGCGCGATGGTCAGGTATGGAGCGCTGATCCAGATCGTGACGGCGAGCAGCGTTCCGAGGCCAAAGGCCATCACGGTTAACAATGCAAGCTGCTGGCCCGCAAGATGCCAATCGCGATGCTCGCGCGCGCGCGCGACCGCCTGCGTGGTGACCTCGGAGAGGCCGAGATCGAGCAGGCTCATCATGCCGCTCGGCAGCAGGATGCGGGCGAGCACGATGAGGCCGAACTCGGTCACGCCCCAGGTCCGGATGATGACTGGAATGACAATCAGGGCGAGCACGGCCGCGACCCCGAAGGCGGCGCTCGAGATCAGCGTGTTTCGGATCAACTGTTTCAGCATGCTCCGCCGCTCACCATGCGCTCAGCCCGCCGTCGACCGCGATGTTCTGCCCGGTCACATAGGACGCAGCATCGGAGACGAGGAACAGCATGGTGCCGACCATCTCGTCGGCCTTTGCCATGCGGCCGAGCGGAATGCGGGCAGCATAGCGCGCCTTGAAGGTCTCGTTCTGTCCGCTCTCCACCCCTCCCGGGGTGAGAGTATTGACGCGAACGCCTTTCGCCGCCCAATAGGTCGCCAGATGCTTGGTCAGTCCGATGACGCCCGCTTTGGAAGCCGTGTAGACCGCAGGCGTGTTGATGGCGCGGCCCAGATATTCGGAGCCTTCGTAGATGCGCTGGTCGGGCGCCATCAGGCCGTAGATCGAGGCGGTCTGCACGATGGCGCCGTAGCCGCGCTCAGCCATTCGACCGCCGAAGGCCTGGGCGACGTTGAACATGCCGTCGAGATTGACCGCCATGATCTCACGCCAGGTCGCCAATGAAAACTGCTCGACCGGCGCGAAGAAGGCGTCGACGTCGCGGGTCTTGCTCGCGGCGTTGTTGAGCAGGATCGAGACCGGCCCGAGGTCCGCTTCGATCGCATCGGCGGTGTTGCGTACCGCGTCGGGCTGGGTGATGTCGCAGCCATAACCCCTGGTGCGGACGGCATGGCGTGACGTGATGTCGGCTGCCGCCGCATCGGTCGCGACCTGGTCCAGATCGACAATCGCGACATTGGCGCCGAACTCGGCGAGGCCCTCTGCGAAACGACGGCCGAGAATGCCGCAGCCGCCGGTGACGACGGCGGTACGTCCGGTGAGATCGAACAGAGCCTTGAAGCTCGTGGTCATTGCATAAGCCCCCTCAGGCCGGCAGTCGCTGGCGCAGCAACAGCTCCACCAACGCAAAGTCGAGATCGGAATCGATATCGATCGAGCGCTCTTCCGGCATCTCGAACAGGCGTGTGTCCGGATAGAATACCGCGGGCTGCGCCAGGAACTGCGCGACGCGCCAGACATAGATCGACGCGTTCATGTCGAAGCAGCGCGGCGCATCCTGCCGGCGCGTGATTGGAGGATTGGCGGATTTGGAAAGGCCAACGCTGCCATCGGTGCGCTGCTCGACCAGATTGAAATAGGGGGAGCGGCGTGCGGGCGCGCCGGTGATGACATTGCGGGCGTCGCTCTCGCGCAGCAGTGCCACCGCCCCGGCGATGTCGGAGGCGAGCCTGAGCGGCGAGGTGACGTCGAGATCGACGAAAATCTCGGGCGTCTTGCCCGTTTGCGCGATGGCCTGCTCGAGACAATGGCGGATCGCCGGCAGCTTTGGCGCGGTATCCGTCGCCATCTCGTCCGGACGCTTCACGGCGATGTCGGCGCCCGCCTTCAGTGCCGCATCGAGCAATGCGTCAGAATCACTGCTGAAGGCGATCGCGTCGAACAGGCCGGTCTCGCGCGCCTGCTCGATACTCCATGCGAGCACGGGCTTGCCCAGGAGCTCGCGCGCATTCTTGCCGACGACCCCTTTCGAGCCGCCTCGCGCGCAGATCGTGCAGAGGAGACTCATGGCGATATCCAGGTCTTGGTGCGCAGAGCGCGCTCGCTGGCATCGATCAGATGTACGACGCCGAGCGCCTCGGGCAGAGAGCAGGCGGGGCTCGCGCCATCCATCGCCGCGACATGCATGTCGCGATAGGTTTGGTCGCGCTCGCTGGGGATCTCGGTGATCTTGCCGTTGATCGCAAGCCGGCTGCCGACGAGATCGGCCTCGATGGTGTCGTCGTCGACGTTGACGCGAATGCGGCGGATACCCTGACGGTCGAGATAGTCCATGTGGACGTGGACCGATGGCGCCCGCTGCATATCGAGCAGCAGGTCGAGGTGGTCGTCGACGTCGATATCGCGCGCGCCGGACGCGCCGCCGAGCGCCGCGACGCGATGCCACGGTCCGAACAGCCACAACAGATAATCCAGCTCGTGGCTGAGATCCCGCAGCACGCCGCCGCCGGCGTCAGCCGTGGCGGAAGCGGTCGCACGATGATCGCGGCCGGGGCGCCAGTCCCTGATGTCCTGGCCGACATAGGCGGCGACCGTGATCACTTCGCGCCCGCGTAAGCTTTCGGCCAGCGCGGTCATCACGGGATGAAAGCGCAGATTGTATCCGACGCTGACGTGGGAAAACGGATATTTCGGCGGCGACGCCGGTGTTGCGAATAGCGGTTTTTCGACAAGGACCTTGCCGTGGAAGCCGGCCTGCGCGAGTTCTTGCAGATCGTCGGCATGGCGCGCGGTCTCGGTTGCGATCACCGCATAGTCCGGATGTGCGCCGGCGATGGCCTGCACAATCGAGCCGTACTCGCCGCCTTCGCGACGGCTGACGGTCACGACACGAAGCCCCAGCTCTCGTAGGACGCGCGCATGCCTTGTGCCAATCGAGCCGAGGCCGACCACGACGGCGGTTGTCGATGTCACGGGAAGACCTCGTGAAATTCCGCATGCGCCTGCTCGAAATCCTCCAGGCGACCGATGTCGAGCCAGTATTCGCGGATCGGATAGACCGCGACGCGTCCGTTGCCCGCTATCACGCGCTCCAGCACGGTCGGCATATCGACGCTGACTCCCGGCGCGACATGGCGAAAGACGGAGTTGCCGATCACATAGATGCCAGCACTGACGAACCAGCTCTCGGTCGGCTTCTCGCGGATGGCATCGAGAAAGCCCTCCGACGTGGAAACCACGCCGTACGGTACATGCACCTTGTGCTCGCGGACCGTCATCGTCGCTTCCGCCGGCGTTCCGTTGTGGAAGTCGATAAGAGCCCGGTAGTCAATCGTGGTGAGAATATCGCCGTTGGTGACGATCATCGGCAGAGCCGGTGGCGTCGGCAAGAGGCCGAGCGCGCCTGCGGTCCCCAGGCGTTCCGTTTCGTGTACGTACTGGATATTGGCGCTGAAGGCGGTGCCGTCGGCGAAGTAGTCTTTGATTGTCTCGGCCTTGTAGTTGACCGAGATGAAAATGTTGCCAAAACCCTGCTGCACGACGTTGCGAACGATCGTCTCGAGCAGCGGCCGGCCGCCGACGTTGAGCATCGGCTTCGGCACCTCGCGCGTGAGCGCGCCCAGGCGTTCGCCGAGGCCGCCCGCCATGATCAGGACCGGATTGGGATAGTGGCGCGGTTCGAGCAACTCATCGAGGGTCTCGACCAAGACAAGATGCCCGCCCTCGTCGACGAGCGGGAGTTGCTTGATCGACTTCTGCCGCATCAGCTGCAGGCGATCCTCGCGCGGCAGTGCCGCAGGAGCCGACACCGGCGCACGGCTCATGATGTCGGTCGCAAGTCCTGCGAGCGGGATGCCGCGGAGCAGGCCGCGCCTCACATCGCCGTCGGTGACCACGCCCAAAAGGCGACTCTGGTCGTCGAGCACGAGCGCAATCTGGATGCTTCCACTCTCGATGGCGGCAATGGCCTCGCCCACGGTGGCCTGCGTTCCAACGACGGCCTTACGCCAGGATTTCATGGCAATCTGCCTCGTATACGCCGGATATCGGGGCCGCCCGCGGCTTAAGTCTGCTATATCGCGGCTGCGAGACGCGACGTCAACCCCAACCGCATTTCCTAAGGCAGCCCCGTTAACCTCCGCTTTTCGCGGTCCGAATCAACGGTTTGAACACCCGCCGTCCCGCCGCTAAGGTTGTGCAGCGCAGGGGAATCGGCATGGACGATCTCATCATCATAGGCGGCGGCGAACACGCCTTCATGGTCTACGAGGCGGCGCTGTTGTCCGGCCAGTTCAAGGTTATCGGCTTCCTCGATCGCCAGCCCGCAACACTGGGCGACGTCAGCTATCTCGGAACTGACGACGCTGCGCCGAACTATCCGGACGCGGCCTTCGTCATGGGGATCGGAACGATGCAGGCGGGGCCCGCTCGCCGGCAGATGATCGGCTGCATGCGGGTCGAGCGCTGGGCGACCGTGATTCATCCGCGCGCTATCGTCTCGCCCTCGGCCGGGATCGGTGCAGGCACCGTCATCATGCCCGGCGCAATCGTCAATGCGCGAAGCCGGATCGGTGATCACTGCATCATCAATTCCGGTGTCGTCGTCGAGCATGACGTACAGATCGGTGACTGCACGCATTTGTCGCCGGGAACCATAGTCGGCGGCGGCGCAAAGATCGGCGAGAACTGCTTCGTCGGTCTCGGCAGCCGGGTCAGGGACCACATCGCGATCGGCGACGACACGCTGGTGGCGATGGGATCGGTGGTCACGGCGCCATGCCCGCCAGGGTCTGTCCTTCGCGGCATTCCGGCAAAGCCGCAAGGCTAGACCGGATCGTCCGGCTCGAGCGCGCGCGGCACTGCCGTCCCAACCAGTGACCAATATTCGATCGGCGGACGGCCGGCGCCGGGGCGCTTGGCGGTGATATCGGCCGGGCCGATGGTCTCGCCGGCCTTCAGCGCACGCGCCGCCACGATGCTCTTGCGCGCGACTGGAACGTTCCTGATCTCGGACTCTTTCGGCGCCTTCACGCCGTCGCCCAGTGCACGCTCCACGTTGCGGATGGCCGCAACCATTTGCTTGAAATCGTCCGGCTCCAGCGAGGCCGCGTGGTCGGGGCCCGTGGCGCCGCGGTCCAGCGTCAGGTGCTTTTCGATCGTTGTGGCGCCGAGCGCGACGGCGGCCACTGAAACTTCGAAGCCGTCGGTGTGATCGGAATATCCGACCGGGAGCTGGAATGCGGAGCGCATTGTGGCCATTGCGGCGAGGTTCACATCCGCGATGGGGCAGGGATATTCGGTGGTGCAATGGAGCAGGTTGACGTGCCGCGCGAGCATTGTGCGTGCCGCCGGATCGCGCCACGCCGCGCGGAAGGAGGCAATGCCGGGCGGATGGTTGCGCTGGCCGTAGCCATGAGCCAGCACGCCGAGCGCTTCCTCGATCTCGCCGAGTGTCGCCATGCCCGTCGACAGGATCAGCATCGCGCCGGCCTTCGCCGCCGCATGCAGCAGCGGCGCATTGGTGAGATCGCCTGATCCGATCTTGATGCGCGGCAGGTTCAGCGACAGCAGGAAGGCGAGCGACGCGTCGTCGAACGGCGTCGACAGGAACTCGATGGCACGCTCCTTGGCGCGCGCGATCAGCGTGTGGTGCGCGGCTTGCGGCAGTTCGAGCCGTTGCAGCATGGCAAGCTGGCTCTCGGTGGCGTTCGTCGTGCGCTGCTGATACTCAGCCTTCTTCGCCGCACCGCCCGCCAATGCCTTCGCATCGAAGGTCTGGAACTTGACGATGTCGGCACCGGCGTCGGCGGCCGCGTCCACCAGCGCCAGCGCCTTCTCCAGGCTGCCGTCATGATTGACACCGGCCTCCGCGATAATCAGCGTGTGGGTCGTCATGGCCGCGCTCCACTTGCCGGAAGGTCGTAAAAGCCCTTCGCCAGAAGCTGCCTGAAATCGGGGACGCCGGCGACAATGTCGGCAAATCGCCGGCTGGACTCGCCTTCGCCGTAAGGATTGACGGTGGCTTGACGGCCGCGCTGGAGCGCCGCCGAGATGGCGGCTTCTATCGAATCGCGCTCGGCCGCTGCGTGAAATACCGAGGCGGCGCGTTCACGTCCCTTCTGGCGGTCGCCAATATCGACCGTGGGAACTCCGAAGGAGGGCGCTTCGAGCAGGCCGCTCGAGGAATTGCCGATCACCAGGTCCACCTGGTTCATCAGGCTGAGATAGCGGAGCTGCCCAAGCGAGGCGACCGCGATCGTGTTCGGCCGGCCTGCCGCAAAAGCTTCGATCCGTGCGTTCAACGCACGGCCCTCGGCATCGGCGTTGGCGAGGGTGAACACGAAACGACAGGATGGATCGAACGCCGCCAGTGCTGCGAACAACTCCTCCAGCTCGGCCACCGAGCGCCCGGCCTCGACCGTGACGGGGTGGAACGTGACGAGCGCGTTGCGCTCACCGAGCGGCATTCCGACCGCGCGACCGATGCCGTCGCGGTCCATCAGGGCGAGATGCTTGATGGCATCGATGCCGACCGAGCCGATGGTGTGAATGCGCGAGGGGTGCTCGCCGAGCTGTATCAGCCGCCGCGTCGAGCCCGGATTGCTCGTGAAATGTAGATGCGCCATTTTGCTGATGGCGTGACGAGTGGACTCATCGACCGCGCCCTCGGTGACGTCGCCGCCGAACAGATGCGCCATCGGCAGCCGCATGAACATCGCCGCCTGCGCGGCCGCGAACATCTCGAAGCGGTCGCCGAGGACGACGACGAGATCCGGTCCTAGCCGCGTGAAAGCATCGGCAAAGCCGATGACGCCGAGCCCGACCGATTTCGCGACGCCGGCCCCGGTGTCGCTGCTGAGCAGCGTCTCGACACGCTCGTCGACTTCGAACCCCTCGTCGCGGATGGCGGCAAAGGTGTAGCCAAACTCCGGTGCGAGATGCATGCCGGTGGCGACGAGCTGAAGTGTCAACCCAGGCGTCTCGCGGATTGCACGCATCGGCCAGACCAGCAGCCCGAAATCAGCGCGGCTACCGGTAACGAAGCAGATTTTTCGCGCGACGCTACTCATCGCGAACCCTGATGCTGGCGCTGCTGGGGAGGTTGATCAGCCGACGTTCGATCGATTCCGCGGTCGACAGACCGCCGCGCGGGCTTTGCGCGAACATCGGCAGCTTGTGCATCAAGGTCCAGGCCGGACGGGCGCCGAAGCCGGCGTCGTTGAGCGCGGCGAGCAGATCGTCGCGCCGATCGGCATGGGCTTCGTCGAGCAGGATCGCGTTCAGCCAGTAATTGCTCGTTGCGTCCTTCGGCTCGCGCGAGAAGCAGACCCCCGGAATATCCGCGAAGGCGCGCTGATAGGCTGCAGCTAACTTGCGCTTGCTTGCGAGGAAGCCGTCGAGCTGCTCGAGCTGCGCGCAGCCGAGCGCGGCGTTCAGATTGGGTAAACGGTAGTTGAAGCCGATCTCGTCATGGATGAAGGCCCATTTGTGCGGCAGCTTCGCGGTGGTCGTCAGGTGCTTGGCGCGGCGCCCCAGTTCCTCGTCATTGGTCAGGATGGCGCCGCCGCCGCCGGTGGTGACGATCTTGTTGCCGTTGAAGCTCAGCGCCGCGAGCCGCGTCTGCGATCCGACGGCGTGACCCTTGTAGGTCGAGCCCAGCGATTCTGCGGCATCCTCCACCAGCGCGATGCCCCACTCGCGGGCGGTCGCGGCAATCTCGTCGAGCTCGACCGGATGCCCGAACGTATGCATCGGCGTGATCGCGGCGATGCGGCGCCCGGTCTCGCGATTGACGGCGCCCTTGGCCGTCCGCTCGGCGATCTCGTCGAGTCGCGTTGCGAGTGCGCGAGTATCCATGCCGAGCGTGACGAGCGAGCTATCGACGAAATGCGGCGTCGCGCCGCAATAGGCGATCGCATTGGTCGTCGCGATGAAAGTCAGCGCCGGCGAAATGACCTCGTCGCCGGGCTCGACGCCGGCGAGGCGGAAGCACGCATGCAGCGCGGCCGTGCCGTTGACGACGGCCACCGCGCGCTTGGCGCCGGTGACCTCCTCCAGCATGCGCTCGAACCGATCGACGAACGGCCCGACCGAGGAGACGAAGGTGCTCTTGATGCACTCTTGGAGATACGCGATCTCGTTGCCGGCGAACACCGGCTCGTGCAGGCCGAGAATTCCGTTGGGTGTTCCCACAGCGCGCCGTACGGCATCGACGATGGTCTTGGGTTCGAAACCTGATCTGGTCACGGGACTGTCCACCATCGCCTCAGACGTTGTAGACGTCAGCCTTGTAGCGGCTGAGGTTTGCAGGATTGGTGAACCACTCGACAGTCTTAATCATGCCGCGGCGCATGCCGTCGACACCGCCGAATTCAGGGCTCCAGCCAAGCTGCTGGCGCGCCTTGGAATTGTCGGCCCAGAGCCGTTCGACCTCGCTGTTGGCGGGACGCAGGCGCGCCTCGTCCGTCTCGATTTCGATAGTCGTCCCCATGACATCGGCGATCATC
>NZ_JBVVPR010000024.1:0-117013 GCF_055811835.1 Bradyrhizobium sp. WSM4874
ATCTGGTCAGATGGCGCCGATAAAACCGAGGGCGCCGAAGTTCGTACTGCTGAGATTGGCAATGGCAATTGCGTTTTGAAGGATTTCTCCATTCGCGATGCGAGTCAACAGAAAGAGCCGGATTTCATTAGGTAAGCAGGCATGTCAGGCTACATCCGCCGCGCGCGAAAACTCGAAAGGTGGTCGGAAATCGCTACGGCCCATCTGCCCGCCAGAGGAAGGCCGCCGGGGCAAATCCACGCACCGCGGCAATGCCCAGCCCGTCCAGAGCCAACGCGGGTGCCCAGCCAAATCCCGTTGCGCTTCCCTGTCCGGCATGGGGGTCGCTGAGATCCAAGCGGCGGCAGCTGGCCGAAATGACGGTTTCTGGCACTAGCTGACCTGCCGCGCGCAGCCGGTGGAGGACCGCTGGTGACCGGACTTCTGAATACCGGCCGATGATGTCGCATGACAAGCCATGCACCTACGCTGATAGTCTTTGGCGGCCTTCCCGGCACGGGCAAGACAACAGTTTCTCGGGAGCTGACCAGACGTCTCGCGGCCACGTACCTTCATATCGATGCCGTTGAGCAGACACTACGGACCGCAGGTCATACGGTCGGCACGATGGGCTATGTGGTAGCCATCGCACTCGCGGCTGAAAATTTCGAGCTTGGTCGTGTCGTTGTCGCAGACTGCGTAAATCCAGTCCTGGTAAGCCGCGTCGGATGGCGACAGATCGCCGCTCAGAAGTCGGCATGCGTCGTTGAGATTGAAGTGGTTTGCAGCGACCTGATCGTGCATCGGCAGCGAGTGGAAACGCGCACCTCAGACCTCAGCGGCCTCAAGCTGCCAACGTGGGCTGAGGTAGTGAACCGAGACTATGAATCGTGGGATCGAGAACACCTGGTGCTCGATACGGCCGTTAGCTCGCTCGATCACCTGCTCGACGCATGTTCGCGCCAAGAGTGGTTAGTCTCCTCTTGGCCCGAAACAGGCGAGCCGAGCCGGTCGATTGATGTCCGTTGACGGGGGCAAACCGGAAGCCGGGTTTAGGGACCGTCCGGGTAGCTCTTGACCGGGGCGGACGCCACACCTTCCTATGTCCCGGCATCGTATAGTTCGATGGGCGCCCCAAGCCCCTTTAAGCTGTATGTGGTTCCCTCGCTTTGGACGATGCCCGTCGGACACCGATCGCGAACAGATTTCGTGACCAGTATCTGTCCTCCACGGGCAGCAGATTGCGCGCGGGCGGCGGTATTTACCACCGTGCCGATCGCGGTAAGGTCCCGATGCGAGTGACCGAACTCACCAAAGCTGACATCGCCGCTGCTGATGCCGATGCCAATGCTCAGGCTTCCTTCATCTAAGCCGAGTCCACTCACGAGGTCCGCGTGCCGGCCGCGCCAGCGTTGCTGCATCTGTCGGGCGGCTTGGACCGCCTGCGCTGCATGACCTTCTTGTCTGATTGGAAAATTGAAGACGGCCATGATGGCGTCACCAATCGTCTTGTTCAGCAAACCATCGTGCTGCCAGATTGCTTCGGCGCATTCATCGTAGAAAGCATCAAGGGTTGTAGACATCTCGCGCGATGTCACTGACTGAGACGCTGCCGTATACCCGCGCAGGTCCGCGAAGAGCACGGTTGCATCGATCGTGACGTTGCGGGCTTTCATGATTCGCGTAAAGGCGAGTTCGCAAAAGGTGCAGGTGTTGGGATTCATCCGGCTTGGTCGGAGGCCGAGAACGCGAAAGGGGATCGCTAACGGGCCACGTAAAACCACTGGGAGGTGCAGGTTTTGCCAGCATCCTTTGCAGATGGTCGAATGTTGCTGCAGGTCCATCGCATTCTTCTCACCGGCCGCCCATTTATTTTCATTCTAACAGACGGCCACGAAGATGCCGAATCCGGCATGTCCGAAATCCGGTCATTTTGACGAGAGAAACCGGAAATGGCCAGCTGCTGCGGTTCAATGGGCCTGCGAGCGTTGTGCGATCTGCTTGCGCAGCACATCAGCCCCATGGATGTTGGGCGGGCGTTCCGGCGAGATGTCTCGGAAGGCAGATCGGAAGTGGTTCAGTCTGGCCGGGGCTGTGCGTTTTGATCCATAACGGCCCTTGAACCGGTGCACGTGCTTAGAACGCCAGAACCTTGTGGTACCCTGCTCCACCCATTCAAGGTCTTCGGCATCGCGGTGCTGACGAGGCAAGTCATTTCGACTATCCTTCAATGCGGTCCATCAAATGGGCAGGACAAAGACCCACGAGGGCAGTTCAATGAGCACGGTAAAAAGCGCGCTGACGCAGAAGAGCGGCACCCTGATCCATGTACGTTCCAGCGACATGGTCATCGAAGCCTTGCGCCAGATGCGCGACAACCGGGTTCGGTCGGTGCTGGTCATCGACGACGACATGCTGGTCGGCATCGTGACTCAAGGTGACTGCGCCATCAAAGTGCTGCTGCCCGGGCTCGATGCGAGGCAGACGCCGGTGGGCCAGGTAATGACGGGCAAGCCGGTAACGATCAAGCCGGACGATCCGCTAGACGCCTGCATGGCGATTATGGCTGCGCGCGGTTTTCGCCACCTCCCAGTGCTGGACGCGGGCAGGGTCGTGGGCGTCATTTCGATCGGAGATGTTGTCAAGAACATCATCCGGGACTTGGAGCACAACGTGGACGACTTGATGGGTTACATCATGAAGGACGGCCCCGGAGGCTGACAGACAAACCACGGTGCCGTCGCCCTGCGTATGTCTGCTTGTGTGCCCGCTGCTGACCGTCGCCCGAAGAGCCGCAATTTCCGCTTTCCGGAGATGGGCCGACCAAGGTGAAAAAGCCTACCAAGGGCGGCTTGTGACCCGAACCGGACGTGAGTCGGTCTCAATTTGCGATAGCGAAGCTGGTTTGCCCTATCATTGTACTCGTTTTAGCCGATACGATGCTTCTTCCCGACGATGAGGGAGCCCATGAAGCGGCGAGACGTTTTTGGTGTTATTGGCGGAGCAGCAGCGTGGCCGCTGGCGGTATTGGCGCAGCAGCCCAAAAACGTACCTCGAATTGGGTTCCTAGTGACGGGTTCGCTTGAATCTCCCGAGGCGCGCGCAATTCTCGAAGCCTTCGATCAGGGACTACGCGAATACGGCTATATCGCTGGTCGAAACGTGTTCGTAGAGGTCCGAGCGGCGGACTTGAAGGTCGAGCGGTTTCCGGCTCTGGCAAGTGAACTGATGCGCCTTAATGTCGATCTTATCGTCGCATCGAATTCGCTCGCCGCGCGTGCCGTGCAGCAAGTGACCAGCAATATTCCGATCGTGGTGCCGGTTATGGGCGATCCTGTCGGAGACGGCCTCGTTGCTACTCTCGCTCGACCGGGAGGGAACATCACTGGTTTAACTTTCCTTGGACCGCAGCTTGTCCCTAAGCGCCTAGCCCTGCTCAAGGAAGCGCTACCCACGGCTTCGCAAGTCGCGGCGCTCTGGCATCCCGGCGCCTACGGCAAGCGCACGATGAACGACATGATGAACGAAGCAAACGAGGCGGCACTCACCTTGGCAGTGCACCTTCGACTTGTTGCTGTGCACGTCCCCGACGATTTGGATCGCGCGTTTTCTGCGGTTGCTGGAGAGCGTGCCGATGCCCTTCTCATATTTCCGAGCCCCATGCTTTTCAACCAACGAAAGCGCATTGTCGACCTCGCGGCAGAGCATCGGCTGCCTACAATGGCTATGGGCAAGGAGTTTGTACAACTCGGTGGGTTGATGTCGTATGGAGCGGACATTATCGACTCCAACCGGCGCTGCGTCGCCTACGTGGATAGGATACTCAAAGGCGCGAAGCCTGCTGACTTGCCAGTCGAACAACCCACCAAGTTTGAACTTTTTATCAACCTCAAAACTGCAAAGACATTTGACATCGAAATTCCTGCCGCGCTGCTCGCTCGCGCCGACGGGGTACTCGAGTGAAAGCAATTGGTCCGGAGTTGGTGGGAGCCACCAAGTTATTGGGGAACGGCCAGGTCGGTTCGTCGCGGCTTAGGCGTTTTCGTGGCTCCCGCGGACGACAATCCCAATTCCTCTTGATAACGTGGCTGGGATGAGCATTTCCCTCCAACCGGACACGTCGGAAGGACGGACGCTGGCGGCTTCCGCCCGGCCGGACGCGCCTGCTGTGCAGTCAGCGCCGCCGAAAGTCCGTGCCCGCCTGTTCGCCAAATACGTCGCGCTGTTCGTGGTCGTGGTGGGAGTCGCGCTGCTTTCGAACGGGATTTTCGAAGTTTTCTTCTATTACCGCGAGCACAAGGCGGCCCTGATCCGGATTCAGCACGAGCAGGCCGAGGCCGCCGCGGCCAAGATCGGCCAGTTTATTAAGGAAATCGAAAGCCAGCTCGGCTGGACCACGCAGCTACCGTGGTCGGCGGGCTCGCTGCAGGACCGGCGTTTTGATGCCCTTAGGCTGCTGCGGCAGGTGCCGGCCGTTACCGAACTGTCGCAAATCGACTCGACGGGCAAGGAGCGTTTGCGGGTCTCGCGCCTCGCCATGGATGTCGTGGACTCCGGCCTCGACCTGTCCAAGGATCCGAAGTTCACCGAAGCGGTTGCCAACAAGGTCTATTACGGCCCTGTCTACTTCCGCCGGGATTCCGAGCCCTACATGACTCTGTCGCTGGCCGGCACCCGCAAGGACGCCGGCGTCAGCATCGCCGAGGTCAATCTGAAGCTCATCTGGGAAGTGGTCTCGCAAATCAAGGTCGGCGAACGCGGGCATGCCTATGTGGTGGGTTCGGAAGGACGGCTGATTGCGCACCCAGACATCAGTTTGGTGCTGCGTAACACCGACATGTCGAAGCTGGTGCAGGTGCAGGCTGCCCAGGCCGGCAGTGCAAACGACGCCGATGCGCTGCAGGGCTCGCTGAATATTCAGGGCCAAGAGGTGCTGACAGCGTCCGCGCCGATCGTGCCGCTGGGCTGGACCATGTTTGTAGAGCTACCGGTCAATGAAGCCTATTCGTCGCTGTATCTGGCGCTGCAGCGCCTTTCCATCGTACTCGCCGGCGCATTGATCTTTGCCATTCTAGCCGGAGTTTTTCTGGCCCGCCGTATGGTTGGTCCGATCAGGGCATTAAGCGCTGGCGCGGAACGAATTGGCGATGGCGATTTCGCTCAGCGTATCTCGATCACGACCGGCGATGAACTCGAAAGTCTTGCGAATCAATTCAACAAGATGGGTACGCGGCTTCAGGAATCCTATGCGGACCTTGAGAACAAGGTCGAGCAGCGCACTTCGGAATTGAGCGAGGCACTGCAACAGCAGACCGCAACGGCCGACGTTCTCAAGGTCATCAGCCGCTCGACATTCGATTTACAAACGGTGCTCGATACGCTCGTGCAGTCGGCAGCACGACTGTGCGAGGCAGATGAAGGGCTCATTCTGCAACCCAGAGACGATGCCTTCGGACTGGCGGCAAGTTGCGGGCTTAGCGTTAAAAAACGGAAGTTTCTGGAAGCCTATCGTTTCACGGCGGGCGGAGCGACAGCAGTTGGACGCGCTTTGTCCGAAGCTAAAACGACAGTACTCAACGATGGTGTTTCGCCGCTGCGAGGAGATCCGGATCCAGCGCAATCAAGAATTGCTGTTCCGTTACTACGTGAAGGCGTGCCGATAGGCGTGTTCGTCCTGACGCGGCGGGAGAAGCGCCCCTTCAGCGAAAAGCAGATCGAGCTCATCACCACCTTCGCGGACCAGGCCGTTATCGCCATTCAAAACGTCCGGCTGTTCGACGAGGTTCAGGCGCGGACCAAAGAACTCGCACGGTCGCTCGAGGAGTTGCGCACTGCGCAGGACCGGCTGGTGCAGACCGAAAAGCTCGCTTCGCTCGGCCAGCTGACCGCTGGCATCGCCCATGAGATCAAGAACCCGCTCAATTTCGTCAACAATTTCGCTGCTTTGTCGGGGGAATTGATTGGAGAGCTGAACGACCTTCTGCAGCCGGCGGCGCTCGATGGCGAGACCCGCGAGGGAGTCGATGAACTCACCCTTATGCTGAAGGGCAACCTGGAAAAGGTGGTGCAGCACGGCAGGCGAGCCGATTCGATCGTCAAGAACATGCTGCTGCATTCCCGCGAAGGCTCGGGTGAGCACCGGCCCACCGACATCAACGCGATCGTAGAGGAAAGCCTCAATCTCGCCTTCCACGGCGCACGCGCCGAGAAGGCGGGCTTCAACATCACGCTCGAGCGCGACCTCGATCCCGCCGCGGGCCAGATCGACGTCTATGCGCAGGAGATTACTCGGGTCTTCCTCAACCTGATCTCGAACGGGTTCTATGCCGCCGCAAAGCGCAAGGAGACGTGTGACGAAAACTTCGAACCCATCTTGAGCGCCGTGACCAGGAGCTTGGGCAGCAAGGTAGAAATACGGTTCCGGGACAACGGCACCGGCATTCCTCCGGAGGTGAAGGAGAAGATCTTCAATCCTTTCTTCACAACCAAGCCGGCGGGCGAAGGCACCGGCCTGGGACTGTCAATGAGCCACGACATCATCGTGAAGCAGCATGGCGGTACAATCGACGTCGCCACCGAGCCCGGCGCATTTACCGAATTCATTATTACGCTGCCCAGAAGCAGGACAGCACCGACGACCAACGGAGGGACAATTGAGCGTTTACATACTCGTCGTGGATGACGAGCCCGACGTCGAGCCCATGTTTCGTCAGCAGTTCCGCCGCGATCTGAAAACCGGCCGCTTCCAGATGGAATTCGCCCCGTCGGCGGCCACAGCGTTGGCGCGTGCCGCCGAGGTCAGGGATCCTTCGCTGATCCTGATCCTCTCCGACATCAACATGCCCGGCATGAGCGGACTCGAGATGCTGCCGAAAGTACGTGCCCAGCGCCCTGATGTGCCCGTGATCATGATCACTGCCTACGGCGATGCCGAAACGCGCCGCAAGGCCATCGAGAACGGTGCGGTCGGCCTGCTGACCAAGCCGATTGACTTCGCGCTGCTCCGGATCGAAATCGATAGTCGACTGGGTCAAGCTGCATGACCGCGACTATCCTGGTCGTCGATGATGAGCCTGATCTCGAGGCGCTGGTGCTGCAGAAATTTCGTCGCCAGATCCGTGAAGGAGCAATGGCGTTCGTATTCGCGCGTGACGGCATCGAGGCGTTAGCATCGATTGAGCAGCATCCGCATGTCGACATGGTGGTATCCGACATCAATATGCCCAGGATGGACGGGCTGTCGCTGCTGGCCAAGCTGCAGGAGCCGGAGGACAAGAAATCGACCATCATCGTCTCTGCTTACGGCGACATGAGCAACATTCGAACGGCTATGAACCGCGGTGCGTTCGACTTCCTGACCAAGCCGATCGATTTCGACGACCTTGAAATGACGATCAACAAGACCATCAGTCACGTCCGGACGATGCGCGAGGCCCGCCGCCGCCAGCTCGAAGCCGAACGCGCTCACGCCTCGCTATCTCGTTATTTTTCGCCACAGATAGCGAGCCGTCTCGCGGGGATAGGCGACGGCGACGGTATGGAGGTGCACTGGCGGGAGATTGCAACTATCTTCACCGACGTCACCAACTTTACCCCGCTCATAGAGACTGTAGCTCCGGGAGTGCTGGGCGCGCTACTCAACGAATATGTGGGCGGTATGACTGATGTGGTGTTCGCTCATGAAGGCACAGTCGCCAAGGTGATAGGTGACGCGATCCAGGTGCTGTTCAATGCTCCAGGCGAACAGCCCGACTATGCCCAACGAGCCATTAGCTGCGCTCATAACCTCGACATCCGAGCCCAAATGTTCCGAGAACGCTGGAAAAAAAAGGGGGTTGAGTTTGGTGCCACGCGCATCGGTGTCCATGCGGGGGCCGCGCTGGTCGGCAACTTTGGCGGCAGTCGGTTCTTCGACTACACCGCCTACGGCGATACCATCAATACCGCAGCCCGGCTCGAGGCAGCCAACAAGTATCTCGGCACCCGAATTTGCGTCAGTGCAGCGGCAGCCCAAGCCGCCGGCAATTTTCAGGGACGACCCGTCGGTGAAATTATGTTGCGCGGACGCAGCGAGCCGCTCCGTGCTTTTGAGCCGCTTCAGGACGTGGCGTTCAGGGCGCCTTCCACCGCGCAATATGTCGAGGCCTTCGCCAGGCTGGAGGCCGGCGATGCAACGGCGATGCCGGCCTTTGCTGCACTGGTCGGCCTGCATGCCGACGACGCGCTGGCCGGATTTCATCTCAAGCGGTTACTCAACGGTGCCAAGGGCACCCGCATTCAGTTTGAGTAAGAGTCCCGCACCGCGCCCAAAGATTGTCCACGCTTCAACAATTATTTGGCGGCATTAAGATCTCGATGGCAGGCGCGTCCACCTTCCTGTTTCCTTAGTCTCGCGACAACCGCTCTGGCGCATCAGCGCAGTAGCCGCGCACCTCGTGAGGTCAGCTTAAGAAGGCAAGGGCGGACTAGAGTTGCTCCGCTCAACTCCCTCCGCACTTTGGCCGAAACGTCTTCTTGGGATCGCAACCGCGGCTTTCCTTATAAGCTGTTCCATTCTCCGTTTTTTAAGCGCAAGGTGCTGCGTCACCGGCAATCCCAACAGGATGATCACATGAAGCGGCGCGAGTTCGTCTCGTTATTCGGCAGCGCCGCTGCCGTTTGGCCGCTTGCGGCGTGGGCGCAGAAGCCGATGATGCCAGTCATTGGATTCATCAATGGCACATCGCCGCAGGGATATGGCCACTTCGTCGCGGCATTTCGCCGTGGGCTTGCCGAAACCGGCTACGTTGAGGGGCAGAACGTCGCGATCGAGTACCGGTGGGCGGAAGGCCACTACGATCGGCTGCCGGCGTTGGCGGCTGATCTGGTTGGCCGGCGCGTCGCCGTTATCGTCGCGACAAGCACCCCTGCGAACCTGGTGGCAAAGAAGGCAACCGCGCAAATTCCCATCGTCTTTACGACCAGCAGCGATCCTGTTGAGTTAGGGCTTGTTGCCAGCCTGGACCGACCCGGAGGCAACGTGACCGGCGCGGTCACGTTGAATGTCGAGGTGGTTTCAAAGCGGCTGGAGCTGCTTCATGAACTGCTCCCGAACGCAAGCGTTGTTGCCGCGCTGGTTAACCCAGTGAATCCCAACGCGAAAACTCAGTCCGAGGCGTTGGAAGCGGCGGCTCGCAGCATCGGGCTGCAACTCGATACGGTGAATGCAACAACTGAAGGCGAAATCGATGTAGCTCTTGCAGAACTCGGTGAACGAAGGAGAAGTGCTCTTCTCGTCGACACGGATGCGTTTCTATTCAGCCGGCGCGCCCAACTCGTCGATCTGGCAAAACGCTACGCAATTTCCACGATTTTCGACAGGCGTGAGTATGCCGAGGCCGGAGGGCTGGTGAGCTATGGCGGAAATGTTGAAGATGTCTATCGTCTGGCGGGCACTTACACGGGTCGGATCCTAAAGGGCGACAAGCCGGCAGATTTGCCGGTAGTACAATCCACGGCAGTTCAGCTGATCGTCAACCTTAAGACCGCGAATACGATCGGCATAACCGTCCCGATGTCATTGCTCGCGCGCGCCAATGAAGTCATCGAATAGACCGCTTCTGGAGGGGCAGAGCATGTCCCGACTGGCGCGAAGGTTGAGGTCCAAAGAGTGCCAAACCTCGACCCGAGCTAAGCGTGTTTGAACCAGTCTGCTGCGCTTTAATCAGGATTTGCCCGTGACCGACTTAGCTCAGAATACAGCAGCGGGTGCTTCCGAGAGGTGAGCCAAAGAGAGGCCGTGCGAGCTCGGCAAGGCTCTTTTCGACTCCAAGTTGACCCTTTTCTAGCAGTGGCCACCTCATTCATGGAGCTGAGTCCGCTTTGACCCATCCAGACGTCGACGATAGCTTAAGCAAAGAAGGGGTGAGGAGCGTCTCCTGTTCCTTTCGCCTTCATAACCGCGACGCACTTATCGATTTGCTCATCCGACATATTTAGTCCGAATTCACCGCGCAGCACGTCTCTGAACTCGTTCTCAGTCGCCAGCCAGCGCTTCTCCGCATGCCCCTCTGCGTCCCGGACGGTAACGCGCGCGTTGTACATGGTGATGCGGCTCCTGTTCGGCCCCGGCCTCGCCACGATGATATTCCCTTGGTAAGGGGTTTCTGGATGGGTCGCCGTGTACCAATTGGTGATCTCGTATTCGCTATCGTAACGTGGATAAGGAATGACCCGATAAATGTGCTGCCAGCCATGCTTAAGCCGCGCCTGGAGCGTCAGCTCGCCGCCAACATCGATAAAGCGCATGACCTCGTGGGGTGTCTCTTGTTCGATTTGCGGCACGAGCCTGAGCGCGCAGGTCGGCGCGAGGTTACCGAACCCGACGTCCGCTAGATAAGTGCCTTCAGGAAAATCCACTTTCAACAACATGTGGATGGCTGGGCGCGGTGCGTCGATCTCCAGCCCCCGCACGACACGCCCTTGTAAGCTTGTGATGCTATAGCCGAGCGACCGAAGTCCGGCTCGGAAGAGCATGTTCTGTTCAAAGCAGTATCCCCCGCGTTTACTGGCAATCATCTTCTGTTCGAGCGTATGCACGTCGAGTTTGGGCGGACGCCCGAGCATGATATCGAGCGTTTCGTAGGGGATTGAGTGCGAGTGTGCGAAAATAAGTTGATCTAGAGTCTCAAGCGTTGGTGTGAGCGGCCCAGCATAGCCGATGCGCGCAAGCCAGGCTTTCTGATCGAGGTGTGCGTCGGACATCTCGCTTACTCCGGGTGTCTGGCACGCATGTTGCCATTTTTTGGGCCCGGCGTCCCAGACCGCCTCTGTGCGCTGCCCGAGGCCGGGATGGCAGCTTTTGGCCGATCGCTTCCTTTGAAGCGGTGCTGCTGCATGTCGGCTGACAAGGGCTGCCAGAAGTTTGCGGCCGAGCGCTCGACCTTAGCGGACATGCATCTGCGCGTTCGTGTGCGGTGTTCATCCGAGTCTATCGAACTGATAGCAACCAGGCGGAGAATGCGCGAATGATCCTTTCGCGGGGATGGCTTGTCCGGCGGACGACGTGAAAGCGATATCCGGGTAAACTTAGGTCAAATACCCTTACAAGCGCGCCGGATGCAAGTTCGGCTGCCACAAGCACGTCGCTAAAAATCCCCACACCCTGGCCCCCGACGACCGCCTCGATCGCGTGAAGCTCCTCTCGAAAACTCAGATGCTGCATGTCCGTGAAGTCGGGCAGGTTGCGCCACCTGCGCCTGGCGACGGAGAGCCATCGCTGCCAGGTAGGTGGTTCGATATCAGACGGAAACCAATAGGAATGAACGAGGACATGCTTCCGAAGATCGGCCGCATTTTTCAGCCGGCCTCCGGCGGGAAGCAAGTCAGGGCTGCAGACTGGCCAATACGTGTCGCTCAAAAACTCTTCTGCAATGCCCTCTCGCGGCGCTTGGCGGGAGGTGGCATAGCGGATCGCCACGTCCGCGTCTCCCGCAGACAAGTCAATGATAGTGTCGGTGCCGATGATATCAAGTGGTGCATCTGGGCGCTGTTTTCTCCAGTGCGGCAGGCGTGGCACAAGCCATTGAGCGGCAAAAGCGTTCGTTGTCGTGATACGAAGGGCCTGTCGATCGTCCTTGCGCCTGATCGTGCTGAGCGCGGTGGCGAACCCTTCGAGACCGTCGCGTACGACTGGAAAGAGCCGAGTGCCGGCATCTGTCAACGACAGTGGTCTCGGTCTGCGCCGGAACAGCACCTTCCCGCAATATCGCTCCAGTAACCGGACTTGGTGGCTGATAGCAGTCGGCGTGACGCCGAGTTCGGCCGCAGCTTTCTTGAAGCTGAGGTGTCGCGCGGCAGCCTCGAACGCGCGGAGCTCGATAAGCGGCGGCAACTTGGTCATGTCTCATCCTAGATGAATAGGATTCATCTTCAAGCCAAATTCTTTGAGTTTGCCTTCCGCGCGATGAGGGTGTGAGAAGTGATGGAGCACAAACGAAGGGACAGCGCACGATGACGGTGGTTCGATCGGTTGCCGCTGAGGCGGCGGAGTTTGGCAAAACCTTTCGCGGCACGCTTATGCGGCCGGGAGATGCGGGCTACGAGGAGGCAAGAAAGGTCCACAATGGGCTGGTCAATAAGCGGCCAGCGCTCATCGCTCAATGTAGCGATACCGCAGATGTCGCCGATGCGATCAGGCTCGCGCAAAGACTTGGACTCGAAGTTGCGGTCCGCGGTGGCGGTCACAACGTGGCGGGGCGCGCAACGATCGACGGCGGGGTGATGATCGATCTGTCGCTGATGAAGGCAATCAAGGTCGACCTGGAACGCCGAAGGGTTCATGCACAGGGCGGTGTCACCTGGGCGGAGCTAAATCGCGAAACCCAGCGGCACGGCCTGGCCGTTACGGGAGGAATCGTATCGAGCACCGGAATCGCGGGGCTGACCCTTGGCGGCGGTCTCGGCTGGCTCATGGGCAAATACGGCCTGGCTCTCGACAACCTTGCCTCACTTGAGCTGGTCAATGCACTGGGCGGATTGATACGCACCAGCAAGACGGAGGAGCCGGACCTATTCTGGGCGGCGCGTGGCGGCGGCGGCAACTTTGGCATCGCCACCACCCTGGAATATCAGCTGCACTCCGTAGGCCCCACCATCACGGGTGGCCTGATCGCATACCCGTTCGATCGCAGCCGTGACGTGCTTTCGCTGTATCGCGAGCGCACGTCGTCGCTCCCGGACGAGCAGATCCTTTTCGCCACGCTGGCTCATGCGCCTGACGGCTCGGGCGTGAAGCTGGCGGCGATGGTGACGTGTCATTGTGGGTCTCTCGCAGCCGGCGAACTGGCGATGCGCCCGCTCAAGCAGTTCGACACGCCGGCGATGGACGGGATTGGGCCGATGGCGTACTGCGAGCTCAACAGCATGCTGGATACAGCATATCCGAAGGGCGCGTTCAACTACTGGAAGTCGACGTTCCTGCGAGAGCTCAGTGATGACGCCCTCCGGACAATGATTGACTGCTTCGCGCGCTGCCCAACCCCCATGGGGCAGCTTGTTATCGAGCACATCCACGGTGCTGCAGCTCGCGTCGGCGTCGAGGAAACGGCATTCCCGCATCGCCAGGAGGGTTACAACTTCCTGATCCTAACTCAATGGCTGGATGTCGCGATGACCGATCGCTGCATCGCCTGGACGCGCGATACTTACGCGCAGATGGAGCCCTTCGCAGCGAGCGGCAAATACGTCAACTATCTCGGTGATGATGAAGGCATGGATCCGGTTCCTGCTGCCTACGGATCGAACTACCGTCGCCTTCGCGAGCTGAAGAGCAAGTACGATCCCAAGAACTTTTTCCGAATGAACCAAAACATCAGGCCGTCAGCGTGATTGAAATGCCGTCTGTTGCGGGCCAAAAGGGGCGATATCGTATATGCCTGATAGGCGATGGCTAATTCTGCTCGTGCTTTTTCTTGCACGCACAGCGCTCGCAATTCAGTTCCAGGCGGTGGCTTCCGCCGGCCCCTTCCTTATCGCAGCGCTGGTCATCGATTATGCCGCGCTTGGGCTTTTGATCGGTCTGCATTCATTGCCTGGCGTGGCGATTGCGATACCAGGCGGGGTGCTCGGTCAAAACCTCGGCGCCAAGCGTGTCGCGCTCACCGGTCTTTTCCTGATGGCAGTGGGTGGCACTGTCATGGGGTTTGGTCAATCGTTTCTATTGGCGGCGGTGGGGCGCACGGTGCTCGGTGGGGGAGCCGTACTGTTCAACGTATTGGCCACGAAGATGGTCGCAGACTGGTTCTCGGGACGTGAAATCGCGACCGCCATGGGTACGCTGGTTTCAAGTTGGCCACTTGGCATTGCGCTCGGACTACTGGTTTTCGGATCACTTGGCGCGGAGCACGGCTGGGCCGCGATTATGCACGCGAGCACAATGTGCGTGCTGGCGGGATTTGTATTGGTCGCGCTATTTTATCAGGAGCCCCCAGGAGTAACGTCCTCATCGCGGATGAGACTCAAACTTGACCTCAATCGGCGCGAATGGACTCTCGTTTGTATAGCCGGCGCGATTTGGGCACTGTTCAACGTGGCCTACATTGTAGTGGTCAGTTTTGGGCCAGAGTTATTTGGGCGGCATGGCTTCTCGCTGGTGCAGGCAAATTTGGTCGTGAGCTTGATAGGCTGGACGCTGATTCCAGCGATCCCTCTAGCGAGTGCTTTTGTCGAACGATTCGGACGTCCCGACCTTGCAATGCTGGCATCGTTCACAGTCACAGGAGTTGGCTTGCTGGTAGTGCCATTTGCGTCCGGCGTCGGCTTACTTGCTGCGTTTGCTCTGATCGTGCTCGGTATGGGAGTGCCGCCCGGACTGATTATGGCACTTCCCGCTCAGGCGTTGCGGCCCGAGGCGCGCGCGGGCGGGATGGGCGTTTACTACACATGGTACTATGCAGCGATGGCGATCTTGCCAACAGGAGCCGGACTTGCTCGCGACTACGCGGGAAGTGCCGCTGCGCCAATGGTTTTTGCCGCGGCGATGTTGATCTTGTGTGTTCTAGCATTGATCCTTTTCCAAGCCGCTCAGGGATCGTCAGAGCAATAACTTAGACCACGTCGGAAAGGTCTGCTTTTGGGCCTACCGCCGAAGTAGCGGTGGCGCGCCAAGAGGTCCGCTCAGCGAGGCATGGCGGATCGGATTCGCTTGCGTTGAAATCTTCGCATTCTGGACCCAAAGCCGACCTGTGCAACGCTCCGACTGAGGTCTGCCGCGGACCCTCAGCGAACATGAGCAGCTGAGGCCATTCCCACACTGCAATGAGCCTATCCGATCAATTGCACTGCTTGGCCGTTAGCCGTAGGCTACCCAAGGGGCTAGGCCGACGGAAAAGCCATGGTTGTCGACACGCGCTATGTGACGAGCGGCGAGGTCTTCGTCGCGTACCAAATATCCGGACAGGACGGTCCGGATTTGCTCATGACGCCCGGCTTTGTATCGCATCTTGAGCTGTCGTGGGAGAATCCCCATGCGGCGCGCTTCCTTAACGAACTCGGCTCGTTCTCGCGACTGATCCGCTTCGACAAACGCGGCACGGGTCTCAGTGATCGTGGCGTCGGTGTCCCGCATCTCGATGAAAGGATCGACGATATCCGCGCCGTGCTCGACGCCGCGGGTTCTAAGAGGGCGTACTTGTTCGGTGTCTCGGAGGGCGGGCCGATGTCGATCCTGTTCGCGGCGACTTATCCTGAACAGGTCGCCGGTCTCCTCCTGTTCGGCACGTATGCGCGCACGGTGGGCGCCTCCGTTCCGTTTGACGATTTCGCGGGATTGGAGCGCGATATCCGAGCCAACTGGGGAACCGGCAAGAGTCTGCCCAGTTTCTCCCCGTCTTCAGCCGCAGTTCCCGGCGCCATGGAGCGCTTCGCTAAGTTCGAGCGCTCGGCGGCCAGCCCGTCTGATGTGATCAACCTGATGCGTATGAACCGCGAGATCGATGTAACGGCCATCCTGCCGTCGATCCATGTTCCTACGCTGGTTATGCATCGGCGCGACGATGTACGCATTCGCGCACTCGCCGGCCGCGAGCTTGGAGAGGGAATTTCTGACGCACGCTACATCGAACTACCGGGTAGCGATCACCTTCCATGGTCAGGAGATCAGGATCGGCTTGTCGAGGAGATCAGACAGTTCATGGGTGTGTCCGCTACTGCCGTCGAGGTTGATCGCGTCCTCTCGACTGTGCTGTTCACCGATATCGTCGATTCGACAAGGAGGGCCTCGTTGGTGGGCGACAGGCAGTGGCGTTCAACTCTGGAAGCGCATCATGCGGCGGTGCGTTCCGAACTGGAGCGGCATCGCGGACGCGAAGTTAAGACGACAGGCGACGGATTTCTGGCACTGTTCGACGGCCCGGCGCGCGCCGTCCGCTGTGCCCAGAGGATCGTCAACGCGGTGCGGCCGCTCGATCTCGAAGTGCGGACCGGCGTCCATACCGGTGAGGTTGAAATGATGGGCGACGATGTGGGCGGCATTGCTGTTCACATCGCAGCACGTGTAGCTCAGCATGCGAAAGCGAGCGAAGTTCTGGCGTCGAGTACGGTGAAAGACCTAGTGGCAGGCGCTGGGCTCAAGTTCGTCGATCGCGGACCGGCCGAGCTGAAGGGTCTTTCCGAGCCCATGCGCCTATTCGCAGCCATCGCCTGAATGAGTTCCGGGGTCGCCGATTCCGCCTTAAAAAGCTGAGACGCCATCGCCCGATGTCCCCCTTATGGCCCATCTGCGACCTCGGAGCCCACCGCTCTTGGGCCGATGTTGGCGGTAAAGCGGACATCAGGCGGCCAGCAGCATAGTGAGTACATGCCCTTCCGACGCCGGACCGCGAAATAGCTTGTTAGCATGTGCGTGTGAAGCTTGAGGCGTGCCGATTACCGCTGATTACGGCACATGGCATGGGAATGCACGGCCCCGGCTGTTTCTCCCAACCTGCGGCTGGGGCCGTTTAAACGTGCGTTGCATCGTTCAACCCGGTCCACCACCATGTTTAGAGGTATTGCTATCGCGCTATTTGGGCTGACCATTCTTTCGCAGCTCGATCAGGCGCTCTTCTATCGTCGAAATACTGACCTGCGCGCAGGCTTGTGCGGGAGATTAGTCGCGGTTTTGAGTTGTAGGTGAGCCGTGCTGCGTTCATTCGGGCGGGGATGCGAGCGCTACTTCTTCAACAGTATCCCTATCCTTCGCGCCATTCGCCTCACCGATCCTGCGTGACGACCCAGCTCGGCTGCGATCTTCGATACGCCAGCGCCTGCCCGGGCAAGCTTGGACAAGTGCTGGACCTCGCGATCAGCCCATTGCTTTGGCTTTTGTGTTTTCATGATGCGGCGCTCAAACCTGCCGCAACTTAACCATTGCGCCTGGTTGCCGGCACTTGGGAAATTTACGGGTGGTGCCGGCCACCACGAGGCTAAGCGGTGCGGCGGCTTTCCAAAACGACAAGTCAACGATATCATTACGAGCACATCATCGTTTGACAGCGCACCTATAACTTATCGACGCTGAAACTGCGTTGTGTAGCCGCACGGATATCGTGCAGCACGTGCGAGCGTCATGTCGCTCACATCGACCTTTTCCATCCATGGAAAGAAGACCGGGGGATGGTGGTTTTTCCTGACCGGATCCGACATCGGGTCGCACGCTGCGGGATGCCTGCGGTGACTACATCGAACCTATGGCCGTCGATTCGGACGAAGCCGATCCGGACGACGATGGCGACGATGATGAAATCTGACTCGCAGCGCCATTTTCGCTTAAGTCAAAAGTCCGGCCATAATGATCTTTAAGGCAGCTGAGAATTGCGATGGCGGACGCTCTTTCGCCTCGGGGCGGGGCGTTTCCTCTGCGGGCGACCGCGGATGGTGGAGCAAGCGCGCGTTCCAAGGCGTAATTGCGTGATCAGGCCAGGGCTGAAGAGGTCCTTCTCTCCGCGCCGAGATTCCTTCCCTGTATCGTTCGCGAGCACCGCATGTGCAGCAAAAGGCGTCAGAGCACAAAGGTTTCAACCAGGGCGAATGCCTAGCCGGAACATTGCGCCAAATGAACAGCGTTGGCGCTCGAAACGAAAGCCAACCGCAGCAAGCGCGTATCGAGTCGCGGCCGGGGTCGGGAAAAACAAAAAATTAGTTTTGACGCATAATCATAATGACTCCAACGTAAAAACAAAAAATAAGGTGGGGAAAACATGGGAGGCTGGAATGGAAACCGCACAGCGCTTGCGCGCGATGGCCGCGCTCTGTCGGCAGAGTGCCGCGCTTCATCCTGACAGAAGCTGGAAACTGCTCGCCGAGGCAGAATACTGGGAGCATTTGGCTGCGGCTCCTCTCCCAACCGACATTGAAGGCTGTTTCACCCCTGGTCAGCATGACTTAGCTGCTGCCTAGCGCTTGCCATTTGTTGTTTCGAAAATCGGATTGGGATAAATGAGTATTCTTTGGGGGCCAGTGGATGACTGCGTGTATCAACGAACGGCCGATGTGTCCCGTATGCAGACACCGGATGGCATTGGCGCGCATCTCTCCCGGCAAGTACGGATTCGAGAAGCGGACGTTCGAATGCTCGACCTGCGAACGTACCGAGACGGCGTCGTTCGCTGTGGATCCAATGAAGACAGATGCGGTCGGTTGGCTTGCAGGCGAATTGAACCCGCCTCGGTGAGCTTGGGTGCAGTTGGTGATGCAGCCGGATGAATGTCCAATCGGCAGCACGAACGTTGTGCTATCGTGAGTACAATGGTGTGCCGGGACCTGGGTGGCGTTTCCGGATTGCAAGAGCATCGAGCGCAGTGCGATAGATTTCAGCGTTACTGTGATCTCGAACCCGAATTGCGGAATTGTGGGACATCAGTTCTGGTCGCACCAGCGTGAGCTCCGCCGCGAGACGTTCTGCTTGGTCCGCCGCTCCTTGTCGATCTTCTAAGATCATTTTACGCCCTGATGTTGACATGTTGCATCGATGCGCTGGGGGCTAGGGACGATCTCGCGGACAAGTTCGATTTTGCATGGTCGGTAGCCCCGGAATGTGCGGCTCGATACCCGTGACGTTACCGCCAGAGCGAAGCTTCGCTCGCACTCATGCCGAGATGGACTGCGAACTCCGATACGAAAGTCCACCCTTTTCTCATTTGGAAGATCAGCGTTATGGCGATTGAGCGCACGTTGAATCGCCACTGCGCCCGCGCTGCTTGCAGGGGGCTACTGTATCCCGCAATGACGCTATCACCAGCACCACCAAATATCCGTGCTGCGTGTTCAGAGATAAGGTCGGAGATTGTGCACCGATAGCCGCCTATAGTTTGCAGAGTGCCTTCCTCGGCGCGGCCATAAATTCACTATATCCGGCGAGATCTGCTGCCAGAATTGCAGCCAACCGTCGCGTAAAGGTCGTTTCAATGCTGTCCGGCAATCCTCACCGAGAGCACTCTACCTGATCCGCGCGTGGACAAAGGTAATGGACTCGGCCGCGCCGACGCCGTCAGTTCTATTGCGCTGCGGGAGCAATGCTGCTCATTCGGGGTCTCTGCTAAGGCGACGCATCGCGGCTCCTCGTGTGAACAGCAGTATCGCCGTTAGATGTTCGGCGTTTGCTCTCTCGACTCGGCGGCACAGCGAAGTTGCCAAACCCGAGAAGGAGCTCTAGTGGGTTGCGCTTACAGCAAGTTCAAATCTCTACTCGCCCAGTTCTTCCAGCAACGCCTTGCCTTCCTTCAAGTCGCGCAGGTCGAAGCCCTCACTGAACCAACCGTAGACCGGCGCAAGAAGACGGCGGGCTTCAGCGCGCTTGTCTTGATCGCGCCAAAGCCGGGCCAGGCTGAGGGCGGAGCGAAGTTCCCAGAGTTTCGCCTCCTGTTGGCGCGCAATCGCGATGGCGTAGCGAAACTCGGCCTCCGCTTCGGCCTCGACGCCCGGCCGAGCCGTCAGCATCAACTCGCCTCGTCGCCGATGCAGCTCGGCCTCGAACCATCGAACCCCCGATTTCTCGCTTAGTGCCAAGGCGTCGGATAGTTGGCCAAGCCCGGTTTCGAATCGCGCTGCTTTTGCCTCTGCCATCGCGAGCTGGGCGAGATAGAACGGAAGGATCCATGCTGCGCCGGACGCCTGGAACCCCTCGATACCGCGGCGCAGTAAGTCCACACCCGCCTCGGCGTCGCCAGCCTCCGCCAAGGTCCAGCCGCGATATGCCGTTCCCATCGCGAGAAAGAAGGCAAAGCGCTGCTCGGTGGTAAGAGCAACTAGCTCCTCTGCCTGTCGTCCAACCATGCCCGCTTCATCGAGGACGAAATGCAATCGGCAGGCGACGCTCAGCGCGAATGCGAGGCTGATCGGGTGCGACGACTCGCGCGCCTCTGATAGGGCGTCACTGCTCTGCACGCGCGCCTGATCGGCGAAGCCAAGAAGACCACACGTCAGCGAGAGGAACGAAAGCATCGCCACGCGGGCGTTTTCTGCGAACAGAGCCGTCAGAGAGCGCTGCTGCGCCGGATCGTAGAGGGCGAGCCCCCGCTCAAGATGGGCGCGCGCTAAGGCCAATTGTCCGCGATGAAGCCAGCTATCGCCGACTGCCCGATGACCGGCGACAAGAATGGCCGCATCGTTCTGTCGTCCGGCCAAGTCGAGCAGGTCCTCGGCGATGCGATGCGATCGGTCCGTTTCACCGCGCACGTGAAAATGCACGAACTCGCCCCAGAGTGCCTTGAGCAAGTTCGGCCTGTCGTTCAGTAACTCGCAGAGGCGGCGCGCCCGTGCGTAAGCCTTGCCGGTCTCTTCGGCCGCATGGCCCTTCGCGGCGATCAGCGCGCCGCCGAGCGCGAGTTGAAGTTCGGTTTCAGTGCCCTGGCGCCCGGGCGTATCCGGCAGATGAGATAGCAGATCGAGCGCCTTTCGCATCTGCGCGATTGCTTCTGTCATTGCCGATCGAGACTTAGAACGCTCACCGGCCTCCCGCCAGTAGGAAACCGCCTTTTGGATCAGGCCCGCATGCCCGCAGTGGTGCGCGAGAATCTCCGGTTGCTCTTGGCTGCCCGTAGCGAGTCTCTCCTCGAGCGCGCCAGCGATCCGCGCGTGAAGTTCGCGGCGTTGGCTGCGCAAAAGGGTGCCGTAGGCCGCATCCTGCACCAGTGCGTGTTTGAACAAGAAATTGGCGTCGGGCGGTTCGCCACGCCCAAACATGAGCCCCGCGTTGATCAGCCGGTCGAGCGCCGCCCGCAGCTCGCTGTCCCACCGCTGTACGATCGCGGCAAGCAGATCGTAGGAGAACTCGCGGCCGATGGCCGCGCCGACTTGCGCAACCTCCTTAGCTATCGGACCGATCCGGTCGAGCCGCGCCATCAACGAAGCATGCAGCGTGTCCGGCACAGCTAGTCCGGGCGGCGGCGCGAATGAAATGGCTCGCGTGCTCCCCTCCGGGCTCGTTTCGAGCACCGCTTTGGTCAACTCCTCAACGAACAGCGGCACGCCATCCGTTCGTTCAGCGATTTGATTGACGATCTCGGTCGGCAGCGTCCGGGCGCCAGCCACGCTCCGGATCAGCGCGGCTCCCGAGTTCTGGTCAAGCCGGTTCAGCACGAGCACGCTGACGTGCGGCTTCCCGGTCCATCCCAACTTGACCTCGGGGCGGCAGGTGACCAGGACCAAGACCGGTAGGTTTGCTATGCGATCGACCGTCCGGTCTAGCAGCTCGCGTGACGTCGGATCGATCCATTGCATGTCCTCGAACACGACCATGATTGGACGTCTTTGCGCGAGAGTTTCAAGCTGGCGAACCAGAGCGGCGAAGCTTCTCTCCTTCTTCTGTTGCGGCGTAACGGTAACCGGAAGGTAGAGATCACCGTCCGGAATCGACAGCAACTCGGCCAGGATCGCCACGTCCTCGTCGGACGACAATGCCGGGGATAGCAGCAATCGGAGCTTGTCGAGCTTCGCCCGCGGGGTGTCCTCACGATCGAAACCAGCCGCTCGCTGCAGTTGGGCGATGAAGGGATGGAGCGCACTTTCCTGATGATGTGGCGAGCAGAAGTAGCGCAAGAAGGTGTGCGGCTCGCGTTCGATACGTTCCTGGAGAGCCGCGACCAAGCGCGACTTGCCGATCCCCGCCTCGCCGACGAGCAGCATTACTTGACCGGTACCCGCCCGCGCACGGAGCCAGCATTGCTCCAGCCGCGCGAGTTCTTCCTCACGCCCAACCAGCGGGATGAGGACTGAAGGGTGCAGCGCCTCGAAGCGGCTTTCCGCCGTTCCCTCATGCAGCACCCGCCACGCTTGCACCGGCGCGGCGAAGCCTTTCAGAGCCATCGCGCCGAGATCCTCGTAGTCAAAGAGCCCGCCGATGAGCCGCCGCGTGTCCTCAGCGATTACCACCCCATCCGGTTCGGCGAGCGCTTGCAGTCGAGCGGCAAGGTTCGGCGTCTCGCCGAGCACCGCCTGTGTCTCCGCAGCTTCGCTGCCGATGAGGTCACCTACGATGACGAGACCTGTCGCGAGCCCAAGGCGAACCCGCAGCTCGAGCTCGGGCGGTGCTCCTGGCGCCTGCCTGGTGGCGGCGATCTCAAGCGCAGCGCGCACCGCGCGTTCGGCATCGTCCTCATGCGCTGACGGATGGCCGAACAAGATGAGCATGCCGTCGCCGATGTAGCGGCTTATAGTGCCACCGTACTCGCGGACGACCGCCGCCACGCTATCGCGGTACTCGGCGATTATGTCTCGTAGATCCTCAGGATCGACCTTTGTGGCAAGCGCCGTCGAGCCGACGAGGTCGCAGAACATCACCGTGAGCTGGCGACGCTCGGAAGAACTTGGGGCGGATGACGAGCTCGAGTGCTCCGTGACCCATGCCGCGGCGAGCGTCGAATCGCCGGCCGCAGCTGCTACTCGCGGCCCTACCATCGCCCGCAGCGCGGCACCGCAGTCGCCGCAGAACCTCTTGCTCGACGGATTGCCGGCGCCGCAAGCAGGGCAACGGCAGTGCAATGGTACGCCGCAATCGTCGCATACCCTCCTTCTCTCTGGATTGACTCTGCCGCAACTTGGACAATCCATGCCGCACCCGATCGAATTGCCGAACTATTTGAGCTCACGTCGGTCTAGGGGCAGATATTCAGATGTATATGAAGATGCTCCTTGTGAGTTGGCTACCACGCGCCAAGGACGATCAAACTCACAATGATCAAGAAGCAGACACAGGCGATAGTCGTAGGGAAAATGAGCCAATCGGGTGTCATTATTGTCTCCCGAGCGGTTGTCTCAAAAGCTTACGCTGGCAGGCTAGACGAGAATTATGAACTAGCTAACACTCGGCAACTCAAGCCCATTTTCAATCTAAGCAGGCCCGCTGCAATCCGACTCGACCCAAACGTGAACTTGTGGGCGATCAGCAACTGCCAGCAATCTGTGGCACCCTACAATTAGCACGCGCCAAGTCGATGAAGTCCTCGCGCAGGCCAACAACCAAGCGCCTTGGGACAAAATGCGAATTTGGCAGGGCAGCTTTGGACGCAAAGCCGACGATCGACCGCCTGGATCTGGCTCATGAGGGACCAATAGGGGACGTGAGCTTGAGCTCCCCTTCATCCCAGCCGCGCGGTGAGTGCGAATGTCTCGAGCAACGTTATTACGACTCTGGGTCCTCGATCTGAATTTGATGATAATCAACTAAAGCGCTTTCATTCGGGACTTGTAAAGAAATCGTAGATTGAAACCGTAGCTATCCCTCAGGGCGACCAAAAGCACCAAGCCGTCAAGGAGATATGGAGGAGGGAGTATCCGCTGATCTGGGAAAATCCACACCACCTCTTTGCAAGGCGAACTAGTAGAGATGCAGACCGCCTGTGGATCGTTGGGGCAATTCGCGCGACATGCGGGCGAGTTTTTCAAATACTTATCGCGACTGCGCCTGCAAAACTTTGGTGTTGTTGGAGATGCGGAACAACTTTCAGGGTAACTCCCCCGGGAAAAAGCGTGCCAAGAGGCGGCATCTTCAGTGTTGCGGTGATAGGCCGCGTTACATCAACTTAGGTCTGTTCTGAATCGAGTGCCTTGCTGCCATCAGCTCCGACAGTTTACGAGACTGCTCGCTATGGAAGCCCCAGGCCGCTGCAGTACCACCCCATATCTGCGTGTCTCCAGCCGTCGACGGTGAGCGCCCCGCTGTCTTCGTTCGTTGCTGCACGCGGCCTTACCATCGACCGGTGCCCACCAGGCTCGCTTCGATGACCCCGCGCCGGTCGGGAGATCTGGTATGCAGAAGCGCGTCGGCGAGCTGCCCGATCACCTCGTCGGCCGACCACCCTTAGACCTGCTCGGCCGTCTTGTTCCAGAAGGTGATCACGCCGCTGCGATCCCTGACAAAGATGATGTCATGCGAGAGGTTGAGCAGGCGGGCCTGTGCCGCGAGGCGCTTCGTTACCGCGTGATTTTGTAGCGCCAGCTAGGTCGTGATCCCGATTGCCGCGAGGCTCACCAGCACACGAAGGGCGGTGAGGCGATGGTCCGCAGATCGTGCGACAGCAGATAGGCGGTGATCGTCAGGGCGATGCAGCCGGCTACGGCGACGATGTATTGTCGCGCCAGTTGGTCTTCGCTGCGAGCAGGATCGCCAGGAGATAGAGAACCGGCACGGCGCCCTCGAGCGGCGTCATGACGTCAAGCAGGAAAACCGCAAAGGCGAGGACGGCGGACAAGGACCGCAAGCCGGTGCGGCGCGAGGGGGCCGTGCCTCTTGTAGAGACCTTCCACAGTACAAATGCGCAAGCTGCAGCTCGACAAAATTGCCATCTCATGCCCTGTCGTCCTTGAGCTCTTCAAGGTGAGACTGGCTCGAAAACGTGTTCGGAAACCGTAGGCACAACGAGAAGGATACGCACTGACCGGTCCTTCGATCGGCGGCCGGGTATCGCAATCGCCGATCAAACTCTTGTAGGTGCGGACGGCTAAAGCGGGGCTGATGCAATCGTTCCTCACGGCGAACAGATGGGTCGCCGCAAGCAGTGCCTGGTTCTTGGCAAGCATCGCATTTCGGGGAATGACGACGCTTGCCATTGATCCCGGCCGCCGTCGATTTCGATGGCCAGTGCCTTCAAAGGCCCGCATCTCCGGCGCTACGGCTTGCGCTTTTTGCGCCTCAGACGGGGAAGAGCGGAAGGTGATCGGCATCAACGCGAACGCCACGATGGACCTTCAGAGACCGTGCTTGACCGCATCGACCCTTAGCCAGGAGGAGCGCCGGTTTTGCGTTGCGAGAAGATCCGGGCTTCATGCCTTCTCTCAGTTGTGCCTACGCTTACGTTCTTGACGTGCTATGCTGATAGAAACAGCCAATAGGTGTGCCATGTCCGGTATTGCAGAATGGCTATCATCGATCGGATTGGGAGAGTACGCTCAGCGCTTTGGCGAGAACGCCATTGACCTATCAGTTGTTGGGGATCTCACCGAGCAGGACCTGAAGGACCTCGGTGTCCTGCTCGGCCATCGCCGCAAGATGTTGCGTGCTATCACGGAGCTCAAGGGCGACATTTCGCGCACGCCTCAAGCGGGCGGCAAGGCGGCGCGGGACGGAGCCGAGCGGCGTCAACTCACGGTTATGTTTTGCGATCTGGTCGGCTCGTCGGCGCTCTCGGCCCGTCTTGATCCGGAAGATTTGCGAGGGGTTATTGGCGCCTACCACAGCTGCATTGCGGAGGTGATCGCTCGGAATGAGGGTATCATCGCGCGATACATGGGCGACGGAGTGCTCGCCTATTTCGGTTATCCACATGCGCACGAGGATGATGCCGAGCAAGCGGCGCGCGCCGGGCTGGCGCTGGTCGATGCCGTGGCCAACCTCCAGACATTCCCATCCACCCAACTTCGGATCCGCGTCGGGATTGCTACCGGGATGGTGGTCGTAGGCGATTTGACGGGAGAAGGTGCGGCGAAAGAGCAGGCGGTTATTGGTGAAACACCAAATTTAGCTGCGCGCTTGCAGACGCTCGCCGATTCAGGCGCCGTCCTGATCTGCGAGAGTACTCACCGGCTAACCGAAGGACATTTTGAATTCCGGAATCTTGGCCCGGTCATCCTGAAAGGTTGGGCGGAGCCAACACAAGCATGGCAGGTGCTGGGCACTACCGGCATCGACAGCCGCTTCGAGGCCCAGCACAAAACTCAGTTGACGCAGCCAATTGGACGCGAGGAGGAGATCGAGTTGCTGTTGCGTCGCTGGCAGCGCGCCATGAGCGGCGAGGGTTGCGCAGTAATGCTTACCGGAGAGGCGGGCATCGGTAAATCGCATATCGCCTTGGCGCTCGACGAGCGGCTGCAAGGAGAGGAGCACATCACGGTGCGCCAATTCTGCTCGGCGCATCATACTAATAGTGCGCTGTACCCGTTTATCCGGCAACTCGAACGAGCCGCCCGGTTCGAGCGGAGTGATTCGCCGACGGCTAAATTCGCCAAGCTTGAGGTCCTGCTCGGTCGATCCGGAGCTGACGCAGATCGCGTAGTGCCTCTGG
This sequence comes from Bradyrhizobium sp. WSM4874, assembly GCF_055811835.1. Classification (NCBI taxonomy): domain Bacteria; kingdom Pseudomonadati; phylum Pseudomonadota; class Alphaproteobacteria; order Hyphomicrobiales; family Nitrobacteraceae; genus Bradyrhizobium; species Bradyrhizobium sp. WSM4874. The sequence continues at coordinate 25,995 of NZ_JBVVPR010000024.1, forward strand.
CCAATCTCTTGTCCTTGCCACTCGGTGAGCGTTACCAACTGCAGGAGCTGAGCCCGCAAAAGCGCAAAGAAATGACATTAGGGGCGCTATTGGCTCAGCTGAAAAGCCTGGCAGCACTGCAACCAGTGTTCGTCATTGTTGAGGATGTCCATTGGGCGGATCCGACTTCTCTCGAGCTCCTGACGATGACCTTGGAACAAGTACCGCGGCTTCGGGTGCTGCTGCTCATCACCGCGAGACCGGAATTCACGCCGCCTTGGCCTGGTCATGCGCATGTTACGACGCTCTCTTTGACGCGACTTAACCGTCGCAACGGAGCGGCGTTGATCGAGCGGGTCACCGCCGGCAAGGCGCTCCCGAAGGAGGTTTTGGATCAGATACTCGCCCGCACTGATGGCGTGCCTCTGTTCGTAGAGGAGCTGACCAAGACCGTGCTCGAAACCGGGTTCTTGCAAGAGCATGACGATCATTACACCCTAAGCCGCCCTCTGCCAGCGATGGCGATTCCGACCACGTTACAGGCATCGCTAATGGCCAGACTCGATCGATTGGCCCCGGTAAGGGAGGTAGCTCAGGTCGGCGCCGTGGTGGGTCGCGAGTTTTCGTACGAACTGCTGAGCACGGTAGCCGGGTTGCCAAGAGAGAGACTGGAGGAGGCTCTTGCCCAGTTGGTCCGATCGGAGTTGATCTTCCGCCGCGGCGAGTTACCGCAGGCGGTGTATACCTTCAAGCATGCACTTGTGCGGGACGCTGCCTATTCAGGGCTCCTGAAGAGCCGACGCGCAGCGCTGCATGCCACGATCGCGCAGGCCTTCGAGCAACGGTTCCCGGAAATTGTGGATGCTCAGCCCGAAACGCTCGCGCACCATCTCACTGAGGCCGGACTGTTCGAAAAAGCGGAGGCATACTGGCTGCAAGCCGGCAAGAAGGCAGCCACGCGCTCCGCCAATCTTGAGGCCATTGCGCACTTGCAACGAGGGATCGAGGCCACGAGCCATCGGCCCGATGACGCACGAAACGACAGGCTTGAACTTGACCTCCAGTTCGCTTTAGGGCCCTGCCTGATCGCTACCCAAGGGCCGGCCTCCAACAAGGCGATGGCTACCTTTACCCGCGCGCGAGAGCTATGCGAGCGCCTGCGAGATCCTCCCGAGCAACTTCAGGTCATGTTCTGGCTAACCACTGCGAGCGTCATTCGCGGTGAACTGCCGCTGGCCCAGGAGACGATCGCCGCTTTACTTCATCTCTCCCAAACGCGCGGCGACCGGCCAGCCTTGCTCAATGCGATGCGCGGGCAGGCGATGATCCGCCTGTTCATGGGACAGATCACCGGAGCCCAGGAAGCGATCGAACGGGCTTTCGAAGCCTTCGAGGCGAGCAGCGAGGAGGATAGACTGGCAGCGCGTGTGGCCGGCCAGGATGCCGGCGTGGCCGACCTTGCGCTGATGTCGTGGCCACTGTGGCTACTTGGCCGCGACGATACGGCCATTATACGAATGGACGCTGCAATTCAGCGCGCGGATGCCATTGGCCATCCGCATTCGCAGGCATACGCTTTTTATTATGCCTGCATTCTCCAAGCTCTCCGCGGTGAATTCCTGATAGCGCAGAGTTATGCCGAGCGCTGTATCGCCTTATCAGAGGAGCATGGATTCCGGCAGTGGCGTTTGGCCCGCGCCGTTCGCGGCATATGCATGGCATCGCTCGATCCCTCACCCAACGCGCTCGGAGAAATCCGTGCTGCGTTGGACGAGTATCGTCACGCCGGTTATCAGTTGGCCATTACCGCGCTCTTGGTACTTTTGTGTCAGCGCCTGTTGATTGATCGAGACTACGAGCCCGCGCTGGAGCTGATCGAGTCGGGCCTCGCTATAAGTACCCGCAACAGCGAACGAATTTTGGAAGCCGAATTGTACCGACTCAAAGCACGGGTGCTAATAGGCCGCGGCGGACCAGATGTCGAGGCTGTGGCACAGTCACTGCTCGAACATGCATTGGCCATGGCAAGGGGGCAACGCGCCAAGGCCCTTGAGCTTCGGGCCGCGACAGACCTTGCCGCGCTGTGCATCGATCAGCAACAACGCGAGCAGGCGCTCGATTTACTTGCCCCGATCTATGAATCCTTTACCGAGGGCTTCGACACGAGAGATATGAAGCGGGCGAAGGCGCTGCTCGACAAGCTGCGGTGACTATCGCAAAACGCCGGGTCGTTGCGTCTGGCCCGAATGATTGGCCTCAAATCATTATTTCGAGGTTGAGGAGTTCCGCTCGGAAGACTTCCGCCTGTCCATATCATGCTCGAGCCTTTATGCAGCGGCTCGCTTCAGCTCCTTGTGATATTCACACACGCTTTGCCAAGCTGGCCCCTCTGGCTTCTCGTTGATGAAATGCGGCCCGTTGTGCGCAGGGCGCGCCTCATGCTTTCCGAATGCCTCGAGCGCCTGCTCTGCAGCGGCCTTTCCCAGCTTGCGTCCATTATCGAGATTGCTGTGATTCCATTTGAAATTGATGTGACCCGGAACGTGAATCTCTATGATCTTGAGTTTCTTGTCCCTTGCCTCCTCCTGTTTCGATTTTTTGTCACACCGGATGTGGTATTTGAAAAGCTTGACGTCATCCTCGCCAACCGTCGAGGCGAACAATTGGCAAAGATTTGCCAGCGCGTCATGAAGATTCTCCGGCTTGCGGATTTGCTTTGAATCGACAATCCGGCTCACCCATATCTCTTCCAGCTCCGGGTGCTCCTCCAGCAAACTTTCGAAGTTGACGGTATCGACAAGCGCCCCTTCGCAGTAGGTCACTCCGCCAATCTCTACGGTACCTTCGACGAACGGAAGAGCTGAACACGCACACAAGGTGCTTGCGTCGATAGGGCCCTCAAACATAAACTTTCCGCTCGCCCTTTTCATGGGACGATTGGAAAATAATGCGAGCTTCTGCTGATCAAGGTTCCAGGCGTTATGGAAGATTGCTGGTTTTCCAGGCTTTTTCAGCTGTTCGAAATCTATCCCCTTCATGAACTCGCTATCCGGATAGTTGATCCTTGACAGGCCGTTGACGTTGGAAAGGTACATTAAGGACGTCAAATAACGGATGAAGGGATTGGTTGCCATCGCTTGATTGAGAATCCATCTATTGAAATCCCCTTCATCCAATCTGGTGAACTTCTTTTTTCTGTCTCTGTCAGGCAGCTGATTGAACAAAATCTCCATCGAGTCCTGGAAGATGTCCATCATCCGGTATGGATCCCATAGGAAGTCCTTATAGTTGTCGGAATCGCTGACGAAGTTGTTCAGCGCCTTTATGTTGCTGCGCCAATCCGGACCGAAGACTGTGTTTATGGGAAAACGCTTATAGCTTTCGTCGTCCCGAAAGACGCCATTCCTGAAGAATTGGTGAGTCTTTTCGACTTTGTCTTCATGATCGTCCCATTGGTTGTAGACGATCCCGACCCATGCGCCGATGCAGGACAGTGCCCAGACATCGAACGTTATGTTGTGTGCGGCGAGAGCTTCCAGAACCCCAATGTGCAGCCCTGCCGCCGGTCCACCACCGCCGAGCGTTATTGCTCTCTTCGCCATGGCATCCTCCGTTGAGTCTTGTGTGGTTATGCTCCGATCGAATTTCACTGCCGCGGAAGACTAGTAGTTTTCATGCCTATTGAAAAGCGTTCGGACTCTCCGTTGGCCGGACTTTGGCAGAACGATGCCCGGGAGCCGTGGTGGTTGATCCGAGGCCCCGAGCGACGCGAGTTAGACGTCGCGGCAGGGGATCGCTAAGCTCTCGCAGATAGAAGCGAACGCTTTCGTTGTGTCGGTGTCCTCGAAACAGAATCGGGTGCCGGAGTCCGCACGTTCTACCCACCAGTCGATCTTCCTTCCTTTTGATATCCGGGCCGCCTCTGAGCGGAGCTGATCCAACTGTCGTCCATAGGCCCGAACTATTACGCAATCTGGCTTAGTCATTAATCAATGTTCTTTCCGCAAAAAACGCATAAGCGCTGATCGCGCCACCTTATGAAGATGCGCTCCGATCAAGAGCCTAGCGTCGAGACTGTTCATCTACCTCGCGCGCGGCCAAGGTAAGCTCTATTTCTGTGAGCTGTTCCAACAAACGATGCACGATGTCGACGCAGTCTGATGACGGTATGGATCTCACGCCTCGTGCGTTAAGCTCCGCTTCGAGGAGCTTCGCCAGTACGAATTTGACACCCATTGGATTCCTAAAATGCGGGCCGGGATGAAAACCCAATACTGCGCTATTTGGGAAAAAGTTGCAATTGAGGGTTGATCACAAAGCCGCAAGTCAACGCCCTCGGGCGGAGATCCAAGCCTGCGAAGGCGCATCGCATCTAGGAGGATTCGCAGATCCGGCCCGAGCGAGAGGCCCGGCCGCCGTCGACGCGGTTACTGCCTTTCGATAGCGAAGTGAAAGAGCCGTATCGCGAAAGAAATGGCCGCCCAGAGGCGGCCAGTTCTTGGTCAACAACTTCGCTATTTTTTTAAGGCATCAGAGGTATCCCGCGCCGCGTCCTTCACATTTCCTGCGGCGTTATGGGCGGATCCCTTAGCCTTATCCATTTTGCCTTCTGCCTCCAGGTCCTTATCTCCGGTAAGCTTGCCGGCCCCTTCTTTGATCGCGCCTTTTGCCTTGTCGGCGGCGCCCTTCACATGTTCACGGTCCATGATCGTTACCTCTCCTATCCGGAAGACAAGCACAACCAAGTCAGTGCGCGGTCGTTCCTGCGAGACGAGGACCGCGTGTCCGTGTAGGTTGTAGCGGCGCATGAAGAGCACGGACTGCGTTCAAACCTGCTTTCTCCGTGAAATGTGTCAACGCTGCAGTCCCAAGTTTTCATCGGTTTGGCGGAAATGTTCGGGGAGCGTTGAAGAAGCGGCGGGGCTTCGATGGAGAACTCTATCTGTGGCATTGCTAGTCGCACTTCCAGCCATAATCGGTACCTGCTGCTGCCCAACAGCAAACGGAGGCGACGTCTCAATCCGGTGTTGCTCAAAACGTGCAAGCTGAAGCTGATAAGGGTATAAAAACCCGCAATTCCGGAGAGTCCGGGTATGTTGGCAACCAAGACCCGCCTGGCGCGGCTTCTCATGCACCGGGAGAGACAACCAACGCGGTCGGGACGACAACCGGTAGCAGTGCTCCCGGCAATCCATCAAACATCAATAGTTCGCAGGCCGACTACAACGCTCCCATGAAGGATGGCTCTGCGCCAAAGAAATAACAGCTTGCGACGACCGCCTTGGAAAAAGAGATCGCCCGCGATCTGCCACCGGCACAAAGGAGTGAAACCCGCGAGAATGCTAAGCGGGTTTCTCCGTTTGCAAGGCATTGCCGTTTTGGGAGATGTCGCCTCCTGGCCCGTTCGCGGTCTTCTGAACGGCGCCCGGCGACTTCCCGGTAGACCGGAACTGATCCCGCGGCGAACGGTCACTGTTGACCCACTGCAGACATTAGCGATGCGCTGCTATGGGCGGCCGCGTAGCGTGACCGTGGATTAATTTCTTCGACAGGAGACGGAAAGAATCGATCTTGTAAGATGGACTCAGCCGAGGAGATCGAGTCATCGCCATGCGCCACAGCTCAATCCTGCACGCTGTTACCCCAGCCGGTCTGTTCCTGGGATCCAGCCTCATCTCAGATGCATCCGCCGAGACCGCCAGCCACGCCTTAGCTGTCTCTGTCGGCGATTTCAAATATAGAGACACGTCGAACGAGCCCACCGATCAAACGGCCGTACATGAAAAGCGATCGCGGGCCTTCATGACCGCGCTGCGGGACGATGTCACGGCGGATCACCGTTTTGAGCTTGTGCCGTCCTCCTGCGCGTCAAATTGCCCGACCGATGGACTGACGTTGCGCGATCGGCTGCGTGCGGCGTACAAGCCGGCGCGCAGCTCCTGATCATCGGCGGCTTCCATAAGATAAGCACGCTCGTGCAGTTTGCGCAGACTGTTGCTATCGACACGAAATCCCAGCGCATCGTGTTTAGGAAATATTTCCAGTTCCGCGGCGACAACGACGAGGCATGGCAGCGAGCGGAGCGCTTTGTATCGGAGGAGGCCGCGACCGGCTGCTTGAAAGCAGATCGCAGCAATAGACTACGCGCGACGCATGTGCATGGCACCGTGAGCATGGCACCGTGAGTCCGGTTTTGGCCCATCCGCCACCTCGCAGGCGATCCGCTCTTAGGCAGATGTTGACCGCAAACCGGACATCAGACGGCCAGCCGCTTAAAGCGTACACGCCTTAGCTATAGGCCGGGCGGCGCTGGCCGCGCGCTCGCTTGAGAGCAGGGTCAATGCCGCACGATTGGCGCCTCGCGAAGCGCAGTGACGCCGATCTTCTTCAGCCCGTCGACTGAGGTGTCGCCCTTGCCGGCGGCTTCGAGGATCATGGAGGCCACGTGGGTGCGAGCGGAGGTCTCGTAGCGCGACACGCTCTCGCACACTTCGTCGAGGAGCGCGCGCAACAGCGCGGTGGTTTCAGCATCGAACATTGGAGGTCGCCCCCAAGCGAAAGCACATTCTGCCTGAACCCGCTCAGCCGAGGATTCACGCAAGTTACGGTCGCCGAAAAATTCTGCCCGATGACTGGGAAGAATGAGCGTGGCCCCGCCTTTTGGGGGCTGGGGGCTTGATGGCGGAGCCACGCGGGCCGTGCATTCGCGCGGGCCCACCACATCAACAACATCGGGCCGAGGCCGTTCCATGCTCGACACCAAGACCGCGCGCAGCGAAGACCTAGGGCTCCGGAGGTCGCAACGGACCATCCGCCCACTTGCGAGCATCGGGGGTCGTGTAGCGGGTCATCGTTGCAATTGGTGCACACGTACCGCGACCGCCGCTCCGAAGCTCCGTCGGACACAGCTTTCATCGGCTTGCCGCACGCCGGGCACGCCTTCCGGACCGGATGGAGCATGGCCATCTTTTTTCCCCCTGCCATGGCACTCTAGTTCAGCCGAGATCCTCAAGCTGGCCGATGAAAATTTGGTCGGGTTCACACTGTTGCCGGCCTTCTTGACTTCGTGACCGTAGAGCACGCAGCTCCGGCAGTGATGTTGAGGGGCGTGTCATGGAGCAGGAGTTCTACCGAGGTCTGGCCCAAAGGGTCGGGGGTATGGCGGAGAAAGCCGATCCGTTCACCCGGCGTCGTCTCCTGGATCTCGCCGAACGGTATGACAGCAGGGGCGGTCATCCCTCGGCATCCGGACCGACCGAGCGGCCGCTGCCAACGCCTCGCACGACGCCGGCTGCAGCGACTTTCTCTGGACCCGGCGAGGCCTGACGCCCCCACCCCTGTCGTTCTTGATGGTGCCGCACCGCGCACCCGATGAAGCCTCGCGGCCGTCCCGCAGTGCGCGAAGGGATCTGCCGACAGACGCTTCCCCAGGACCAAGCTCGCCTACCCAGCCGGTGGTCCTGGCCTCACCAGGGAGGATTGGATGCCGTGGGCGGGTCCGACATCGCGTTTCCCCCTGATCGCGATCCTAGGGGCTTGGAAGCGGGTGGGGGAGGCGCTGCGCCTCGCACCGGTAACGAGCTGCCGCGTAGGCCACCCTTCCGGCAGGTTGTGCTCGGCAGCCCCGGAGGCGAGTGAGTTCTGACCACGCCAGGGCGGCGGTGATCCATCTCTGCCGTTCTAGCCCATCGGCTTCGGCGGCAAGCTTCATTGCCGCGACGGCCTCGCGCTCGGAGTCGTACGAGGAGTCCATGGACCCAAATATAGCTGCAGATCGTAAACGATCACGCACCAGTGGGGCCGTAGCAATCCCAGGGTCGGCACCATACGCGGACGCCTGTCTAGCCTTTTGGAGCTGCTCCGCCGATCCGCCCGTTCATAGCGCGGACCTCTGGAGCGCTCGCGATTGAGGCCCTGCGCGAGCGTCCCGCAAGGGGGGCCAACTGCACCGACACTCCCGAAAAGCCCGTGAATTGCTTGTCTTTCAGATATCTCGCGCCGAGCGGTCCCGATATTGTGGGGCCTGACGGGACTACCTCATCGGCTCAACACGAGAAGAGATGTTTCAAGACGCATCGGATCTGGCCGCGACGGCCGAGGTACTAGGCCGATCGAGCGACTACCGGGTGCTGCGCCACCTGGTACCGCGGCCAAACGTGGATGCCGGCCTTCGGACAGGAAACCAAGATCGGCATCCTGCTCGACACCGAGACAACCGGCCTCGACCACCGCAAGGACGAAGTCATCGAGCTCGGCATGGTCAAGTTTGGCTACACGCCGGACGGTCGCATCATTGATGTCACGGACACGTTCTCCGCCTTCAATGAGTCGTCCGAGCCGATCCCGGCCGAGATCACGGCGCTTACCGGCATCACCGATGAAAATGGTGGCCGGCCACAGGATCGACGAGGCCGCCGTGAACGCCTTCGTCGACGATTCCGTGGTCCTGGTCATCGCGCATAACAGTAGATTCGATCGGAAGTTTTCCGAACGCTACTAGCCCGTCTTCGAGCGGAAGGCGTGGGCATGCTCCGCGACCGAGGTCGATTGGCGGCAGCACGGCTTCGATGGAGCGAAGCTCGGCTACCTTCTGAACGGCGCCGGCTATTTCCACCAGGCGCACCGCGCGGTTCACGACTGTCACGCGCTGCTCGAGATCTTGGACTTCGACCTACCAACGACCGGCGCGCCAGCGCTCGCTGTCCTGCTCGAGAGCGCACGACAGAAGACCATCCGGATATGGCCGAACAGTCGCCGTTCGAACTCAAGGATTCGCTGAAGCGCCGCGGCTATCGCTGGAGCGACCGGCACGGACGGTCGGCCAAAATCCTGGTACGTTGACGTCCGCGAGTCCGCTCTAGAAACCGAACTCGCATTTCTCCGGACCGAGATCTACCTGCGCGACGTGAGCCGCGCTTGCAGATGCTGACTGCCTTCACCCGCTTCTCCGGCAGGATCTGAGGGCCGCCAATCGCCACGCCGAAATACGTGGCGAACCTGCCCTCAGCGGCCGAGACGTTTCTCGACCCGCTTGCGGCTGTTGCCGACCTTCTTCACGGCTTTCTTCACCGCGGAGGCCGAGCGGCCAGTTTTCTTTGCTTCGTATCGCACTTCGTAGTCCTGGCCCTTAGCCACACGGGTGCGATCTTGTTTGCGTCCCCGTGCGGTCTTCTTCTTCGCTGCCACCATCTGCTCCTCCGTCTGCCAAACTGATGTCAGTGCAACGCTTCAAGGAATCGTGGGGTTCCCTCCAAGAAGCTGTTGCCGGGCCGAAGCCAAACGAGCGCCAGCAGCATCTCGGCTCCACCTTTGTTGGCCTTTCCATTTTCGTTTGCTCGACCGCCTGCATGAAGGCTTCGTCGCACCGCATGAGCACAGCGGCCCTTTGGCGCACATCGCCCGAGTTGGCCAGCTCCGGACGCTCCGGCCCATTTAGATTCAAATACGCCGCCCGGAGCCCGCTCCCGTTTCTTGCAGATGTTTTTCTACATCCTCCATTCCAAACCCACGGACCGGGAAAACTTGGAACTTCTCAGTCCAGCGCATGTTTGTGCCGTGCCACTTCTGGAGGACGACATGAACAAGAGGCTGCTTCTTCTGTTAACGGCTGCTTCGCTTCTCGCGGGTCCGTCGTTTGCGCAAAACCCGCCGGCCACTGATCGGCCCAACAATAACGCGGTCAACAGTTCCGGTCAGAACAATTCCAACAACCCGGTCGCAGGCGCCAACAGCTTCACCGAGGGCCAGGCCAAATCGAAGATTGAGGACGCAGGCTACACCAACGTCACATCCCTGAAGAAGGACGACAACGGCGTCTGGCGCGGAAAGGCCACTAAAGGCGGCGCCTCGACCGATGTCAGTCTGGATTTCCAGGGCAACGTGAACGGGGCGAAATAACCTGCCCCACCAAAATTGAGAGGGATTCAAGATGACCGTCACGATCTCACGTCTCTACGATAACTACTCCGATGCGCAGCGCGCGGTGACGAGCCTGGAGGCCGCGGGCGTGCCGCATTCGGATTTGAGCATCGTCGCGAACAATTCCGACAACTGGTACAGCACCGACAAGAAGGTCGATCGAGATCGAGATGGGGTTGATGATCGGGCTGAAGGTGCGGCCACGGGAGCGGGCGTCGGCGCAGGCCTCGGTGGCGCGGCCGGCTTGCTCGCGGGCCTTGGGTTGTTGGCTATACCCGGCCTGGGTCCGGTCGTGGCGGCCGGATGGCTTGCGTCGACCGCGCTGGGTGCCGCAGCTGGCGGCGCTACGGGCGGGGTGGTCGGCGCGTTGACGCAGGCTGGTGTATCCGATGAGGAAGCTCCGCTCTACGCCGAAGGTGTGAGGCGCGGCGGCACGCTGGTTTCAGCGCGTGTGCCGGACGCGGACCGGGCGCGATACGAAGCGATCCTGAACCAGTCCGCCGTCAATCTGCGCGACCGAAGCGCAGCCTGGCAGAAGGGCGGGTGGAAGAATTACGATCCATCCGCCCAGCCTTACGGTGCGGAGGAGGTCCGGAGAGAACGGCAGCTCTACGGCACCGGAGCGCGATGAATTAACCGGCGGCCTGCCCCACGCGGGCCGCCCTTCTCTTGCAAGGTTACCAATCATCGAACTGAGGAGCCGAAAATGAGCCGCGGAATGCCATCGATGACTGCCCTCTTGGGTATGCTCGCAATCGCCGGTTACCAAAATCGTGACAAGCTCGCCGACATGTTTCGCAATGCTACCTCCGGTCAGCCGGCGGGTGCCAAGGATTCCCTGAGCGGCATGCTCGGAAATCTTGGCGGCGTTGTGGGAGGCGGTGGGGTGGGTTCGCTGCTGAGCGGCGGGATCGGCGAGTTGCTCGAGCACTTCAAGCAGAACGGGCAGGGCGAAGCGGCCCAATCCTGGATCAATCAGGGGCCAAATCGCGAAGTCACCCCGCCCGAACTCCAGCAGGCTATCGGTCTGGACGTCCTTCAAAAGCTGGAGCAGCAGACCGGCCTGTCTCAGCAGGAGATCCTCAACCGATTGTCGCGCGAGCTTCCGGCAGCCGTGGACAAATACACACCTGATGGACGTCTTCCGGCTCCATCGGCGGGATAATCACAGCCACCGAGGGAGAGACATGGGCATCATATGGACGATCATCATCGGCTTCATCGCAGGCATCATCGCGAAGTTCATCATGCCCGGCGATAACGAGCCGTCGGGCTTCATCCTGACCACAATCCTGGGAATAGTAGGGGCGTTCGTTGCGACCTACTTTGGTCAGGCTCTCGGCTGGTACCGGCCAGGAGAAGGCGCGGGGCTAGTGGGGGCAGTGGTAGGCGCCATCATCGTGCTTTTCGTCTACGGATTTGTCGCCGGTCGCAGCCGCCGGGCCATCTAACCACCGTGGAAGGAATTGTTCGCGTTAGCGAAGAATTCGCCCCGCGAAAGGCAATCGGCAAGATGAAATGGATGCTCGTTGTTCTTGTAGGAGGAATGACCCCGGTCAACACCGACCTGGTCTTCGACAAGTTCGCCGATTGCCTCGCCGCCGAGGAGCAGATGCGAAAGCACTACACGGACGCTTTCGAGGCCTGGGACCGATGGGCCGCGGCCAATATCGAGCGACGGCGCGAATACTCGAAGGTCCGCGATCTCCAGGCCAAACGCCTGCTCAGCAACATCGGTACGTGCGTTCCTCATGCAGGCGGCGACGCCGTAGCAACTCAGCAACAGAATAATCCCACACCTTCTCAGCCTCCCCAAGGTCTCCCCACTCCGCAGCCAAGTCCGAAAACGTGAGGTCCGAACGTTTCGGACAGGCCGGCCGTAAACGAACTCGCAGCGGCGCTTTCATCGCGCCTGCCTTCATTGTTCTCGCCACGCGCTGAGCTGTAGCCTGCTGACGATTATAGGTGCACGCCAAATGTCGCCTATAACGGTCCTGCGGGCTGACGATGTCGACCGAACTATAGGCGAGAATGGGCGTTTACCGAGACCATGTCTGACGCCTTCGATTACTTCCGCGCCTACTCTGTCCGGGCTCTTTGCAAAGCCCGATCGCTGCCGCGCGGCAGGATGAAGCATCTGCAGCTGGTTGCGGGGCGAATTTACAATCTCCTCAAGAAGGAGGCCGCTTATCGCCCGAACACGCAGCACCTTGAGGACTTCCGGGCAGCGCAGAAACTTGAGGCATCTCTCGATCGCCGGCGCGATGACGGCCCACCCGCTAAGGGAGACTTTGCGCCGGTGAGGCCCGGCGCGGAACGGGAGGGTCGTTGAGTGGCCTCCCCCGACGTTCGCACGATCGTCAGTCTCCTGCGAGAATACGCACAGCGGACGGCGTTGCGTGGCGGGAACCCGTACAGGGCCAAAGCCTATGCGCGCGCCGCAGACAGCCTGGCGGCCCTTGCCGTCCCTCTGGACGTGCTCATCGCCGAAGACCGGCTCACGGAAATCCCCGGCGTCGGCGAGGCGATCGCCGACATGATCGCCACGCTTCACAAGACGGGCTCTCATCCGAGCCTTGAGAAGCTCCGGAAGGAGATACCCGAGGGCGTGCTCAAGATGCTCGCCGTTCCCGGCCTCCGCCCCGAGAAGGTGCTGCGGCTCTACAAGGATCTCGGCATCACTTCGCTCGCGGAGTTGGAGGCCGCCGCCAAGGACGACCGCATCAAGAAGGCCAAAGGTCTCGGCGCGGCGCTGCAGACCAAGATTCTGCAGAACCTGGCCCTCGCGAAAAGCGGAGAAGGTCGCCTCCATCTGCACCGTGCGGCCGCCCTGCTCGCGCACGCCAAGGATTCGCTGCGGAAGGTCCGGCCGGAGCTCAAGCGGGTGACGATCGCAGGCGACTTCCGCCGCGGCTGCGAACTCGTCGGCGACCTCACGATCGTCGCGGAGGCTGCCAAGATCGAGAAGGCGACGAATGCTTCGGCGGCGGACGGACTGCAAATCTGCTTGTCCGACCGCAACCACTTCGGCGCCGCCCTTCTTATCGGCACCGGCTCAGCCGCTCACATCGAGAGGCTCCAAGCATTGGCCGCGGAGAAAGGAATGCGGCTGGAGAGCGACGGGTTGCACAAGGGTCGCACCCTGATCGCCGGCGACGAGGCCCAAATCTATAGCGCTCTCGACCTGCCGTTCATCGATCCTGAACTGCGAGAGGGGCGCGGAGAGGTCGAACTGGCTCAGAAGGGCAAGCTGCCGAAGCTCGTCACCGACAAGGACTTGCGCGGAATCCTTCATAGCCACACCGATGCCTCCGACGGCACGGAGACCTTGGAGACGATGGCCAAGGCCACGCGCGAGCGCGGTTTCGAGTATTTCGGGGTCGCCGACCACTCCAAGTCCGCGCACTACGCGGGCGGACTCTCGGAGGAAGATATCGCGCAGCAGCACCGGGACGCCGACCGGTTGAACAAGCGGTTCGGCAAGGATTTCCGGATCCTGAAAGGCATCGAGTCCGACATTCTGGCCGACGGCTCGTTGGACTATGCGGACGACGTGCTGCAGCGCTTCGACTTCGTGGTCGCGAGCATCCACGGCCGATTCAAACTCGACCGCAAGGCGCAGACGCAGCGCCTGCTTCGTGCGATCTCCGATCCCCACACCACCATCATAGGCCATATGACCGGGCGGCAGCTGCAGCGGCGGCCGGGCTACGAAATCGACATCGAGAAGGTCCTGAGGGCATGCGCCAGGCATGACGTCGTCGTCGAAATCAACGCCCATCCTTGGCGACTAGACCTGGATTGGCGCTGGCACCAGGCCGCCCTCGAGTTCGGCTGCATGATGAGCATCAATCCGGACGCGCACTCGGTCCCCGAGCTCGACCACATGCACTGGGGCGTCGAGATGGCCCGGAAGGGCGGCGTCCCTGCCGACCGCGTCCTGAACGCCATGGCCCTTCCGGAGATCACGCGCTACTTCCGCCAGAAGCGGCGCTCGGTCGCCCGGGCCGCCTGATGCCGCAGGCGTACGCGCTCTCGCCGGAGGGCACCGTGGTCGCGGTCGCCGCCGATCGCGCTCACCACTTCAGCAAACCGCCGCAGGACGAGATCGTGCTGGTGGAAGGCTATGGGGTCGAAGGCGACGCCCACGCCGGCCAGTTTGTCCGGCACCGCTATCTCGCCCGCCGCCGGCCTCGCCTACCCAATCTCCGGCAGGTTCACCTGATCCCGTCCGAGCTCTTCGCCTCCCTCTCGGACGCGGGCTTCGAGGTGCGGGCTGGAGAGCTCGGTGAGAACATCACCACTGCCGGTCTGGACCTCGAGCGGATGCCGCTCGGGACGCTCATCGAGCTTGGAGCCACGGCGATCGTGGAGCTGACCGGCCTCCGGACGCCCTGTATCCTCATCGACCGTTTCCAGGCCGGCATGAAACGGCAGGTGCTGTCGTCGGCGGAAACGGGCCTCTGTTCAAATGCGGGGTGCTGGGCGTGGTCAGCGCCGGCGGAGCGTCCGCGGCTGGCGATACCGCGCGGGTTCGGCTCCCGTCCTCTTCATTTCGTGCCTTGCCGGGTCTGTAGAGAGGCCCTTACGCAAGTCGGCGGCCGATATCCGACCCACCAAGGACTTCAACAGCAGATCGATCTGCTCCTTGATCGGTGCGCGTGGATCTTCAGCAGGTGTGGCGGCCGTTGAGCCGCCGATAATCGTGCTACGCGTCGAGCACCCACGATGACCGCCCCGACTTGAAGGGAGGCTATCGAGGCAGGCGTGGGGCTGTCGAAGCCTTCAATATGTCGGACGGAACTGACGATGCATCCTCCTCGTTCCTACCCTCCGTCACCCGTCGTCCAGCCATGGCCCGAAAATCGACCCTGCCTCTTCGCCTGCAGCCTATGCTGGCCACGCTGACAGATTCGCCGTTCGACGATTCCGATTGGCTCTTCGAGGACAAGTTCGATGGGTTCCGCATAGTCTCGGAAATCCGAGGCGGTCGCGTCGTGCTCTACAGCCGCAACGGCAAGATCATCAGCCGCTCCTATGTCGAGGTCGCGAAAGCCCTTGAGGGCGTGAAGGCGGACGCCGTGATCGATGGCGAGCTCGTTGCGATCGGGAAGGACGGCGTATCCCATTTCCAATTGCTTCAAAACGCCCGGCGTCACGAGGCTACGCTTTTGTACTGCGCGTTCGACCTCATGTTCGCAGCCGGCGAGGACCTCCGTGCGCTGCCGCTTCTCGAGCGCAAGAAGCGGCTCAAGGCCATCCTGCCGCGCCACAAGCTGATCGCGTACAGCAACCACCGCAAAGGCAGCGGCACAAAGTTCTTTGCACAAGCCGAGCTGAGACATCTCGAAGGCATCATGGCCAAGCGCGCCGATAGCCCGTACGCATCCGGACGCCGGACCGCCGACTGGCTGAAGGTGAAGACCGCGCAGCGGCAGGAGGTAGTGATCGCCGGCTTCACGGCGCCGAGGCGAACCCGGCCCTTCTTCGGCGCCCTCGTGCTGGCGGTACGCGACGACGGTGCATGGCGGTACATCGGCCACGTCGGCACCGGCTTCAGCCACCAAGTTCTCGAAGAGCTTCACGGCAAGCTCGTGAGCCTCAAGACAGCCAAGTCGCCCTTCCTTCCAAGGTGAAGGATGAGCGGGTTACGACCTGGGTTCGTCCTTCGTTGGTCGCGGAAGTGAAATTCGCGGAGTGGACCAGCAAGGGCGAGCTGCGCCAGCCGGTCTATCTCGGCCTGAGGTCCGACAAAAACGCCAAGGACGTCGTTCGCGAAACGAAGTGGTCGCGAAAATAATGCAGCCGAGACGAAGCTTGATCTGGAGTTCAGCTCGCGGCGCGCTCGGACGCCGAAGGCCACGGCGCCAGGGGCGGAAGCCCGAGCGCCTTGCGTACAGGTCCAAACGACCTCCGGTGAGCAGCGCATGCACCAAGCCTGGCGAGCGCCTCATAATGAGCCGGCACCGGGTAGCCCTTATGATCTGCGAATCCGTAGCCGGGGTGACGCTCGTCGAGCGTCCGCATGACGGTGTCGCGCTCGACTTTCGCGAGGATGGAGGCGGCCGCAATGCTGGCGGACTTGGCATCGCCTTTTATGATGGGCTGCTGAGGGATGTCGATTTCCTTCAACCGCTTCGCATCGATCAGCAAGTGCTGCGGCGTCAACCCTAGGCTCCGGACCGCACGTTGCATCGCCCGGATGCCTGCCCAATAGATGTTGATTGCGTCGATCTCCTCGACCTCGACGAATGCTACACACCAACTCTCTGCCTTTTCCTTGATTTCCTTCGCGAGTTCTTCGCGAGCGGCGGCGTCGAGTTTTTTCGAGTCGTCGATTCCGATTATCCGTGTGCCGGGCTTCAGGATCACGGCGCCAGCGGAGACTGGCCCGGTGAGAGGGCTCATTCCCGCCTCGTCCACGCCTGCCACGGCATGATGGCCGCTTTCCCAGAGAGAGGTCTCGAAGCGGAGCATCTTTCGCAGGCGCTGCCCCTCGGACCTGTTTTCGAAGCGCCGTTTATCGATTGACGCCAGGATGGCACGGGCTCCCGCGCGGGCGTCGGCCCGCAAGATCTGCTCGACGTCGGCCTCGAGCGGTCTTTTCTCGACGACATAGCGCCGACGCAATACATCGAGTGAATACTGGGACATGGCGGCCTTCGTGAAGACTGACTGTGGGAAGCGTGTCGGTGATATTTGTGGCGATTGTCTGAAGTCAGACTGTGCCCTCATCGACTGCGCAGCGCCTTGTCGAAAGGAACCGGACCGGCTCGCCATCTGAGGTCCCGCTATTCTGGAGGGCCACTGATCCAGACCTCGCGTTCGACCTCAGAGCGGAACCAACCGGTGTCTTCATCCCTTGAGAAAGAGTGGAGCCTCGATCCCCGGGTGCTTCCGAGGGGGCCGGCCCATGCTCCGCCAAGCCAGCAACGAAGAACAGGCTCTGGACCGCAGCGCCGAGGTCGCGGCCACCATCGCGGAAGAAGGCCTCCGGTACGTCAGCGACTCCGCGCCGGGCTACACGCGCAAGCGAACTGGAACCACTTTCAGCTACTACGACAAGGACGGCAAGCGCATCACCGATGCCGCCGTCATCCGACGCATCAAATCAATCGGCATCCCGCCGGCCTACGAGTCCGTGTGGATCTGCCCGTCGTCCAACGGGCACATCCAAGCAACCGGGCTCGATGCGCGTGGTCGCAAGCAGTATCGCTACCATCCGAAGTGGCGCGAGCTCCGAGACCAGAACAAGTATGAGCATATCATCCTGTTCGCTGCCGCGCTGCCCGCGCTGCGGGAGCGGGTCGCCGCCGACATGAAGCGGGACGGATTGCCCCGCGAGAAGGTGCTGGCCACGATCGTTAGTCTTCTGGAGAAGACATTGATCCGGGTGGGCAATGCCGAGTATGCCGAGCAAAACAAGTCCTACGGGCTCACCACCATGCGCCGCAAGCACGTGGCGGTCGGGCGCGGCGTCCTTCGTTTCGACTTCACGGGCAAGTCGGGCAAACAGTGGAAGCTTCGCGTCGAGGACAAGCGGATAGTCGCGATCGTGAAGCGCTGCGCGGAGATCCCGGGACATGAGCTCTTCAAGTACCTGGACGAGGACGGACAGCCCCGCACCGTCGATTCCGGCGACGTAAACGCCTACATCAAGGACATCACGGGCGAGGACTTCAGCGCCAAGGATTTTCGGACTTGGGCGGGAACCGTTCTGGCGGCGTTGGCGCTTGCCGAATTCAAGAAGTACGACAGCCAGGCCGAGGCGAAGCGCAACGTCGTCGCTGCGATCGAAAGCGTCTCGAAGCAGCTCGGCAACACACCGGCCATCTGCCGCAAGTGCTACGTGCACCCGGAAGTCTTGAACGCCTACATGTCAGGTGACCTCGTGAAGATGATTGAGGCCAAGATCGCGCAGAAGTTCAAGCGCCAGTACGCAAAGCTCACTTCCGACGAGATCGTGGTGCTGGCATTTCTCCGGAAGCGTCTCGATTCTGAAGGTGCCCGCCTAGCCTCGCGTACCCGGTCTCCGGATGCCTGCGTCTTCCTTGATGCCTCCAGGCAGGCCTCGGCTGGTGCTCTCGTCGGCAAATAGGGGCCTTCCATTCAAAGCCGTGGTGCGGGCCCGGGGGACGGTCGCTTACCGCGCGGGTTCGGCTTCCGTCCTCGCCATTCGCGCCTCCCGGCTCGGGTAGAAGGATCCGTGCACAAGTCGCCGTCCCGACCCGAAGCAATGCCGTTCTTAGGTCGGACTAGCCTGGCCGCAAACAACGTAACGGCGGTACGCTTCGGGCTAGGAGGTACGAAAGTCTGGGACTTTTTCAACCGCAGCGCCCACCCGGCGGCTTCTTCTTTGGCTTCGATCCACCTCAAGAGACGTTCGCTCTCGCGCGTTCGCGCGCCTCACGACGACGTTGGCGGCGTGCGCGCCGCCGCTCGGCACGGTCGGCAGGTTGCCGCAGCGGAGGAACCGGCGCTGTCTCGGATACCAATTTGGGAGCCTCATCGGCTGCGGCCTGTTGGGCCGGCGCGGATGCCTCCGGGCGGGCTTCCATGAATTCAAGCACTGCCCGACCCTTTGCCGTGATCTGCCAGCCCCCGCTGATGCGTTCGACTAAGCCTTGAGAAAAGATGTCGAGGGCGGGGACCTGCGCAGCGAGGCGCTTGGTCCGGTCCGCCCAATCGCGGCCGCTGGTCGCCAGAATGGCCATGTCGCGCTTCAGGTCATCCATGACGGCGAAGCCGTCCGGATAGCTCACCAGGATCTTCAGCACCGTGACCTGGAAATTCACGCCCGCCTCGACCGATCAGCGCCACATCATCGCGGGCGCCCGCCAAAGGGCGCCACGGCCGACCTGCGTGAGTTCGTCCTGCGATACCTCGCCTCTAGTCGCCGCCTCAAGTATCTTTGAGGCGACATGGCTACGCGGTCCGATCTCGCGCTGCAAAACGCTCTCGCAGACCTCGTCCAAGACCGCGCGCACTAGCGCAGTGGTTGCCGCATCGAACATCAATACTCCCCAGAACGCGAAAGTCCCAATATAGCCAACATTCGCTCAGCGCGACCCAACAAAGTTTCGGTCGCGATAGGCCAAGCCAGCTGGTCTGACCCGTACCTTTGGAAGATGCCTGCACGGTGGACTTGTCTTGTAAGATCGGGCAAGTCGTAAGGCTATCCTCGAGATCAGGAACACTCGCGTGTCGAGACCCCAGCGAGTCTATAGGCAGGTCGTTCTTTCGATGTCGGTCCTCTTGCTCGTGGCAGCCGGCGCCGCCGCCCAGGAGGATAAGAAGACCGACGACGATAAGCCGGCAGATCCAGATACGGGTGAGAGCACAGTCGAGGAAAAGACGCTCGGCCTTCTGCCCAATCCGCTGCAGAAGTACGGCGTGAAGTTCGCTGCCACTTACATCGGCGAGGCGTTGGGTAACGCTTCCGGCGGCCTGAAGCGGGGCGCTATCTACGAAGGCCGTCTCAACCTTGCGGTGGATGTCGATCTGCAGAAACTCGTCGGCACCGATAAGCTCACTTTTCACGCCAACATGTTCCAGATCCATGGCGATGGCCTGTCCCGGAGCAATCTTCAGAACTTCTTTGTCGTCAGCGGAATCGAGGCTCTACCCTCAACGCGTCTCTACGAAGCGTATTTCGAGAAGCAGTGGGGCGCGAAGAGGATCTCGTTGAAAGTGGGTCAGCTCGCCGCCGACAGCGAATTCTTCAACACCAAATATACAGACGTGTTCACCAACGCCTCAATGGGTTGGCCCGCGATCACGTCGCTCAATCTTCCCAGCGGCGGACCGTCGCCACCTTTGGCGGCTATGGGCGCAAGGCTACTGGTCAACCTGACCGACCAGCTTTCCGTTCTGGGTGGGATCTTCGACGGCGACCAAGCGGGACCCGGACCGGGCGACCCGCAGGAGCGCAATCGCTACGGCGTCAATTTCCGCGTCAACGATCCGCCGTTGTTACTGGGTCAGATCCAGTTCGCCTGGAACAACAAGAAGGGCGATCCCAACCTGACCGGCCAGATCAAGTTCGGCGGCTGGCGGCACTTTGGCTCTTTCGCGGATCAACAGCTCGCGTCCAACGGCGTCTCGTTCGCCGCTCCCGGTAGCAGCGGTGAGCCGCTATTGCTGGCAGGAGACATCGGTGGCTGGGCGGTCTTCGAGCAACAGATCTACCGCGTGCCTCACAGCGACGATCGCGGGATCGGTGTGTTCGCAAGGGCCGCCGGCGCGCCCGCTGATCGCAACCTGGTCGATATATACGCTGATGCCGGCCTCGAGTTCATCGGGCTTCGTGACGACCGGCCCGACGACAAGTTCGGGATCGCCGCGGGTTATGCCCATGTGTCCAAACGGGCGCAGGCGCTCGACGCCGACTACCGGACGTTGGTGAATCCAAATTGGCCCTTGCGAAACTTCGAGGGGTTGCTGACGACGGTCTACCAGTATCAGATAAAGGACGGCTGGTCGTTGCAGCCGAACTTCCAATACATCATCCATCCGGGCGGCGGCGCCACGGGGCCGGCGACGTCATCCGCCGGAAAGGTCCTCAAAAACGCCTCGGTGTTCGGGCTCCGGACTACGCTCAAATTCTAGCACCGTGCGCATCGCACGGACTCTGTTCGACGAAGTTCAGGCTTAGCTCGTGTAGATGATGACGACCACGCAGGTGGCATTAGGGCGACCGGCATGTCGGGTACTTGGGCCAACATCTCATTGAGCCTCTTCAGCCTGCTCGCGCTCGCGCAAGCCTCGGGCAAGTTGATCAACAGACGTCTCCTGCGCCAATTCGTCTTGTTGGCAATCCTCGTCATCGACATTCAGCCGCGTGGCAAGCTTCTGCAATATTCTCAAAGATCGCGTCGCCTCCCGTTCAGAGAGCAGATTAATCTGAAGTTCTAGACGATCCCGCTTCTCCAAGATGCGGTCGGTCGCATTTTGGCGAATGAGGACACAGGAGGTGAGAAGTACCGCCTCCAGCGCAAGGAATGTCCCGAGCAGCGGGAACGGGAATGGATCAAGCGCGCGATCGGGGAATACCCCGCCGAACGCAATCCAACACACCACCGCCCCGCACTGCAGCACAACGAACTGCGGAGTTCCCGCAAACGATCCGATTGCATGAAAAACACGATGATGAAGAGCGATCTTTTTCTCATCCTGCTTTTCAAGCCGCAGGATGGCGTCGATATTTTCTACCGGTCTTTTCGATGATGCCGGCGCTGACATCGTCAGCTGGCGATCTGCTCGGCGGCTCGCCGCGCTGACTGTCGGGTCCGGTCGACTGTCTCATCTCCGGCCTTTTCGGCCTTGGCACGCGCTTCACATTTCGAGCGAAGCTCCTCAATCTCATCGTCTGTGAGGTGCTCAATTCCCACGAGACTATTGCGCGCCGCACTCACGCGAATGAGTTCGTCCAGCTTTACCTGAATGGCCGCGCTGTCACGGTTTTGCGAGTTCTGAATCAGAAATACCATAAGGAAAGTTACGATTGTGGTCCCAGTATTAATGACCAACTGCCAAGTGTCCGAAAACTGGAAGAGCGGGCCGCTGATGCCCCATACGACCACCACACCCGCGGCTAACAGGAAGGTCGAGGCGCGCCCAGCCGCAAGCGAGGTCTCGTTCGCCAAATCACCGAAGAACTTTGAGATCCGGGATGGTTCGTTTTTCATGACTCAGCCGGTGCCACCAACCACAATGTTGTTTCGGGGTGAAAGTTCCGCGTCAGGAATCGACATACATCAGAGGCAACCGAGACATGCTTTACGCGGAGCTCCCGAGAGCACGTATTGAAAGCGATCGCAGAGTACGTCCAAGCCACGCCAGTTCGGATGCCGACCTCAACTCTAGAATTCCACTTGCTCCTGATTCGAAACGGATGGCCAAGGATTCGCTTCATGCCAGTCCCACAAGCCAGCCGCGGATCTCTCACGCGAAGCGTCCTCCACGAGCGATCAGGTTGCGATATCGGGTCTCGTATTCATTCGCCATCCGGCTTGCGGCGAAGCGCTCTTCGAACCGGGCGCGGATCACTCTTCTATCCAGCCGGCCCAGTTCTTTCACGGCGCTGATCGCCTGCTCCTCACCATCGACGATGAAGCCGGTGACGCCGTCCTCCACGACTTCCGGCACCGAGCCTGATCGATAGGCGATCACGGGCGTCCCGCACGCCATCGCCTCGATCATGACCAGACCGAACGGCTCGGGCCAATCGACCGGAAACAGCAGGCCTGCTGCATTCGCGAGAAAAGGCTGTTTCTTCGCGTCGTCGACCTCGCCGACGAGCTGAACCGTCTGGCCATCGATGTTCGGCTCGAGCTTGTTCTTGAAGTAGGCCGTCTCCGCCCGAGGAATCTTCGCAGCGATCCGCAGGGGCATCCGCGCCGCCCGCGCGATGCGGATGGCGTCTTCCGGTCCCTTGTCAGCCGTCAGCCTCCCCAGAAAGGCCAGGTAGGAACCCGGTTCGTAGGACGGCCGAAACAGATCCTTCGGCAGTCCGTGCTGGATCGTCGCGATCCAGTTCGCCTCCGGAAGCGGACGACGCTGGTTGGCGGAAATCGAGACGAACGGAGCGTCCGCAAAGGCACCGATAACTTGGGGCAGACCGGGAAGGTCGAGCCGGCCGTGCATCGTCGTCAGGAAAGGCACGCCGGTTCGGCTGAGCACCGGAAGGGGCAACCAGTCGACGTGTGAGTGGATCACGTCGAAGTCGCGCGCGCGCTCGGCGATGGCTTCGATCAGAAGCGCGCAGGCAGCGCTCGGATCCGCACCCTTCCGCCCCAGGCGCAGCGCGCGCGGCCACACGGCGTGGAGCTTTCCCTTCGTCTTGGAGTCCCCGCTTGCAAACAGGGTCACGTCGTGTCCCAGTTCGACCAATTCGTCCACGAGCCAGGCGATCACACGCTCGGTGCCGCCGTAGAGCTTGGGAGGTACGCTCTCGGCCAACGGAGCAAGCTGGGCAATCCGCATCGGCTAGGCCCCGAACACGAACCGCAGGCCTATCACGACAACCGCGGAAATGAGGGACGAAATCGCGAGCAGCGTCCAGGCTGGTCTTGTGCTTTCGCGAACCACTCGCGCCGCGAGCATTTTCACGCCCGTCAACATTCGTCTCGAGGAAGCCGCTGCAAGTAGGCTATCCCGAAGCCAGCGAGTTCTTCCGTGTCGCTCTCGCGCGCCTCCGACCTGCTGTGGAGGTGGCGCTCCAGCAGGCAGCGCCGGCTGTCGTGCGCATCGACCTCGGGGTGCCGCGTCCGATACACCGACCAGGCGGTCTCCGCGGCGTTCTTCAAGACGACTTCGTCGACCATACTCACTCTCTCCGGAGACCGAACCCAGTCGCTGCCAACTCAAGGCGCTCTGGAAAGTTTCCGGATTTTCCCGACGGTAGACGAAGGGAGAAGGCTCAGGATGCTCCGACATGCGCCCGCGTACTTGCCGCACGCCGGCGCTGCAGGCGTTGGATTCGGCCAATCCATGTGAAGGCGAAGTGGGGCGCGGGCTTCGCACGACAGCTGCTCGACCGGACCATCCCGTCCGGTTTGCGGCCCGGAAAACTTGGCTTGAAATCGAGTATCGTCCTGCCCTTCTCCGTAAAACGGCCATCCGAGGTTTAGGTTCGACCAGGCCTGCGAGAAGATGTCGAGATCCGGAAGGCGCGCGGCCACTGGCCCGAATTTGACGGGCCCCGCGCGCGGCACTCGGTCCTACCCCGCCCTAGACCACCAGATTGGCGGAGAGCTTGCCGACGTGCCGAAGGCATCGCGGCTCGACTTTGTGTCCTCAGCTGAGTTTGGGCGGCTCAATGGGCTGGTGTGTATCTTTTGATACTTTGCGCACCGTTATGCTTTGCTACTGTTTCCCGGAACGGAGGGGCGGACATGGACCGGTTAAAGGAAGCATTGGGGCACCTCGATCCCCTGACTGTCCGAATTGCCGCATTACCACGAGATGGTTCCGCTCTGAGCTGGTGCGAGATACTCCAGAATCGATAATCGCCCACCTTTTCGTCTGCTCAAACTGCAAACGCGCTCAGCGGAGCGATACAAAATTCACTCCGATGCGCGTGCCGCCCGACAAACTGGCATCCCCGCGGTTTCGCGTCTTGACTGGTGGAAGGTAAGCCGCCAGGGGAGCCCTAACTGAAGCGCGCCGGAAGAGTGGCGGGCGCCAGCCGAATGGGGCTGTCCATTTCGATCAGGAAGCAGGACGAGGGCCGCAGCTTAGGAGATCGCCGGGTGTCACAACACCTGACGACCAGAGCGCTCACGGGCCAGCTACGGTACCGGATGAAAAGCCGTTCTGCGATTGCCTGTTTCTCAGAGCGCAAGCGACGCCAGCGTGAGCTCTGCCGCGAGACGCTCGGCTTGGTCCGCCGCTCCTTGTCGATCTTAAGGATCATTCCGCCCTGATGCTGGCATGTTGCATCGGTGACAAGCTCAAATTCGTAGTACGGCATGAAAGCCTCTGAACTCGCAACGCACTCTGAGCATAACTGCGCTCTCCATCAGGTGAATTATCGTATCTGAATGCGAAAGCTGGTTTGTGGAAGGATGCGGACCGACTTTCGACCAATGGCCATCCGGTGACGCTGTGGCGGGCTGATGCTGTTCGCCGAAGTCCACAAAAACTGCGCCCTGGCTTGCGGGCCATCTGCGTACCACCATACCGAAGCCTTAGTTGCGAGGCGCGAAAGGTAGTAGCTCTGGTGCGATCGAGGAACTTCGGAGCTTCAACAATATTCTGTCATGATCAACAAGGAGGGATCCGCATGCCGATCCAGACCGTGATGGACAGTACCGGCGACAGCCGTCACTTCTTCGATGCGGACGATGCAGGGGAAGTAGCCAAGGCGGAGCAGCGATTCCGCGAGCTGACGAACGTCGGCTTCACCGCCGCGGTTCGGACCGGTTCAGGTCAGGTGTCGCGGATCCGATCGTTCGACCCCACTGCGGAAGAAACTCTCTTCTTCCCCAGGCTGGTCGGCGGC
This sequence comes from Bradyrhizobium sp. WSM4874, assembly GCF_055811835.1. Taxonomy (NCBI): domain Bacteria; kingdom Pseudomonadati; phylum Pseudomonadota; class Alphaproteobacteria; order Hyphomicrobiales; family Nitrobacteraceae; genus Bradyrhizobium; species Bradyrhizobium sp. WSM4874. The sequence continues at coordinate 50,896 of NZ_JBVVPR010000024.1, forward strand.
TGAATCGCTGAGCCGTGTGGCTGTTCAGGCCGTCGCGGCCGGGTGAACGCTCACGGATGAGGGCTGCAAAGGCGCTGTTCATTAGACACGGCGCCGAGAGGACTCCGGAAGGACGCGCGCTGCTGCTGCTGCGGCAGTGCCTCTCGCCCGCCCAACGGCGGCAATTCGGGGAAAAGGGTTATTTCGAGGTAATCGGCGGCGATACGGGCAACCGCTACAGATCTATGCGGGAGCGGCTGCGAATGTCTGCGAGATCGGCGAAAACGGTCGCCCAAAGATAGGCTTGTGTTTCCTGCCCGTTGGCGACCTTCCGATTGGAGACGTCATGCTGGCCCAGAAGATCGCGCTCGAAACGTGCGAGGGCAGCGCGCTCGCAGTAGCCCGAAAGTTCACTCCCAGCGGTTTCTTGTTCAGCCGGTCCCGCCCGCTTCGGTAGCCGCGGCGTTGCGTCGCGCGTCGGTGACGTTGCGTGCTGCCCATCGCCGCTGGCAAACCGCAGCGGTATGCTTGGAGCGATAGGTAGAGTGGAAGTCGTCCCACTCAGGGGCCCGACCGCCGCCTTCGCCGGAGAAAGCTTTGCGGGCTTCGTCCACAAACACCTGATCATGAACAGCGCCATTTCCCGGAACGAAATGGCTTAACACTAGCGTTTTGACCCCTGCGGCTTGAGCCACTTCGCCCGCCTGTTCGAGCGTAAGTGCATTCCTTGAAACACTTTTAAAGAGGTTGTCGGCGGTCTCCTTATCGAACCTGCCTACTTTCACAGCTGCATCGAGCACCTGACGCATTCCCGGAAGATATTGCGCCTCGCACACGAACACGTCAGCGCCTTTCGCAAGATTGATGAGAGCGTCGGTCTTTCGGGTATCACCAGAGAAAACGATAGAGCGATCTGCAGTGTCAAAGCGATAAGAGAGCGCCACTGGGTACCGCGGGCGATGGCCGAAATACTGGGCGCTGCAGCGCGCCGAACCTCCAAAAGCCGTGTGACGGTGGATATCACCTCCTAGGCGCGCGATTGCCGAAATCGCGAGTATAGAGATGGCCAGGGAGCGCCGCGCCTCTGGGTGAGGCGAGTATCACCGTCAGAGAGGCATCGATTGGACGATCCGATTTAGCCCTGCCATTTTGAGGATCCCAACCGCTACCCAAAGACTCTGTAACGTTGGTCCGCAGGATTTCAGATTAGCTGCCGCTGCGGCTGCAGCGGTCGGATATCGATCCTGCCGTGAACTGGGCGCAAGGGCAGTCCCCGGGCGCCTACGTCAGCCTCCAGATCCGTCCATAATGCGATGGGATATTTAGATCTACTTGCCGGAGCGAAAGCACGTTCCTCAGGTCGAGGGCGCCGCCATGCAGCTCTTCCGCGTAGTCACCGGCCATCGGGAACCAGAACGGGACGGTCCGGTCGGTGTCGCTGAAATTGACAGCGACCAACGTGTAGTGGGCGCCTGCGTAGCGCGCGAACAGCAGAACTCCGCACTTCTGATCGCGATCCCAATCGTTGAAGAAGAAGTACGTGCCCTGACGAATGTGGTCGCGTTGCCGCCGGATCCGCAGCAGCCTGCGGACCAGGCTTACGATCGGCCGGCCGGACTCATCGTAGAAGAAGTCCCACCGCATCGGTCGCAAGAGCGAGACGCGGCCCATTCCGAAATCGGGGAGGAAATAGTTTTCGGCGAATTCCTCGCCTTGCCAGAGCATCGGAATTCCTTTGCTCATCAGAAGGCCGATCAAATAGGGCTGCAGCATGTACCAGCGCGCCCGGTCGCCCTCGGCGAACAGCGGATTCCGGCTTCATCGGGGTTGGAGGTGCCGAAATTGCACAGGAAGCGTTCGTGATCGTGGTTCTCGATGTATTGAAGCGCGGTCTTGGGGATGTCGTCGCCGTTGACAATCTCCCGGTCGGGGTAGCCGAAGAGACCGAGCTGCAGACCGAGGTCGGCGAGCCGGCCGCGATCCCCCTGGGCCACCGCGCGTGCCGCGCCATAGGTGCCGTTCTGCCACGTGCAGTTGGAATAGGTCGACCGCAGCACGTCCTCCGGGGCTTCGAGCTGCTCGGCCATCTGCACGAGCCTCAGCGGCTTGCCGGCCGCTCCGTCGAAGCGGCTCCAGTACGGGCGACCTGCGGCGATGTTCGCCTTGGTCAGCTGGTGCGTCTCATAGACGAGGCTCGCATAGCCCACGCCCATCGGCCCGTCCCAGTAGTTCGGGACGCAATCGTAACGGAAGCCGTCGACGTGATAGACCTCCAACCAATGGTGATTTGCGGTGTAAAAGTAGTCCCGCGTGATCTCCCGATCGAAATCCGTGCTCTTGCCGAAGTTGCTGAAGTAGTCCTTGGCAAACGGCCCCATGAACGGATTGTCGCGGTACCGCAGCCGCGTGTAGGCGTCGTAGTACGGGAAATCCACCCCCGTATGGCCATAGACGACGTCCACGATCACCGCGATCCCGTGCTGATGGCAGATGTCGACCAATTGCTGGAAATCCCACCGGTTGCCGAAGCGCTCGTCGACGCCGAAATAGCCGATCGGCAGATAGCCCCAGTCGACCGAGTTGCCGACGTTGGACAGCGGCATGATCTCGATGGCGTTGATCCCGAGGTCGGCCAGGTAGGCAACGAGCCCGCGAGCGCGGTCGAGGTCGCTGCCGAACTCGGCGATGTTCACCTCATAGAGGATCAGATCTGCCAGCGCCGGCGTCCGCCATTGCGCCTCGCCCGCACTCCAGACGTAGGGCTCATAGCCTAGGGTGAAGGCGGATTGCCTGCCGACACCGAACTCGCGCGCGAAAGGGTCGATGATCCAGTCGAGCGTGCCTACGCTCGGATTTGCGATCGTGTAGCGATAGACGTAGCGGCCCGGATTGCCCCAGGCTGAGCCCGGCACTGCAGGCGGCATACCGGCGATGGGCACCGTGACCGACCAAAAATCCCCATACGGCGGACGAACTCTGTGTGTGAGCTGAAGTTCCCGAGCCGGAAACGCCTGAAGAAACTGATCTGCCTCATGGATGATCTTAACGGTGACGACGTTGCCATCGGCCGCCGACACCCAAGGGAGCCAGAGTCCGAACGTCACCGTGCCGCGTGCTTCGACGGCGCCCAACGATCCGAGTGGCATCAAGTTCATGCCACCGCGCCTTCCAACGACTTCCACTGAATGTTGCGAAAGAACACGCGGCCCGTGTGCGTTTGCAGGCCGATGAAGCGCGGGTCTTGCGCGGTGGACGGCAGGCCGCGGCGCGGAGACTGCGGATCGCCGGCGAAATGGAAAATGTTTACCGCCTGCCCGTTCAGCGCGACCGTGATGTCGGCCCCATCGACGGTGATCTCATAGTTGTTCCATTCTCCGACCGGATGGACGGTCAATGGTCCGTCGGTCGGTCCCTTGAAGGCGTAGACTGCACCCGTCCTGTGGATCGGCGCATTGTCTGGACGGGCCAATTCGTCGATCTGAATTTCGAAGCCGAAGTTGACGCCGACATAGGCCGTGTTGTCGTAGCCTTCGTTTCGAGGGTCGGGGAAGCCGATGAAGACACCCGAATTGTCGCCGGGTGCCGTCATCATCCACTGCAGCCGCAGAACGTAACGAGGAGGCGTGGGGCGCTTTAGCCAGAGCAGCCCAAGGTCCGTTCCCGTTCGCGCCTCGAGCACGCCGCGCCGGACCCGGAACGAGCCAGGGTCGTTCCGACCAGGCTGGTTGCTGATCGTCGACATTGTCCAGTCGCCAAGAGAGATGCCATCGAACAGCGTCTCGAATCCCGCATCGGCCGCGAGGGATGGCGGCGCCATGATCAGGTCGCCCGTGCGGCGCGACAGCGCGATCCCGGTCAGCATCGGGTTGGGAGAGCCGATGCTCGGGAATAGCGCGGGGCCGGCCGCATACAAGTTTTCGGTGTGATGGAAGCGTCCGTTGCCATCGGTGACGCTCGCGGCCGGGTCGGTGCCCATCCAAAGCGTCCCGGCTTCATGATGCGTCGTCCCGAGCCCGTCCTGGTTGCTCTGGAGCACCTGCATCGGCTGCCCGTTGGCGAAGATGGCGGCGACCTTCTGCATTGTCGCATCCATGGCGGCCCAAAGATCCTGATCTCGCTGTGTCGGTGTTAGCGCAACCGATGCGCGACGAACGCCGTATTCGTCGGTGCGCGCGCTCAAATCGACCCGGCTTGGGTGGGCGGCGGGATTGGCCGGATCGGCTGGCTCCATCTCTCCGAGCCCCCTGATTGCAATTGCGACATGCGTATCGGTCGAGGTCCGCAGCTGGTCATAGAAGTCGACGTCGGGCACCTTGCGGTAGAGTTCGTCCTCGCCGCCTACGGTATTGCCGCCGCCGCTCGCAGCAATCTGAAGGTGGAAGTGGCCAATCAGATCACCATTCGGGCGCGTCGCCCGTCCCTTCACGAACATGGCCGCGGTCTGCAGTTCGTTCACCGCCGACGAAAGCCCGGAAATCGCCGAGCGCGGCACGCGGATGACAAGGTTTGAGCGAAGGTGAGCGATCAGGTTCTTGCCGACGAGCGGCAGGGTCGGAAAGCCGGTGCCATCGAACGACGCCAGAGCGAGCCGCGCGTTCTCGATCGTGCCGAGCGCCATGATGACGGCACCGCCCGGAGCCAGATCAATCGGGCCGCGGCTCGTGTCGATGCCGGAGATGCGCCAGGTGCCTGCCGCGGTCGGCACGCTACGCAGCGTCAACACATGCGTGTCGGGCAGCACCATGAATTCCTTGACGGAATCGTTGCCGTTGGAGTCGCTCGCCGCGGTCCGAGCCGCCTTCATCAGCAGCGGAACGACGCTGAACTTGTTCAGCGGAAAGAACCCCGCATGTGGCGGGCGCGCCTGCACAGCAAGCGGCGCTTCCAGCTTCAGCAGGTTCAGCAGGTCGTTTTGCGAAAGCCCGCCGCTCGACGACAGACCGAGCAACTGTGCGGGGTCGGCGCCAGGCTTCAGCAGCGGCGAGGGTGGGAGCGCGTCGAGCGTAATCGCCCCGGGCACGCTGGACAGATTGTCGAAGAGCTGGCGACGAAGCGCGTTTTGCAGTTCACCGAAAATGAAGTCGTTCGCCTCGTCGACACCGATCTGCCACGAACTCTCATCGAAATAGCGGCCGTTCAGTTCGGCTACGGTATTTGCCGGCCAACCCGACATCTCCTCGTCCAGCAGACGAGGCGACCAACCGCCCCAATAGAGTGATCGGCCTCCGAGCGTATACGCCAGTCCCTTGAAGGGAATGGTCGACTTCCAAGGAATGCCCCAAACCTCGTTGCGTGGCGGCTCAGGCTGCGGCAGGTTTTCGTTAAGAAAGAACGGATTGGTCGGATCGCCAAACCCCTGGATTCCCGTGTTCTGGACGTGCTCAGGAACGGTGAACAGCCCGGCGTCTACGACCAGTGTCCGTAATCCGCCGCCACTCTGCTTCTGACGAAACCACAGATGCTCGGCGATAGCCGAGCCGAACGTACCGGCTCCCACAATGATGAAATCGAACGGACGCCCGCCTGCGGATTTCCACGCATCAACCTCCGCTAGGTTGTTGCAGAGGTAGCGGCCCTGGATGTCTTTGGTGAACGAGGTCGTCTCGGTAGTGATCGCCATTGCCCGCCTCCTGGTGCAACCCTCGAACTCGCTTTCCTGTTAGGGCACGATCTCCTTCAACCTTAAATGAGCTAGTTCACAGATTGCTCTTACTTTCAGCCGCAGCGAGAGCGGCCTCGCTGCGCGGGATCGGTCGAGTTCCAATCTTCGTACTGGAGCCGCTCCCGGCGCCAATTGGAAACGCGGCACCTCGCAGGACCGTCGAACACGCTCTAACTCTTCGACACGGGCGAATACCTTTCTCGCGGCCGGCTGGCAGAACGTCACAACGGCGCCGATCGGGATGCGACGCGGCACGGGAGCGGGGACCATTCGGGAGATCAGGACGTCAACTCAGGCGCGGTAACGACAAAATTCGTCACCGTTCTCATATTCAAAGCAGATCTTGACGCGGCAGCGCGGTCGATCCTCATCGCGATATCGGGAGCGACGGTCCATATCTTCATCATCGCGCTGCATCCGCCTATTGGGGCGATGGTCCATATCTTCCATCATGCGTCCCACGGCAACCAATGCTGCTTTTGGCAAGCTACCAAAGGGTACGGTCGAAACGTTGGTTAAGCCTGAGAACAAGGCGACCCTGACTTAGATCCTCACGTACCACTTCCCTCCCACAGATGTGGCGCTCGCGCTGTTGCGCCGCGTCGAGGGTCATTCGCTTTGTGAGTTTAAGGGCGTTGCGGAATATCGGACGATCAGCGTCGGTGGGCGCCGCTGTCCTGCGACCGGGAATCCCGCCTTGGCTACCCTGTTCGCCGTCGAAGGCTCCGATCATGACTCCGCCGCCATCAGCGCCGGCGTGCGAACCACATTCCGAGCACGAACGCGACCGCGAGCGACTGCAGCGGCGCCTGGACGGTTGCTTTCCGGAGACGATCGGCCCAATTCGCGGCGGGGTCTTTCTGGGATTGCGGCCGGCGCGTCTCTGGCGCCTGTTCCTGCTCGTTCACCAGCCCGGAGGCTTCCGTCATCGCCGAGGCTTCCTTGATGTCCATGCGCGGGTGAACCCGGTCTCGGGCGCGGTGGCGCTGGGCACGTTGCTGGCGGCTGTGACGTTGCCGGTGGTGGTGTGGGTGGTGGCGAGGTGAGGTAGGCTGTGCGCGATAACTCGCTTTTGGAGTAAAAACTTCTTTGATGTCATCCAGCTGTTTGGCATCGAACGCAATCCCCACATCAGCGTTCGTGGCGACACCTTGTCGTCGCTGTCCAAGGCTGTGGTCTGCGTGAACCCCTGACAGCACACTCGTGATAAATCCATTTCGGCGCATTTGAACCGTTCCAAACGCTCAACTGACCAAAAAAGACCTGCAATATAGGAGCAGTTCCATGGGCATTCCCAAAGATGGGACGGTTTCGGTCCGCATCACATGCGTTGGTCACGCCAGCCGACGCTGGAGAGGTGCCCGCACGAAGGCGGCGGCGTCCGCACTGAATCAGCGCCTGTCGGAATTCAGGGCGAAAACGATCTTCGACCAGGTTGATCCCATCGTCAAAATGCAGCTGCCGGGATTGCCCGTCGCGCTTGGCCAAAAGGCAGTCGGGAGCACGGAACCGTTTCCGACGGCCGGCGAAGATAACGCCGCCATCGATCGCAGTGTCGTCCTCATGGTCGACCTAGTTTGGACAGGTACGGGCGGTTACAAGAGGGTGCACCGTCCGCCTCGGCTTGTTTATGCGCCGAGCACCTTCTGGGAGATGAAAATCGCAGCGCTCTTTGGCGCCTCGGGTATCGGCGTAAAATCGAGCTTGCTCCGCGTGAAGATCAAGAACTTGAGTACAGGGCGCGAACTGTCGCTTTTTGGGCCGATTATCGGCGGTGATCTGACCATCGGACCCGGCATGTTCAAGAAGGTGCCCAAGGTGTCGCCCGTCAGCTTCGACAAGTTCGATCCCAAACAATTGCGGGATGCGCAAGTGGGCAAGCCCGTCGTGTTCACGACACCGCTCATGGACTTCGAAGACTGGATCAACGGATCGGAAGGCCAGCTCGTGCGGGTCGTTCACGGTCATCTTAAAACCGGCGTGACCAAGTCGCAGACCAGCTTTCTCCAGTTCGTCAGCGTCGATACTCATCCCGGCTCATTGGTCTTCGATCTGAAGGCGCTCGGTTTCTCGTTGGGTATTCCCGAGGTATCCAATCAGGTGCAATCCGGAACACTCAAAGCCGAAAATCATCCGTCAGACCAGTATCTCGTCGACACACCTGATGACGTTATTCCTGTCCAAGTCGCACAGCACCGCAGCGAAGGCCTTCTGATCAGCTTCCCAACTGAAAAACATAAATGGACGGATTTGAGTTCGAGCGAGCAAGAGGAAGTGAAGCGATTTGTGTTGAACAGAACGGCAGCCATTCGCGCTTTGTCTGACTTCAAGGATGTGGTCGCCCCGACGCCGTGATGGGGCGGGTAGCTGGCAGACTGATTTCCCGACGGAGCTGTGGCTTCGTGCTTCGAGGGCCGTCCAGTCATGGCCGTTGCGCGTGAACAGCCGGACACGGTTGCCGTCACGCTGGACGATCAGGCGATAGCCGTCGTGCTTGATCTCGTGGATCCAGTCGGGACGGTCGGGGACTTTGGTGCTACGAGTCGGCAGACAAGGCTTAAAGGAGGATTTCAGCATTCCGGGAAAGATAGGCACTCTCGAACGCGAATCCAGCGGCTCTCGCGCGCTTGAAACGATCGTACCAGTCCGCCATTCCATCTGACGAAAAACGTTCATTCGACGTGGGAAGCGCCCATCTCGGCAAATGCACGGATTCGAACTGCTCCCACACATACATGCCGTTCAATGGATAGCGCCTCTCGGAGGACCAGCCAGCTGCGGCTTCCTCGGCCGTGAAAATTCCGTCCCTTTGCGCTTCCAGAACCTGACCAGTGAGCGCTTGTGCCCACTGATGACGGCAGCCTGGTGAGCACTCGCGATGGCCGCGCGGATGCTGTAGTCGCGATCACTGACCCAGATTTCCAGAAACGGTTGCCGAGCTTCGTTGGCGCGGCCGTAGGAGTGATAGAACCAAAGCCCGAAGTCGCCGTCGCTCTCATCGACCTTCAGCTTGGCCTGCCATTGTGGGTAGACCAGCAAGCCGGAGATCTCGTATCCACGGGTACCAGCGATGTTGTGAGTGGTGCTTTTGCCGAAGCCGGTCACCTTCGTTACGCTGGTGATGTAAACGTCGAAACAGTCCCGCTCTGCAAAGGAAGCTTGCGTCTTTTCATCCCAACAAGGCCGTTGTTCTTTGACCATTTTGCCGGATCGGTGCTGTTGACCCAAAGGTGCTATTCAACGTCTAGCGTGATGTCCGGCTTCTGTCCGTTCTTCGGATGCTAACCGGGGAACTCGCGGAACTCCTTGACGAGATTAAACGGAATTTTCCACCCGGCGCCTCCGTCGCGCATCAGCATCTTGATGTCCTCCGTCCTGTTTTCTTTTCCGGTTTTTGGATCGGTCTCCAGTGTGTGGCCGTTGCTGTCCCAAGGTTTGGTCGCGCTCTTCGAGTAGTAGCCGAGAAAATGCCCGGCTTCATGGGCAGACGTGTTAGGCCCGCGTTGCGAGCTGATAAAGGCAAGGTCCAACGATCGAACAAACGAGCCATTGGGGAAGGAGCCATTGGACAGAAGCTTGTCGACACAGAAAATGGTTAAGTGGGCGCCCCGGACTTTGTGTTTGGCGAAGAAGCCCTTCAGTTTTTCGACATCGATCATATCGGGAAAGGTCGCCAGGCTCGCATCCTTCATGCCAGTCGCGGTGGCGAGCTCCTGTTTGATGGCAGCCTGCGCGTCGTCGATGAAGAGCCAGTCGCTTGGCACTCGCTCGAAGCGGATGTTGGCCTGCGGCTTCCATATATTGTTCATCGTCAGCAATTCATCTTGCTCGCTGCAAGGCTTCTTGGCGTGAAACATCGGAGCGCCGCCACTGCCCGGAACCATGACATTGCGGAACGCCACCTTGATCTTGATTTCCGGCAGCACGACGACATGGAGCTTGGCTTCGATCTTCCGGTCGGCCGACCGGGCCACCACCTCCAGACCGGGAAAGCCAATCGGCTTAATTCGGCCATTGATTTCGAAAAACCGTGCATCGCCATTGAATGTGGCGGGAAGTGACGCCGCCCTGAGCTGCGGATCGATATCGGGTGCGGAGAATGCATCTCTGGCCTGCATGACGCGTCTAAGGGTATCGGCGCCATCGATCTCCTTTATTGCGAGGGCATGGGCGTTAGGATCGACTTCGAGCTTTCTTCCGGGATCGATCAGGGCCACGATGTTCGAGCCGCCGAACGGCACCACCACGCCTGGCGGGCTGCGGCGCTCATCGATGCCGGAGCGGCGGAAAACCTCCTGGAAAGCGGCCATGTCCGGTTCTCCTGTTCTAGTTCGGCGCGTCAACGCGAAGTTTTGCGCGCGGGCGGTTTGAATCAAAGCGCCGGCTCAGTTGAAGTGTATGGTGTCGGGTCCGTCTGGGTCGTCAGGCCCGACAGGAAGAGCTACAGCACGAAGTAGGTGCGAAAATCGGCTAACCAGCTCGCTTTCACTTACCTTTGCATACCCTCAAAGCCTGCGGGCGCTCGTGGCTTCGAAACCGGCAATAGGAATCCCACCTTGCCAGGTCCCGCCGATAACCGTTGAGTCCTATTGTGAAAATATCTTGTCCACAGCACCCAGATCGCGCTTCACGTGGTCAGCCTCGCGCCTCGGCACGGATTGGTCGCATCCGAACTGGGACGGGTTCAAATGCCGGAATGTTCAATGAAGTTGCCAGCGGTCCAGCTCAATTCTGGTCAGAGTCACACGTCAACGGTGCCTGGGCTAAGGCGGTTTGAACCTGCCGACCGGAAACTCCGATCACCGTCCTAGTCGCCGTCCTTCTCGCGAACGACTCGAAATCCATTCGCCTGATAGCGAACATTGAAATCATATCTAAACCGTGCGGCTGAGCGCAGATATTTCGGGTCATTATTAAACGAGCCGCCCCGAAGCACCCGCTCGGGACAACCCGGTTTGACCGAAGCGGATCCATCAGTGGGCGTCCCTCGATACCCCTCGGTCCAGCAATCCTCGACCCACTCTGCGGCATTGCCGGCCATGTCATAAATATCGAACGCATTTGGTTTGAATGATCCAACCTGCATGGTGGCATAGTGCGGTTCACTGGTGCAGCCCGCACAATTTGCGCGGTCCTTCTCCACTGACCGGCCCCAAGAGTAGGGTGAACTGGTGCCGCCTCGGGCGGCGTACTCCCATTCACTTTCCGTTGGCAGTCGGTAGGTCTTCCCGGTCTTTTGCGACAGCCATGCGGCATAGGTTTTTGCGTCGTTCCAATCGACATCAGTGACGGGACGGCGGCCGCGTCCCGCTCCGGCATCGGCCGGCCGATAGGTGCAGCCTCTGTCCATGACACAGGCGTCCCACTCATCGTATGTGACTTCGTACTTACCGATGTAGAACGGCTTGCGGATCGACACCTGATGCACAGGGCCTTCAAACGGGAAGACCTCAGTCGAACCCATGTTGAAATTGCCTGAAGGTATCAGCACCATCTCCGGGCATTGGGAACAGTCACGAATTGTAGACCTCGGTGGCGGCGAGACCGGCGGCGCGGGCGTGTTGGTCACAGTCGGTGTTTGCGGCTTTGCCGGGCTGGCTACCGCGCCAAGGCGTTGCAGGCCTGCCCGCGCCTCGGAGGCATACGGACCGTTCGGATAGGCATCGAGATAGGCCTGAAAATCGGCCGCGTTGTTGCTGCTCTTGATCGTATCCCAGAAACCTTGTTCCACCGTATCCGGCGGGTTGCCCAATCTCGCGACCGCGCGCGACGCCGTGTCTGTTGGTTCGTTGCGGCCTGTAACGACAAAGTCAGCGGCCTCGAGCGACGCTTCCCAGGGGAGTTGCTTGTTGCGGCTTCCCTTTGCGACCGCAGCCCGGGTTTGGCCAAATGCTTCCTTGAAGGTTCGACCGGGGGCCTTGGCGGCTTTCACGAACTCGTCAGCAAACAGACTGAGCGCTCCCTTTTGATCCTCCACGACCTGCCCGGGGAGTGCGGGGTAAGCTTGAGTGATGCCCTGGATAGGACTGACGTTGGCGAGCCCAATTGCCTTGACCGATGTCTTTTGCTGCCATGGATTTCTCCTCGCCGCATCAAGGATAACGGCTGAACCTCTGGGCCGGGCAACGATCAGCGGATCGAGAATGAGATCGCCATCCACCGCATTGGAGTGAATATCGAGGTCCGATGCAATGGTACCGTCGATCGGGATGAGGAAATTGCGGCCTTCATACTGGATGGCATGACCGGAGAAGTAGACGACGGCGGTGGCACCGCGTTCCAGTTTTTGGCTGAATTGTTGGATTGCCGCATCCATATCGGCATTTCGCGCATCCTGCGCATAAACCACGTCAAAACCACCAGCCTTCAAAAGCTCGGCGATCGCTTTCGCGTCGGAAACCGCCGTACGGACAGGCGACTGCGGATAAGATCCATTTCCGATAACGAGAGCGACCCTCTTGTCGGCCTGCGCAGCACTCGCGTTCTGGCCCCGGGCGGCCGAAAGAAAAAAGAGCTGTGGGATGAACGCGCCAGCCGCAAAGGCGCACAAAACGACGAGCACCTTTAAAGTGCGGCCCATGCCTGACAGTTTCATCGCTTCATCAGCCCTGGACCTGGATCAACGCAAAATGCCCCAGACTTGGATCAGCGCAAAAACTCCGGTTCATATGCGGTCTGCTCAGCCTGAAGCAAACGAACGGGCGCAGTGTGCAAATATGTTGGTGAAGCTAACACGCTGGCTGAATGGAAACAAGAAGTTGCGAGATTCGGCGATTGCTCCTAGTCTCAGATTACCGGTGCCGCTCGGCAAGCCATTTGGCGGAACTCCGTTCGTGAAATTCGTTCGCACGCTTTGCTTGATTGCTTGTTCCATGTGCCTGTCTCTGCTTCTTTCGCCAGAGGCGCACGCTGACGGGCGTGTCGCGCTAGTCATAGGCAATGCGGCATATGCCAATGCCACATTGCTCCGCAACAGCCGCAACGATGCTGACGACATCTCCGATCAATTGCGTCGCCTCGGGTTCGAGGTCATCGACGGTCGCGATCTCGATGGCCGTGGCATGCGCGCTGCATTGGCGCGTTTTGCGCAGAAGCTGCGGGGCACTGATGCTGCGTTGTTCTATTATTCGGGCCATGGGCTTCAGATTGAAGGTCAGAACTACCTTGTCCCTGTCGATGCCCAAGTCGATCCCGATTCAATCGTGACATTCGACCTCGTGAAGCTTGACGATGTTGTCGAAGCGCTCGGATATAGCTCGGGAACGCGACTTATGGTTCTGGATGCCTGCCGGACCAATCCGTTTGCGAAGGCTATAGCCCAACGCAGCGGCAATCGCGGCGGGGAAATCACCCGAGGACTTGCCCGGATCGACCGGACTCAGGGCATGTTGATCGCCTATGCGACCCAGGCCAACGCGGTGGCGGCTGATGGTACCGGCCGCAACAGTCCGTTTACAAACGCACTGGTTCGCGAGATGCAGGAACCGGGGATCGAAGTCGGCGCGCTATTCCGGCATGTCGCCGTCAGTGTCAACCGTGAGACGCGCGGGCAACAAACACCGGAGCTCTCGGTCTCCCTGCTGGGGGATTTCTATTTGAATCCCCAAGAGAGCGATCTGGACGCATGGAAGAAGATGGGACCGCTGTCTTCCGCGAGCGTTGCGACATTGAAGGCATTCATCACGAAGTTTCCGTCGAGCAGCCTTGTCGACGCGGCCCGTGCCCGGATCGACACCATCGAGAATGCCAACGAGCGCGACCGACTGGTCAACGAATACAACGAGAAGGAGCGGCAGCTTCGGGTTGATCTGGAGCAGGCCGAAGCCGGCTTCCGAAAAGCCAGCGAGGAATTGGCCCAATTGCGTAAGCGCGACGAGGTCAGGCAAGCCGACGAGGAAAAGCGATTGAGTTCGAGCGCTCCCGCGCAACCGTCGAGGCCTTCGCCTCCCGAACCTGGCGCCGAGGAAAAAGATCGGCGTGATCAGCTCGCGAATGAAGTAGCGGCACTCGAGGCAAACAGGATCAGATTGGCCGAGCAACGCGCCACACTGGAGCGCGCGATGGCGGAGAAACTGTCGAAGGCGCAATCCGATCGTGAGCGCGCCGAGCAACGCCTTGCGATCGAGACTGCCCGGCTGCCGTCGGTCGCGGCTGACTCGCGGGCAGCCCCTGCGCCGACTCGGCAGAAATCGACGCCCCGTTGCCAGGAGATTAATGCACGTGCGCAACTGGGTGACATATCGGAATCCGATCGCATTGCCCTTCGCCAATGTCGCTAGTTCATTTTAATCAAGGTTGAACAGACATGATTGATCGCGCTCCAATCGTCACCTGCTTCGCGATCGGCTTCCTGATGACGTCCATCCAAGCGTGCTATGCGCAGGCGACCTCGCCAACGCCTTCGCCGCCACAAGCCTCTTCGGCGCCGCCGCCACCGCCCACGCCGATCCCTTTCGACGACGCGCTGTTGCGGGCCGCCAACGATCTCTTTTCCAAGGCTACGGTGCCCGCGGGGTCGGACAAGGTTGAACTCATCATCGATCCGTTAATCGACGCTGCGACCGGCGCGCAATCAGCTGCAACCCGCTTGATGCAGGAGCGCATCAAGGACCTCGTGGCCAAGTCATATCCCCGCTTCGCCGTGTTGCCATTTTCCAGCGAGGCCCTGAGCCGCGCTCCTGTTGTCCTGATCGGGACCTTTACAGCGATAAACAATGCCGGTGCACCTGACGGTGTTCGAGACGCCTATAGGATCTGTCTTGCATTGGCAGACCTTCGCAGCAAGAGCATCGTATCGAAGGCCGTTGCGAGGGCAAAACTCGACGGCGTTAAAGCCGAACCCACGCCGGCCTTCGCCGAGGCTCCGATCTGGACCAATGATCCGGCGATTGCCGTCTACATCAAGACCTGCCAGGGGACGAAGCTGGGCGACCCGATCGATCCCCTATATGTCGAGAGGATCGCCACGTCGGCATTTGTGAGCGACGCAATCCTCGAATACGACGACAAACGCTATCGAGAGGCGCTGGCGTTCTATCGGACGGCCCGGCAAATGTCGGGCGGCGACCAACTTCGTGTTCATTCTGGTATTTATCTGTCCAGCTGGAAGCTTAATCGCCGGACCGATGCCACCGAGGCATTTGGCAGTCTCGTCAAGTATGGCCTGACGGCCAATAAGTTGTCCGTACGGCTTCTGTTCAAGCCGGGCACGACGCAGTTCCTCGATGACCAGAATATCACCGGTCCATACCCGATGTGGCTAAGTCAGATCGCGTCGCAGGCGATGCAGAACGATTCCTGCATCGATGTCGTTGGGCACACATCAAATACCGGACCGGCGCAAATCAATGAACGCCTATCGGTGCTAAGGGCGCAGTTCATCAAGGATCTCCTGCAGAGTGCTTCTCCCAGCCTGGCTGACCGGCTGAAGGCGGTCGGCGCCGGATCTCGAGAATCGATCGTCGGGACGGGCCGCGATGACGCGAGCGATGCGATCGACCGCCGCGTCGATTTCAACGTACACCGATGCTGAATGCGCATTGAAGTCTCGAAGCTGCCGCGCACTCTCAACTTTTGTCTTGTTTGGCCACGTTCATTTCCTTCAATCCAGAGCGCACCGCGCTCCAAATTATCGGCCTTAGGGGGTCTCTCATGGTATCGAAAGCCTTGGTCGCAATGACGACGTCCCTCCTGATTTTAGCGGGAGCGTTCGGCTCAGCGCATGCACAGCCAAAGCCCGCCGGCGGTCCTACAACCTCGCCTGCTGGTGCTGCGGTCTATTTCGTGGACATCAAGGACGGGCAGACCGTCCCGACGAAATTCACCGTTCATTTCGGTTTGAAGGGAATGGGCGTAGCGCCAGCCGGATCCGACAAGGGAAACTCCGGTCACCATCATCTCTTGATTGATGCCGAGCTGCCGCCGATGGACAGTCCCATTCCGAGCGACTTCAATCATCTGCATTTCGGTGCAGGTCAGACCGAAGCCGAAGTTACGCTCACGCCGGGAGACCACACACTACAGCTGCTGTTGGGCGACAAGAATCATGTGCCGACGTCACCGCCGCTGTTCTCTGATCGTATCCATGTTCACGTCGTCGATCAGGCTGCAGCCCCGTCGGCCCAGGCCACGCCGCATTCGGGACGTCACCCGTCGCCCTCCGGAGCGAAGGTCTATTTTGTCTATCCCGTGGACGGGGCGTACGTCACGCCAACGTCTGTTGTCCGTTTCGGCCTGGTCGGCATGGGCGTTGCTCCCGCCGGCTTCGAAAAGGCGAATACGGGGCACCACCATTTGCTGATCGATACCAGCCTGCCGCCATTTGATCAGCCGATCCCCAATGATTTCAACCATCTTCATTTTGGCGCGGGTCAAACCGAAGCCAAAATCAATCTGCCGCTGGGTCGTCACAAGCTGCAGCTGATCCTGGCCGACGAAAATCACATACCACACGATCCCCCGGTTTTTTCGCAGCTTATCAATGTTGTGGTGACCGCCAACGGTCGTAAGCCGCCGACGCGGAAACATCACCGAATATCGCACTATCATTAGGCACGAGACGGAGACACGCGAACGCGCGCAGCCCACCGCAGTGGTCTCGCGCCCCGCTTTGAGTTGAGATCGATCGCCTCAGGCGACCAACAGGCCCAGCTTGCCGACCATCGCAAGCGAGCGTTCAACGCTCTCTCGAGTTGAAAGCAGCAGCGGCTCTACTGGCTTTCCGTCCTTGTCCTTTTGTTCGATCCGGATGCTGGAGCCAAATGCTTCGGTCATCTCGGCCGTGATCTGGTCGATCGTGTGAAGGCCGTCGAGCAATTGCAGGAAATGCCGGGTTCGATCGTCCTCCAACTGCACTGTTTGGTGGAGCAGGTTGGTGACGTGCGGACTTGTGTGCGACTGTTTGCGGGCCAGTAAGCTCGCTTGCGGCCGGTCGGTAATTTCCTTCAGCAGGAATGGCGGCGATACCAGGAAGGAGACCTCGCCGCTGCAGCACAGGATGTACATCGCCTCCGTCAGGACCCGTTCGTCATCGTCGGCGTGACGGCCATCCAGCAGCGCGCGCGCACCGTGCAGCAACTCGCCGAATGACAATGCGCGCGGCCACGCGCGGCCGAGGCACAGATGCGCTGCCTTCAGGAGGGGATTGGTCACTGTAATCCTGCTGCCGTTCTGGATCTCGAATTCCATTGCAGAATCGTCTGTCACACAGGCTTCGGGATCGACGGCGCTGGTCGTGCTCAAGAGGTGGTACCGCCTGACGAAATCTGTGTCGATCTGCCGGTCGAGGGAAACATTGTCGTGGCAAAACAAGGTGCGCCGGAAGCCGTTGCCGTCGATGAAATCCTGATACTGGTCGCGTGCCATGAACTCGCTTTCCGGGAAATGCTGCAGCGTGGCACGGACCTCCTCGGAGTAGCCGGCGAGATAGCGGCGCGAAAAATCGGAATCGCCCAGATACTGCAGGCCACGCTGGGCGGCATCCTCTGCGACTTCGTGCAACAGGAAGGCGGTCGCGCCATCGTCGAGATCGTCGTGAAACAACAATTCGTCGGGAGACTTGAGAACGCGGTTGTACTGATCCCGCATGATCGCGCCGTGAACCGTGTTGGCCTTCGAGCCTTCGCTCAGGAACTTCAGGATCGCGCGAGCCTGTCCGACCTTCTCCTTCATGCCGGTGAGGCGGCGGGTGTGATACCGCATCATGTCGCGGGCCATGTCGCGGAGGTGCGAGAACGGATGCGCATTGTAACTGACGTAGCAGATCCCGCGCGGTGACAGGTTCTGCTTGAAGATCGTCATCATCTTCTCACGCACGGGCGGTGGCACCCATGAGTACACGCCGTGCGCGATGATGTAATCGAACTGTCCGAAGCTTGGATCGACATTCATGATGTCGCAATGGAGGAGCTTGATGTTGCTCAGGCCAAGTGTCGCGATATTTTTCTGGCCGCGCTCGATCGTCACGCCGCTCAGGTCGACACCGACGAACTCGCTGTCCGGATATTGAAAGCCCATTGGCAGAAGATTGCCGCCGACGCCGCAGCCGAGTTCCAGTACTCGGCAGCACTCGACCGGCGCAGGTTGCATGCCGTAGACGGCGGCAATCGTTGCAAGATGGTTGGGGTGGGTGAGCCCGTAGACGTGGCCGGGATAGTAGACCTCGTCGTACCGTGTTGGGCCGGTCGTCGAAGGGCGATGCTCAGTGTGAACATTCATCGTGCTCAGTTCCACGAATATGCGAACTTGTCGTTCGCGATTGAGACGCGCGTCTGCTTGATCTCTTCCTTGGCAAGTGATTTTCTCAGGAACTCGCGCGACAGCTCCGGCAGCAATGTGTTGGTGATGATGTTGTCGATCATGCGCCCGCCGGAATCCGGATCGTTGCAGCTTGACACGATGTGCTCAACGACGGTGTCGTCGTAGCTGAAGGCCGCGTTGTGATTATCGCGTAGCCGACGGCCGATGCGGTCGAGCTGCAGCCGGACGATGCCGCCGAGCATCTCGTCCGAGAGCGGGAAGTAGGGGATCGAGACGATACGCCCGAGCAAAGCCGCCGGAAATACCTTGAGCAGTTCCGGCCTGAGCATTTTCGCGAGCTCTTCCGGTTCATTGCGGTACTTTGGATCGCGGGACAGCCCCATGATCAGATCGGTACCGACATTGGTCGTCAGGATGATCAAGGTGTTCTTGAAGTCGATCCGTCGTCCGTTGCCGTCCTCCATGACTCCCTTGTCGAACACCTGGAAGAAGATCTCATGGACGTCGGGATGGGCCTTCTCCACCTCGTCGAGCAGGATGACGCTGTATGGCTTGCGCCGGACCGCCTCGGTGAGGCGGCCGCCTTCTCCGTAGCCGACGTAACCGGGAGGTGCTCCCTTCAGGGTCGAGACGGTATGCGCCTCCTGGAACTCCGACATGTTGATCGTGATCATGTTCTGCTCGCCGCCGTAGAGCGTCTCGGCAAGCGCTAACGCGGTCTCGGTCTTTCCGACGCCGGATGGTCCGGCCAGCATGAAAACGCCGATCGGCTTCGACGGGTTGTCCAGCTTGGCGCGGCTGGTCTCGATACGTCTGGCGATCATCGTCAGCCCGTGGGACTGGCCGACGACGCGGCGGTTGAGGATCTCCGGTAGCTTGAGCACGGTTTCGATCTCGTCCCGCATCATCCGACCAACCGGGATGCCGGTCCAGTCGGACACGACGGACGCTACCGACTGCTGGTCCACATGGGCATAGACCATCCGTTTTTCCGGATTGATCCCCTCCAGCGTCTCGAACTTGCCGCGCAGCTCCGCTCGTTTTGCATCTGAATCTTGATCTTCCTTGGGCTCGGACAGGATGTCACGAATGCTGCGGATGTCCTTGACGAGCTCCTGCTCCTTGGCCCAGTCGGCCTCCAGCGCGGTTAGCTTTTCTTTCAACGCGGCGATATCGCTGTCGATCGTAGCGACGCGCTCGCCGTCCTCGATGCCCAGATCGCGGTCGCTGACCAGCGCGGATTTCTCAGCTTCGCGAGCCGTGATCGCGACACGCGTGTCCTCGATCAGGGCCGGCGTGGCGCTCTGGCTGATCGCCACGCGGGCCGAGGCGGTATCGAGCAGGCTGACGGCCTTGTCCGGCAGCTGTCGGGAGGGAATGTAGCGGTGCGAGAGGTTGACGGCTGCAATGATTGCGGCGTCGGAAATGCGGACACCGTGGTGCTTTTCCATTGGGCCAAGAAGGCCGCGCAGCATCACGCAACAGGTCTCGACATCCGGTTCGTCGATCTGGATCGGCTGGAAGCGTCGCGCGAGCGCCGGGTCCTTCTCGATGTACTGGCGATATTCTGCCCAGGTTGTAGCTGCGATCGTGCGCAGCGTGCCACGGGCGAGTGGAGGTTTCAGGAGGTTTGCCGCATCGCCGGTGCCGGCTGCACCGCCGGCGCCAATCAAGGTATGGGCTTCGTCGATGAAAAGGATGACCGGGGTGGGCGAGCTCTGCACCTCGTCGATCACCGAGCGCAGCCGCTGCTCGAACTCGCCCTTCATCGAGGCGCCGGCCTGCATCAAGCCGATGTCGAGGGCGCAGAGCCGGACATTGCGCAGCGGCGGCGGCACGTCCCCGGCGGCGATGCGTTGCGCGAATCCTTCCACTACCGCCGTCTTGCCGACGCCGGCTTCGCCGGTAAGAATCGGATTATTTTGCCGCCTTCGCATCAGAACGTCTATCAACTGGCGAATCTCTTCGTCCCGCCCCAGGATCGGGTCCATCTCGCCCGATTTGGCCTTCGCTGTGAGATCCTGCGAGAAACGGTCGAGCGGTGTCGTGCCTTTCGGGCTGGTCTGATCCGCGCCGTCCGTGCCAGCGCCTACAAGACCCGAGCCGTCCATGGGCCGCATGGTCTCCTCGTCGGAGCCGGCCCAGATGGCGCGACGCTCGGCGGCCAATGCTTCGACGTTGACCTTGGCGAATTCCTGGGAGAGGTTGTTCAGCGCGCGACGGATGTCGTTCGACTTCAGCCCAGCCACGAGCAGGTGGCCGGTGCGGATCTGGGTTTCGCCGAAAAAGAGCGTGGCGTAGTGCCAGCCACGATCGAGGAGATCGATGACCGGATTGGCGATACCCGGCATGTCTGTTTCGTTCTTCCGAAAGCCATTGATCGCGCCGGCAAGTTCCGACAGCAACCGCCCCCGGTCGAGCTTGTAATGGTCCACCGAGAGGCTTACGTCTGTGCGCTCCTGCTGCAGGATATGAAACAGCCAGTGCGCAAGCTCGACGTTGCGGTTCCCGGCGCTCTTGGCATGGCGAAGAGCCTGTATGAAGGCGTCGTAACCGGCGCGGTTCAGTTTGCCCGTTACGGCTTCAATACTGATGTCGGTCACGGCGGCCCCTCCTGCTCAATTGCTCCGCCGATGTTTGACACCCAACGGAAATTGGCGCGAATCCCATGACATTGGGACGATCGGCGCGGTCGATAGGTTCAAATTGCCGAGGCATCGGCTGCGGCGTTCCGGCGGGCTCGCAGGCGCTCCCCGAGCTGAAAGCGGGCATCGCGGCGATATTCTTCAGTGGAGGTCCAGTTCGGGGAGACCCAGGTGGTCCATCCAAGCCGTCCGCTCTGCCCTAGTCTGACGGGGACGACCTCTCCTGCTGGAATGGCGAGCTCGACCTCCCACTCCAGTTCGTCGCCAACGTAGAAGAAAACGGCGTCGGCCAGCGGCTCCGACAAGTTGCGCGCTTCGGTCGGCAGGAACTGCTCGTACTGGACAAAATTCTTGACGAAGACCCGAACCCTGATCTTGTCTTCGACGCTGAACACGCGTGAGCCGAGAAGCGCGTCCCGACCGAGGCTGGCATGCGCCTCGCCGAGCCGGCTGCAGTGACTTGGATCGAACGCAAGCCAAGTGCCGACAAACTCGTCGATCTCGACCTTGACGTCGAACAGTCCCTGCAAGAACCGCGTCAGCCGTGACGCACATTTCGTCCTCGGGGCGACCAGTCCGACGAAGCTGAGCTTCGCCATGTCGGGTACGGTGTCCCGATTGGCGAAAACGTCTGAGCCGAGGCCGGCGAAGGAGCCGACATAGGCGATGAAGCGATCATCCGCGGGACGGTCGTGCTGCGCGATCGGCCGGGCGTCGGCCCAGGCACGAAAGAAGAGCTGCAGGAACCGGCCGTTGAGCAGGTCAAGAAAGCGCGGGAAGGCGTCGTCCCGCATCAGCCACCAGCTCAGACTTTCATCGGTCGTGGCAAGTGGCAGCGCACCTTGCGGACCCAGGAGGCCGAGAAACTTGACGAGGATTCTGAGCCGGCCATTCTGGTCGTCGACTACGGCAAGATTAGAGGCAGGGAACTCGAGGTAGGGCACTTGGCCGAGATCGACGTACTCCTCGCGGCGGGCGGCGCTGTCACCGATCCGAGGTCGATCCGGATTGGCTCGCTCGAGCTGACGCAGGGTATTGAAGAAATCGAACCGCCAGGGTTCGGTCTTCATCTGGTCGATCAGCGTCACAGTGGTCTCCGCGTGCCCATGCGCGGTGGCCACCGCATGATCTCGCCACGCTCCGGCGTCGAGACGATCGTTTGGGTGAAGGTGTTGAAGCCTGAATAGTCGGCGAAGAAGCGCTCCAGCACAGCTCCGAGCAGGAACACGCCGCTCCCCTCGAACGCCTTCTCGTCAAGTGTGACAGTGATCTCCAGGCCGCGCGCGGCACCGCTCCCGGTGCGCTCCCGCACCCGTCGCACGACGGGCCGGCTTTCGATGCTGCGCACGCCCCGGATCTTGCGTTCGGTGGCGTCGTCGTACTGGTCGGCAAACAGGGACAGCATCTCGCGTAGCGCTCCTGCGTTCTTGCCGCCGTTGCGCTCGACGAGGCCGAGATAGTTCAGGCTCAGCATGTTGATCAGCCGCCAACTGACGATCCCGCTGTTGGCGATTTCGCTGCGACTGCGCAACTGGGCGACCACCGGCTCGCGCGGCCGGGTTGGACCAGCAACGCACACCAGGTCGAGGGACGTGTCGTCCAGCAGGTGGAAGTCGGCGCCGCTCGCGCCGACCGGCAGGTGCTCAGTGAGGTGCCGATTGGAACACAGCGCTCGGACGCTGAGCTCGGCGGCCGAGTTCTGCCCGTTCAATTCGCCGGGCTCGAGCAGCGATAGAAACATGTCCGTCCCGGTGTAATCGGAAGATGAGCCGTACGTCTTCTCTTCCACCGTGCGGCGCCGGGGCAGGCGGCGGACGGTGAAGTAAAGCCCCTGTGCGCTGGTTTGGTCGACGCTTGCCGAATACAGCGGGCGTACCAGCCGCTTGTCCTTCTCCGCCGGGAAATGCGCGTAGACTTCGAGGACCTGGTGCGGCTCGTATTCGAGATAGCGACTGCGATCCGGCACCACGTGATATTCGTGGGTGTTCGACTTGACGGGGATTCGATCACTCGTCTTCTCGAACAGATTGATCGCCGGTGCGGTGTAGAGCCTGAAGCTATCGGAACGCACCGCGGCGGCGAGCCGAGAATTGTGTTCATCGAAGGCGAAGACGATATCGATCGACTTGCTGCGCAGGCGCGGCATCACGCTGCGGAGTCCGGTCAAGTGAACGCCAAGGAACTTGCGCGGAAACATGAAATATTCCCGGAGCAGCTCTGAGCCGCGAAAGACGCGGTTGTCGTGCGGAAACAGCGACTCGGTTTCGTCGAAACCGATCTGCTGCACGCAGTCGTGCGGTGCGCGCGTCACCACCGGATCGCCGAAATCGTCGAGATGTCGGAAGTAGACGCCCTTGCAATTCGATATCAGTTGTTCGTAGAGCGCTATGCCATCTGATTCCGCACCGACGAGATAGATCGGGAGCTCGCTCATGCGGCAGCCCGCAAACCAGGTTTCCGGCTTTGTCCGAGCCTCTGCATCCGACAGTTCCTCGTCAACCTGGGCCGCGGTGCGGTGGGTCAACGACAGCCTGAGTCCGGCGATGACGTCGCCTCCGACCGGGATTCCGAGTGCCTGCAGCGCGCCCGCCGTCGAGAAGTATTCGGCGCCTGTGATGTCGAACGGCCAGAGCGTGATATCGCGGCAAAGTCGAAATCGGCAGGCGAGGCTTCGCTCTCTCTCGCGGTAGGTGGCGTCGAAATAGGCGCCGCGCGCGATCTTTTTGCCGTCGCGCAGCGCCGGGTCGGCATAGGGCGGTCCTGCTGCGACCAGCATGGCCGACGGGGTAGGGGCAAGGTAGTTCGGAACCAGCTGTTCCAGCAGATTCGAGGTGAATTCCGGAAATTCGTGCTTTAGCTTCAACTGGACACGGGCGGCAAGAAACGCCGCGCCTTCCAGTAGCCCGGTGATCATCGGATCCGAGCGGTCTCTGATCAGGCCGCCCAGGCGTTCAGCGATGCCGGGATACTCCTCGGCGAAATCTCCTGCCTGCTCGTACAGCAGGGACAATTCGCGATTGTAGAAGTCCAGGAATTCGCGATTCATGCTAAAGTCGGTTGATCTGGATATCGCCGCTGTCGAGCTCGACGTCGGCGACGAATTCCACGGGAACGTTGAGCGGTTCAGCTTTCAGATCGGCGTGAACGATGAAGCGCAGCTTGAGCTGCTCGGGTCCGATCGAGGCGTCGCGGCGGACCCGGATTGTCTTGCGATCGAGCCTTGGTTCATAATTGAGCAGTGTGGTGCGCAGCGAGTTGCTGAGCTCGTCGTCCGTGACCTCGTCGATCGAACGATTGGCGATGTCGGGAAAGCCATAGTTCAGAATCGACGTTCGTACGCAATCCCGGCCGCTCATGTCTAGCGTCGATTCGAGAGCGATCGTATTGAGGAGCGTTTCGACGTCATGGGAGACCTCGCGCCGGAGGAGTGCCTCCGAGATCGGATGGCGTCCTGTGCTGCGCCGGCCTGCGATAATCCGTTCACCGGACTGATCGCGCAGATCGAGCTTCTTGCGCGCATCACGCGCTTCATGCGCCGCGCGAAAGGCGAGCATCAGCGGCGGAGAGAGCCGATCCTTTTTTGGCGTAAGCGTCAATCTGGTCCCCATGACGTTCGGCGCCTATGCCGCTTCGAAGGCGGCAATCGGCGTCGCACTTGACGTATCGTGGCCAGGCACCCGGCCGTAACCGGGGCCATTCGAAGGATGCAATTTGGGATATCGCCGCATGGCGCCGGTGACCGCTATTGGCAACCGGCGCCAGGCGAGGGGCCGAAGATCATGCCCATTCCTTGTTGGCAGGAACGTCCCAGCCGAAGGTCGGCGAGGCGCCGGCGGCACCCTTGTCCGTCTGGGTCTTGTAGGTCATCTTGACCTTGGCGAAGTTCAGACTCACGTTTTCGGTTAGGCGCTCTTCGCCGTGCGATCCGCCGGTCGACACGCTGGAGACCAGGACGTGCTTCATCTCGATCTTCAGATACTCCAGCGGGTTCTCGCCAGCCTTGCGCACAGTCAGGATCGCCGTTTCGATGTGCTTTCCGTTCGCGCAGACCTTAAACAATTCCGGGGTGGCCTTGTCCACGAAGTGCGTGAAGTGGAGATCCTGGATGTTGACCTTGCCGGCGCCGCCTCCGGATCCGCTGTGGAATGTACCGGCCTGGCTTTCGCCGAACGACCAGCTCAATACATCAATCTCGTCCTTGTGCTTGTCATCCAGCGACTCGCCCTTGATGGGATCGAGTTTCAAGAAAATATCGACAGCCATAGCTTAGTCCTCTCAAAAATCTGCAATTGACAGTTGCGATGATGTGGCGTCAGGAGCTCGGGCCTGGTAGGCGCGACACAAGACTGAGGCCGACGTCCATCGCTTCGAGTTGGAAGTGTGGACGGAGAAAGAAGCGTGCGTTGTAATATCCCGGGTTCTCCTCGTTTGCTATGACCTCGACCTTCGCTGCGGCCAGCGGCTTGCGCGCTTTCTGAGCTTCTGACGATAGGGCTGGGTTGGCATCAACGTACTCGTTGATCCAGGTTTGCAGCCAGACCGTCAGCTCATCCTTTTCCTTCATGGATCCGATCTTGTCGCGAACCATGCACTTCAGATAGTGCGCAAAGCGGGACACTGCGAACATGTAGGGCAGACGTGACGACAGGTTGTCAGACGCGGTTGCATCCACGCCTTTCTCGCCGAAATACTTCTTCGGCTTGTAGAGCGACTGCGCACCGATGAAAGCCGCCTTGTCGGTGTTCTTGCGATGGATCAGCGGGATCAAACCCGCCTTGGCGAGTTCATGCTCGCGACGATCGCTGATCGCGATCTCGGTTGGACATTTCAGGTCCACGCCGCCGTCGTCGGTCGGGAAAGTGTGCGTGGGCAGGTTGATGACCTCGCCGCCGGACTGAACACCGCGGATGCGGGTGCACCAGCCGAACTCCTTGAAGGCGCGATTGATGTTGACAGCCATCGCGTAGGAGGCGTTGATCCAACCGTACTTGTCGCCGGTATGCCCGTCGGTTTCTTCCTCGAAGGCGAATTCTTCCACCGGCTCCGACTTGGCGCCGTAGGGAAGGCGACCCAGCACTCGCGGCATGCAAAGGCCGAGATAGCGCGAGTCATCCTGATCGCGGAGACCTTTCCAGGCCGCGTATTCCGGCGTGTCGAACACCTTGCCGATGTCGCGGGGATTGGACAACTCGGTCCATGAATCCATGCCCATCAGCGTGGGCTCGGCTCCGGCGAAGAAGGGAGCGTGCGCGGCGCCGGCGACCTTGCTGAGATCACGCATCAACTGCACGTCGGTCGGCAGATGACTGAAATAGTAGTCGCCGATCAAGCAGCCGAACGGCTCGCCGCCTAACTGGCCGAATTCGTACTCGTAGACCTGCTTGAACAGCGGGCTCTGGTCCCAGCGGGCGTCTGGATATAGCCGCAGGTTGCGATAGAGCTCGGTCTTGGAGACATTCATCACGCGAATCTTGAGATTGGCGTCCGTCTCGGAATTGAAGACGAGGTAATGCAGGCCGCGCCAGGCGCTTTCGATCGCTTGGAACTCGGGCGCATGAAGAATCTCGTTCATCTGCGCGGTGAGCTTCTGGTCGATCCGCGCGATCATCTCCTCGATGGTGTCGAGGACATCCGACTTGATGACGCTCGTGTCCTTCAACGCCTCCTGAACGAGCGTGGATACCGCATTCTCGACTTCGGTCGCAGCGCGTTCCGTGCGGGGCTTGAAGCTCTGCTTGAGTAGGTTCGCAAACTCGTCGGCCTCGGCGGTCCCGACCTGAGTGACGTTCGCCTTTTGACCAGCTTCTTTTGCCATGGTCCCCAGTCCTTCTCTTTATTTCTATTTCTCGGCGTCGGGTTCGGTCGGTTGGCTCGCTGTCCGTTCTTTCAGCGCGGCCATCAGCTGCGGATCGCTAAGGAGCTTCTTCAGCTGATCCTCGGCAGCCACCTTGCCGTCCATGTAGCGGAGCAGGTTGGCGAGCTGTTCGCGGGCCTCCAGCAGCTTGGCCGTGGCTGGAACCTGTCGGGCGACCGCTACGGGTGAGAAGTCGGCCATCTTGTTGAAGCGCAGGCTGACGGAAATCTTCTCGTCGGCCGCTTCGCTTAGGCGGTTGGCCACGCGGGCTGTCACCCCGGGCTGGATGGCCGCCATGCGGTTGTCGAAATTGTCCATGTCGAATTCGAGGAACTTGCGCTCCTCGACCTTGGGTTTCTCCACGCCAGCGTTGTTGCCGGAAAGGTCGGAAAGGACGCCCATCACGAACGGCAACTCGATCAGCCGCTCAGCGTCGTAGGGATCTTCGTAAGTGATGTGAACGCGCGGTGCGCGGTTACGACGGATGAATTTTTGACCGCTGTCGGTAGCCATGGTTCCCCTCTTTGCGAAATCATTGAGAAGCCGGTTTGCCGCGACGCAGGTTACAAGAGCAGCTCAACTTGCGGTCGGCAAAATCTGTATGTCCTGTTAGTGACGTCGAGCGAAATGCGGGTTCAATACGATTTGTCGATTGTCTTGAGCGCGCCCTCGGGCAGGACGTCATTCAAAAGGCTGAGAAAGTCTCGCTGTGCCAGTTCGCGCGCGCGGTCGACCAAAAAGGGAATAGGGCTCGACGGTTCTGCGGTCCGGAAAAATGCGGCCACTTTGGCCAGCATGCCCAAGGCCTGTGCTCTATTTTCTGCAGAGAAAACAGTATCTTGAACTTCGCTCTCGATCCCGGACGAGGATGGGGTGGCAAGCTCCGCCATCCGTTCGATGGGCAGGTCGAAGAACTTGTCTCGCCCGATATTGATCGCGGCGCTCTCTACGTGGGCGGGCACCAGCATTCGCATCACTTCGATAAAAGATTTACCAACCATCTCCTGCGCCTGACGCACCAGCAGCAGGGCGGGATTCGACGGTTCCATTCGGGCGAAATAGTCCGCGGCGGCGGCAAGTGCCGCGGTGGCCTGCCCCGACGACGTCAGCGCACCGGTTGCCTCAATCGGGTGTTGCGTGTCGGATAGTTCAGCGTCGTCTGACGGCGCAGCCACAACGGCGCTCGGGTCACGCTCCGCGACGAGACCCGCAAGCCAGGCGGCCATGCCATTGACGACGCCGGAGACCCTGTCGAGGCTGATGGGTTGCCCCGAGTTCAACTTTTCGTGCCAGATCGTCTTGATGCCTGCAATTTCGGCAGCGACTGCCGAACAACGTGCACTCACCGCCCTCAGGGTCTCGAGATCTGTGTCGTCAATGATCCGCTCGATCATTGCAAGATCGGGACCGTCAGTGTCGGCGCCACCAGCGGGAATTTCTCCCTTGGCAACCTGATAGGCACGGTAGTTGAGGGTCCCCTGTCTGCGATTTTCGATCAGCGGCAGGAATTGGAGGGGATTGATCACGGTCGGAAACACGTCGATCGCTTCGATCGTGACTGCGCGAAGAGCGTAGTCGCCGTCTTCGGCCCTCGGATGTACAGCTTCCCACTGCTCCCTAAGCAACGTGGTCGTCGCCTTCAGGCAATTGAGAAAGCCGTCAAGATCCCGGTTGAGGATGGAGAACTTGGCCAGCAGCATGTTCAAACGCAGATCGCGGGTGCGCGCCAGAAGAGGTCGTGCGGCCGCAAACTGGCCCGCGACGTCGATGGCCTTCGGATCGAAGCGCCCGCGATCTCCATTGGCGTTGACCACCTCGAAGTACGACATCGGAAGCAGCGATTCCGCACCTGCGAAGAAGTTGAGGTACTGAACGTCCCCACTTGCCTCGAGATCGGGCCCGCAGGGATCGTCCGCGGCTACGGGCTGGGTCAAGGAGGCGACGTCGAGCATGATCGTCCATCTGCTGGGCCCCCGCCGAACCCCGTGACGTACCCAGGAGCGCGGGAGGGACTATGATCCGATTGTCTTATGGGTCAGATGCCTGGCGGTCCCGGTTCATTCCCGGTGATCATGACAGTTTCGCGTGAACCAGCAAGCTCTTGGAGGCGACTACTTGAAGGCCTGGGTGGTTCTGTACGGCTGCTGTGGCGCGTCAGGATGCCAACCCCGGACGGACTTACCGGCCTGCCAGCAGCGGCCAGATGTCCGTGGTTCTTGCATGACCGTCTGATCTGCTCTTTGGAGCCGATCATGCGGCCGACGAGGGAGTTTAACGCCCACATGGGCCAGCTTACCCAAGATACCCGCCTCTGCGAGCTCAAGACGCCACTCGGCAAGGACGTTCTGGTTTTCGTCGGATACGAGGCTTCGGAAGGTCTCAGCGAACTCTTCGAGTATCGTATCGAATGTCTCAGTGAGGACGCCGATCTCGACTTCGACCGCGCAATCGGTCAGCAGTGCACGCTGAAGATAAAGCTTCATGAGAAGGAGCGCGAGTTCAGCGGCATTCTCACCGAAGCGCAATGGCTTGGGGTGAAGAACGACTATTTCAGCTACAGAATCGTGCTTCGGCCCTGGTTATGGCTGCTATCGCGAACCACCGATTGCCGGATATTCCAGGACAAGAAGGCGCCCGACATCATCAAGGAGGTCTTCAACGATCGCGGCTTCACCGACTACGAATCGAAGCTGACCGAGGAAGGTTCCTGTCCGAAGCTCGAATATTGCGTTCAGTACCGCGAAACCGATCTGAATTTCGTTTGCCGATTGATGGAGCAGCACGGCATCTACTACTTCTTCAAGCACGAGGGCGGCAAGCACACGCTGGTACTGGCGGACTCAAAATCGTCGCACAGTCCGATCAATGGACTCGCCTCGATCCCATACATACCGCTGACGGGTGCCGACCGGCGAGGCGAGCAACACATCTACGAATGGGTCTCGGAGCGCAGGTTTCGGACCGGCAAGGTCGAGCTCAACGATTACAATTACCAGAAGCCCAACGCGCAGATGATCAGCGACGCCAAGGGCAACGAGCATTACTCCCGATCAGAAATGGAATTTTACGACTATCCGGGGAAGTTCAAGGAAAAATCCGACGGCGAGCGCTACGCGAAGATCCAGCTTCAGTCCGAGCAAGCCATGGACCGGCGGCGCCGCGGCAACGGTGATGCAGTCAACCTGTTCCCCGGTGGATTGACTAAACTCGAGAAGCATCACAAGGACTCGCAGAACGTCGAATATCTGGTGGTACGAGCCACCCATTCGTTCTCGATCGAATCTTACCGCACGGGTGGTCCCAGCGACGCCGGTCAGCACGTCTATTTCGGGAGCTACGAGTTCTTGCCGAGCGACCGTCCGTTCCGGGCGCCGATGTTGACGCCGAAGCCAAGGATTAATGGTGTCCAGACCGCCAAGGTGGTAACCAAGGACGACAATTCGAGCGAGGAGATCGACGTCGAAAACCTCGGCGAAATCTATGTACGGTTTTTCTGGGACCGGAAGAAAAAGCGGTCTTGCCGGTTGCGCGTTGCTCAGGTCTGGTCCGGCAAGAAATGGGGCGGTCAGATCATTCCGCGCGTCGGACAGGAAGTGGTCGTCGAATTTCTGGAAGGCGATCCGGACCGGCCCCTGATCATCGGCACCGTCTATAACGACGAGTACAAGCTGCCCTATGACCTGCCGTCTAAGAAGACGATCGCGGGATTGAAGTCCGATTCGACCAAGGGCGGCGGCGGCTACAATGAGTGGAATTTCGAGGACAAGAAGGGCTCCGAGAAGATCACGGTGCATGCCGAGAAAGACCATGACGTGACGGTCCGCGACACCGAGACGCGGACCATCGGCGAAGCCGCGCTCGGCGGCGACACCCGCAAGACGACCCTCGTCAATGGCAACGACAAGCTCGATATCGAGTTGGGCGGTCAGCATATCAGTATGGCGATGGATCAGTCGGTCACCGCAGGCCTAACCATCACGCTCATGGCCAACGTCAACATCACGCTGCAGGTCGGCCCCAGCCAGATTATCCTGACGCCTGGGGGCATCGTCATCAACGCGCCGACCATCGCGATGACGGCGCAGGGAGCCATGGCGCTAACAGCCGGGGGCCCGCTGGGTGCCCACGGCCTGCCAACCCTTGTCGGTTGAGTGCTATGAGCCAAGTTAGGTTCGGTGCGGTGCGGGATCTCTTTCAGGCCTACCCAATGGCGCGCCATGACGTCGGCAGGGCCGAGCCCGACATGCCTTCACTCGATTTCCTGCAGGACGCCACCGATGCGTGCAATTGGAACGGGGCCGTCTCCTTCTGCGCTTATCTGCTGCCCCGGCGCGTCGCCGTTGCCTGGGGATGCCGCTCGTTACGGCGGATGTTCGACCATTTCGATGCCAACGACGCCAGGTCGCTGAACTACGTCGAGGCCTGGGTCAGGCAGCCCGACGAGCAGTCCCGGAACAAGGCGTTGGCCGTCGGCAACGCCAACGATCCGGAACAGCCGGCGACATGGCTTGCGCTGGCGGCCGGATGGTCTGGCGGAAGCGTGGTCCCGGCGGAATTTGCGCCGGTCGAGGCCAAGCCCGATCAAGCTGCACGCGCGGTACGCGCGGCCCTGCTGATCGCCCTTTGCCGGCTCCCCCGCGAGTCCCGGGACCGGATAATGACGGCATGCCTAGAGGATGGTATTCAGTTGGCACGCGGCGAACCGCGCCCGCCGCGCTAACGAGACGAAGAGATGGTGCTTCGCTTCAATATCGAGAACGAATCGAACCTTCCGGACGGTGGCCCTGTATCATTTACGGTCACCGGCAGGCGCTCGGTCGATATTGGCCGTGACCGTCATCTTGACTGGACGTTGCCTGATCCGGCTCGGACGATCTCCGGAAAGCATTGCGAGGTGCATTTTCGCGATGGCGGCTATTGGCTGCATGACGTCTCGACGAACGGCACCTTTCTCAATGGCGCCGACCAGCGAATGCGGGCACCGCACCGGCTGCGTGACGGAGACCGGCTCACCATTGGCCACTACATCATCGGGGTTTCACTGGAGGATGAGGCGGGCGGGCATCCGCAGGACCGCGAGGCACAGCAGCACGTTCCTCTCGTCCAGCAACATGCCGATTATCAGGAATTGTGGGCGGCCGATCGCGACGTACCGCCGCCCATCGATCCGCAGCAATTGAAGAAGCCGCGCGAGGCGGCGCGACCCGTCAATCCGGAGTTTCTGGATTGGGCGGCGAGCGTCCCGTCGCCGGGCGTGGATCCCTTTCGACGACCACCGCCGACGTCGCCGTACCTGTCTTCCGCGCAGGACGACATGAGCTGGGCCGACGGCCCGGTCGCCGCACCGAAAGCCCCCATCGAACCGCCGCCCGCGATGCCGACCCCGCGCCGGCCCTCGGTGTGGGCCGATGCTGAAGCGGCGCCCGTCCAGCCGCCGCCACCGCCATATGTCGAGCCGTCGCGACCGGCGCAGGCGATGGACGAAACGCCGGCGCCCGCCATGACGGCCGGCGGTGCCGACTTCGCGCGGCTGGTGGCACGCGCCGCCGGATTGCCCGACAATTTCTTTGCGAACACGACCGATGCCGAGCTCGCCGGACAGCTTGGTAGCATCTTGCGCATGACCGTGGACAATCTGATGGCGCTGCTGCAAGCGCGAACTCAGGCCAAGCAGCTGACGCGCAGCACCAGCCAGACCACCGTTCAGGCGATTGAGAACAACCCGCTGAAATTCTCGCCCACCTCGGAAGATGCAATGCGGATTTTGTTCGGGCCCAAGACGAGGAGCTATCTCGACGCGCAACGCGCCTTTGCGCAGGGTTTCAGCGACCTCAAATCACATCAGTTGAAGACGTACATGGCGATGCAGCACGCCGTTCACGAGCTCATCACCGGCATCGATCCGACCCTCATTGCGCGCGAGCTCGAGCTTCAGCGCGGGGCCAAATCCTGGCTCGGTTCGAACAAGAGCAAATTGTGGGATGAGTTCATGACGCGCTGGAAGGCGCATCTCGGCCGCGACAACAGCGCGCCGATCGATACCTTTATGCTGTATTTCTCCGACTATTACGACCGCTCCGACAAAAGCGGTGCAAAGTGAACTAGCGGCGGCCGTCCGGTCGCCGACATTGCTAATGTGGATGTAGGAATGTCTTGGTACAGCAAGGTTTTCTGGTCGGAAGGTCTGTTTCTGCGGCCGCACCATTTGCAGCAGAATGATCGCTATGTCGAGCACTTGCTGGAAAAGCGCGTTCGTTACACGACGCCATACCCTTGGGGATTTGCCCAGCTCGAGATCAACACGGACCTCACTGAACAGAGTAAATTTGCGGTGCGCAACGCCTCCGGCGTCATGCCAGATGGCACGCCATTCGACATCCCAGCGGACAGCCCGATCCCGGACGCGATAGAGGTGCCGGATTCGGCTGCCGGCCAGATCGTTTGGCTGATGATGCCCGTCGCCGCACCGAACACGCGCGAAGTGGACGAAGATCGGACCGACAGCGCCAGCCGCTATGTTCGCACTTCGGAGACTTTCATCGACTCGACCTCCACGCTGCGCATCGAGGAAGAGATCGACATCGCCTATCCGCGGTTGTCATTCGAATTGCGCAAGACCAGCAAGCCAGGATACATGGGCCTCGGCATCGCGCGCATTCTGGAGGTGCGTGACAAGAACGTGCTGTTCGATGACAAGTTCGTGCCGCCGATGCTGGTCTGCGCCGCACATCCGATCATCGAGGGCTGGCTCAATCGCATCATCGGCTGGGTCGAGACCAAGCTCGATGAGCTCGCACGCTACGCGGTCGATCCATCGTCCGGAGGCGGATTGCAGAGCGTGGACTATCTGGTGCTGCAGGTCCTCAACCGCACCATTCCCGTGCTGACCCATTTTCAGCGCTCCGGAAGTATTCATCCCGAACGGCTGTACGAGGAGTTGCTGAGGTTCGCCGGTGAGCTTGCGACGTTTGCCACGCCGGAACGCCGCGCACGCAACTATCGGGCATACGATCATGATGACCTCGAAAACATTTTCACCCCCTTGGTAAGCGACATCCAGGACTTCCTGAGCGCGCGGCTTGGCCGGCGGGCGATCCGCCTTGAGATCATCGAGCGTGCACAGAATGCATTCGTGTCGCCGATCCGCGATCGGGCGCTATTCCGGAATGCGACCTTGGTGCTCGAAGTTGCGGCACGGCGGCCGCTCGTGGAAATCCAGAACGATTTCCCGCATCTGTTCAAGGTCGGCCCGAACACCAAGATGAACGAGATCGTGCACGCCAACTTGCCGGGGTTGACGTTGGTGCACTTGCCGACCCCGCCGCCGCACATCCGGGCCATCACCGATCACGTCTATTTCTATCTCGATCGCAAGTCGCCGCTGTGGCCCGAGTTCAGCACGGCGGCCTCGATCGGGATGCACTTCTCCGGCGACTGGCCGGAGCTTGAACTGTACCTTTGGGCGATCCTGGAAGATAGGCCATGAGCGACAGGGACAAGCCGGTCAATCCATTCGGTCGGGGGGAGCGGACGATCATCCGTCCCAATCCCGGCGGGAAATTGCCGCCGGCGCCTGCCGCCCAGCCGCCGGCGGGAGAAGGGCCTGCGGCACGCCCTGCCTATTCGCCGTCGCCCGTGCCGTCTCCCGGCGCCGCACCGTCGTCATCGTTTTCCCCGGTTCCGCAAGGCCCGAGCTACGCCGCCGCACCAACCAGCCACCCGTCGGAGGAATGGATATCGACCCCGACGCAACCCTCCGCGCAGCAAGCGATGCTGCCGCCCGGACCGCCTCTGCGCGTCGACGATCTGGTCGCGCCGAACGCCAATCCGGTGATGCGCGCCGCAGGGCCCTTGCTGCAACTGCTGGGCCGCTTGCGGGTGGCGCTTATGCGCGCTTCATTCGCAAGTCTGATGGAACAAGTGGCCGATGCCATAAAATTCTTCGAGAAGGACATCCGTTCGGCGGGCATCTCCGAGCACCAGGCCAATACGGCAAAATATATCCTGTGCGCCACCGCCGACGATATCGTGCAGCATATCCCGACCGAGGAGCGCCACGTCTGGACGCAATACTCGATGTTGAGCCGGTTCTTCGGCGAGCGGGTGGGCGGTGTCCGCTTCTTCGAGATCCTTGACCATTTGAAGGTTGATCCGCTGGTCAATTATCCGGTGCTCGAATTGCAGCATGCCTGCCTCGCGCTCGGCTTCCAGGGCATTCACCGCACATCGACGGGTGGGCTCGCCAACCTACAGGTGATCCAGCGCAACCTGTATGAAACGCTGCGCCGGGTCCGTCCCAAGACGATGAGCGACCTGTCGCCGAACTGGCGGGGGCAGGCGCTGGCGGCTCGCCGGCAGCGCCTCCGTGTTCCGGTTTGGCTGGTAGCGGCCGTGGCCGCCGCGCTGCTGACGGGCTCTTATTTCGTCTTGCGCACACTGCTGGCCGGCCGGTCAGAGAATGCCGCCGAGGTGGCGCTGGCCCTGCATCCAACTGATCCGATCGAGCTCAAACGCAAGGTGATCGCGCCGCCGCCGCCATCACCACCGCCTCCGCCACCACAGCCGGACCGCATCACCCAGTTGCAGCGCATCCGCAACGCGCTCGCCAAGGAGAATACCGCCTGCGCCATGACCGCGGACCAGACCGCGAGCTTCATCGTGATCAGGGTCTGTGACCTCGCACTGTTCTCGTCGGGCCAGGCCACCATCCTCGACGGCTTCAAGCCGATTGCGGTCCGGGTCGCTGCAACCCTCGACAAGGAGCCGGGGCGAATCCGGGTTGTCGGCCATACCGACAGTTCGCCGATCCGCACCGTGCGCTTCCCGTCGAACTTCGAATTGTCGGTCGAGCGCTCCAAGGCGGTCGCCGCGGCGCTGAAGCCCGGCCTGACGGATGGTTCGCGTGTCGACGTCGAGGGCAAGGGCGCGGACGCGCCGATCGCTCCCAACACGACACCTGAAGGACGCGCCAAGAACCGGCGTGTCGAAATCTTTATTGAACGCAGCGAATAGCTGCCACCACAGCTCACGCTGTTTGCGACAGGTACCGGTCAATGCTCGCCAAGGATATTATCCGCATCATTCTTTACGGAGTTGGGCTCAGCTCGCTCGGCTGCGTGATCTATTTCGCCGGTCCCTTCATCGCATTTGGCGACTGGCACCCACTCGAGAACCACATTATCCGCCAGATCGCAATTCTGCTGCTCACCACGGCGGCGGCTGGCATCGGCGGCTTCAGCTACTTCAAGCGACGCAAGAACGCCGAGAAGATCGCCGACGGGATCAGCGCGTCCGATCAGCCTGTCAGCGACGAACCGGTGCTCAAAGAGCGCATGAAGGATGCGCTCGTGACGCTGAAGACCGCAAGCGGAAACAAGTCGGGCTACCTCTACGATCTGCCCTGGTACGTCATCATCGGGCCACCCGGCGCCGGCAAGACCACAGCGCTGGTGAATTCCGGGCTCAAATTTCCGCTTGCACGCGGGGCAACGCCGGCGGCGATCGCGGGGGTCGGCGGTACACGCTACTGCGATTGGTGGTTTACCGAAGAGGCCGTGCTGATCGACACCGCCGGCCGCTACACGACCCAGGACTCCAACAGCAAGGCTGACAAGGAAAGCTGGCTGGCTTTTCTCGACATCCTGAAAAAAAGCAGGTCGCGCCAGCCGATCAACGGCGTTCTCGTCGCCATCAGTGTCGAGGATGTGCTGATGCTGCCGAAGCAGGAACTCGCGCTTCACGCCGACGCCGTCAGGATGCGCCTGCTCGAACTGCATCAGAGGCTCAAGGTCAGCTTCCCGGTCTATGCCCTCTTCACCAAAACCGATCTGGTCGCCGGCTTCACCGAATATTTCGCCTATCTCGGCGAGGCCGGTCGCCGTCAGGTCTGGGGCGCCACGTTCCAGACCGCCGACAAGACCCAGAATCTGGTGGGACAGATTCCGGTCGAGTTTGACCGTCTGCTGGAGCGCCTGAGCGAGGAGACGCTTGATCGTCTGCAGGACGAACCGACGCCGCAACACCGCGTCCAATTGTTTGGTTTCCCCGCGCAGATGGCGCGCCTCAAGCCCCAGATCCACGACTTCCTCAACCAGATATTCGAGCCGACGCGCTATCACGTTAATGCGAACCTGCGCGGGTTCTACTTCACCTCGGGTACCCAGCAGGGGACGCCGATCGACCAGTTGATCGGGTCGCTTGCGCGCACGTTCGGCGCCGAGGAGGTCGGTTCCGGATCCTATTCAGGAACGGGCAAGAGCTACTTCCTTGCCGATCTCATTTCCAAAGTCATCATCGGTGAGGCTGACTGGGTCTCGACTGATCGTGCTGCGGTCCGCCGCGCGCTGATCATCAAGACCGCGGCGCTGTCCTTGATCGGCCTTGTCTCGATCGGGCTGATCGCGGCGTGGTTGACGAGCTACAAGCGCAATTCCGACCTGATCGAGCAGAGCCTGCAGGCGGACAGCGAATATGCAGCCGCCGGGGCGCCGCTCATCAAGCAGACGCTGATCGACGACCACGATCTCGACAAGGTGTTGCCGCTGCTCTATCGGCTGCGCAACGCGCCCGCAGGCTACGGATTGCGCAACGAGGCGGTGCCCCTGTCGGCCCGCTACGGCCTCAGCCAGCATCGACGCCTGCTGTCGCCCTCCAAGGCCGCCTATCACGCCGCGCTCGAACGCATGTTCCGGCCGCGCCTGCTGTATCGCCTGGAGGAGCAGCTCAATGCACGCATCAACGAGCCCGCGTTCGTTTACGAGGCGCTCAAGGTCTACCTGATGCTCGGCGGCCTGCAGTCGCCGGACCGCGAGCTGATCCGCTCCTGGATGCAGCGCGACTGGCAGGACAACCTCTATCCCGGTGCAACCAACGCGGAGGGACGGCGCTTGCTCGATGAGAATCTCACCGCGATGTTCGACCTCGAGACGGAGCAGCCGCCGCTTGTCCAGCTCGACGGCCGGCTGATCAAGCAGGCGCAGAACTCGCTCGCGCGCCTCAGCGTGTCGCAGCGCGCGTACGAGTTCCTGAAATCCGAGGCGCGGTCATCAACCGCAGGCGACTGGATCGCCGCCCGGCGCGGTGGTCCTGATATGGCCATCGTGTTCGAAACGACGACGGGGCAGCGTCTGGACGCTGTGCGGGTGCCCCAGTTCTTTACGTATAGCGGCTTCGAGCAAAACTTCGTCGCGAAACTGCCGGGATTGTCGGAGCGTATGAAGAAGGAGCGCTGGGTGCTGGGCGATGCCGGCCAGCAATCGGCCATCGACCAGCAGTACGACAAACTCGCCGGCGACCTCTTGAATATTTATTCCAACGAATTTGTCACGACGTGGCGAACCGCACTGGGCAGCTTGCGTCTGAAAAAACTGCTCGCCGACAAGCCGAAATACGAGGTGCTGAGGGCTCTTTCCGCGCCAACCTCACCGATGCGGCAAATCCTGGAATCGGTGCGCGACGAGACGGTGCTGACCAAGGAACGGCCGAAGCCGGCGAACGCAGCGGCGCCTGCCGCGGCCGCGCCGGCACCGGCTCTTTTCACCAACGCCCAGGATGGACCGCCCGGGGCGACAATCGAAGCGCAGTTCAAGCCCTATCATGCGGTGCTGGAAGGCGACAGCACGCACCGTCCGATCGACTCGACCATCGCCAACCTGAACGATATTGCGCAGAACCTGACGCTGATGATCGAGAATCCACAATTGACCGCGCAGGCGACCGCTTCGCTTCAGACCCAGGTCGCAGCCCTGCGCAATAATGCCTCCCGCATGCCGCCGCCGTTCTCCGACATGTTGCGCGCGGCGGCTGCCGAGTTTGAAGGCAACATCGCGGCCTCGACGGCCGGACAGATTCTGCAGACCTTGCGCGATCAGGTCACGCCGGTCTGCCAGCAGACGGTGAGCAATCGCTACCCGTTCGTCCGCGGTAGCAATCAAGAGGTCCCGCTCGCCGACTTTGCCAAGGTGTTCAGTCCGAACGGCGTCATGGACAAGTTTTTTACCCAGTACCTCGCGCCTTACGCCGACACCTCGAAATCGGACTGGGCTTGGCGAAAGGAAAGTCCCGTCGGACGATCGTTCTCCTCCGACACGCTGAAGCAGTTCCAGAACGCGGCCTATATCCGTGATGCTTTCTTCCAGACCGGCGGCAGCGTGCCTGCAGTATCGTTCGCGATCCGGCCGCCGGGCGCATCCGGACCCGGCGTGACGGTGAAGACGGAGATCGGCGGTACTACAATAGCGAGCCCGATCACGCCGGGCGCGCCGACCGCCTCGCCGATGTTCGGCGGCGCGCAACCTCCGCCACCGCAACCGCAAAGCAACCCACCGACCACCGTGCTCTGGCCGGGCCCATCGCCGCGAACCGCGATTTCGGTGAGCAACGATACCGGAGCGCCATCCATTCTCGAGCGCATCGGCCCCTGGTCGTTGTTCCGGATGCTGGAGGCGGGCTCTTTGGCTGTGAAGGCGGAAAGCGCCAGTGCGACTTTCATCGTCGCCGGGCGGGAGCTCAACTATCAGATTTCGACCGGATCGTTGCGCAATCCCCTCAACCTGTCCGTGCTCCGCGAGTTTCGTTGCCCGACCGGAATATGACCATGCGTTGCGGACTATTCGGCAAGATCGGCGCCAAACGCGATTTCATCGCGATCGCAACGCCGCGCAGCTTCCTGGAAGCCTGGGAGCCGTGGGTGCAGGCTGGGCTGTCTGCAAGTCGCCATCAGCTTGGCTCGGGCTGGCAGCAGGCCTTCCTCACTGCGCCGGTGTGGCGCTTCTGGCTCGGCGCGGCGATCTGCGGCACCACGGTGACAGGGGCGATCATGCCTTCGCTCGATGGGGTGGGACGATACTATCCGTTGACGCTGCATGCGGTGAGCGACGAGATCGCCTTGTTGCCGCCGCCAGGCATCGACCCGCAGGATGAATGGTTCGCCAAGGCGGAGGCCTTTCTGCTCTCGACCCTGGACCGCGCCGCAACGTTCGAGCAGATCTCGGATTCGCTGGATCGTCTTTCGCTGCCGCGACTACAGCCATCGCTCTCCAATGGATCGGACGTGACCGCATTGGGCGCAACGGGGGTGGCAGCGCTTTCAGACGTCGGCGCGTTCGCCCAGTCGTTCACCACGCTTGCTGCCGCAAATCCGCAGATTCATGCCGCTGCCAGTTTCTGGTGGACCGCCGGTGGGGAAGGCTTTCCGTCAATGGCGCTGGCTTGTCGCGGATTGCCGGATCCGTTTCACTATTCCACACTGCTGACCGGCGATCTCGGCCGTACAGAATCCGGGACCGGGTGACGCGCGATGGTACAAGTCGCATCCTTGTTCGATGTTGGCAGCGTCACCCATGCAGGACGGGTGCGGACGCGTAACGAAGATTCCTGCCTGGTCCGGACCGATGTCGGCATGTGGGCGGTCGCAGACGGCATGGGGGGCCACGAGGCCGGCGATCTCGCGAGCCGCATCGTGGTGCAGTCGCTCGATGCAATAGGCATGACGGATTCCGCCGCCGACTTTCTGGCGGAGTGCGAGGAGCGGCTGTTCCGGGCGAACCAGGAGATACTGACGCTCAGCCGGGAACGGCAGGGCGCAACCGTCGGCACCACGGCGGCGGTTCTGCTCGTGCGCGACGGCTATTATGCCTGTATATGGGCAGGCGACAGCCGGGTGTACCTGATCAACCGCAGCGGCATCAACCAGGTGTCTCATGATCACAGCGAGCTGGAGGAACTGATTGCCGGCGGTGCGGTGTCGCGCGAGGACGTCAAGGACTGGCCGAGCAATGCGATCACCCGGGCAGTCGGCGTCGCCGACGATCCGGAGTTCGAGGTCGTGACAGGTCCGGCCGAGCCGGAAGATGTCTTTGTGATCTGCAGCGACGGCCTGACCAGGCATGTGCAGGACGACGAGATCCTGCAGTATGCAGCCATGCAGCGCGCGCAGGCGGCTTGCGATGATATGCTTACTTTGGCTCTGGACCGAGGAGGGCTCGACAACGTGACGATCGTAGTGGTGCGGCTGCTGACGCCTCGATCCTCGGAGCCGACGAGAACGCCCCTGGATCGGGAGCCGCAAGCATGAACTCCAACGATCCGTTCCGGTCGAACTATCGCGGTGTGCCGCCCGGCACCCGGCTCAACGGCATCTACGAGATCGAAGCGGTGATCGGTGCGGGCGGGATGGGCGAGGTCTACAAGTGCCGTGAGATCCAGACCGGATCGCCGGTTGCCGTGAAGATGCTGTTGCCCGACATGGTCGAAAACGAGGCGGCGCTTGCGCTGTTCCGGCGCGAGGCGGCGGCACTCCACAATCTTCCGCACGATGCGATCGTTCGCTATTTCCTGTTCACGGTAGAGCCTGTGCTGCAGCGGCCATATCTCGCGATGGAGTTCGTGAACGGCCGCTCGCTGTCGAACATGCTCGACGAAGGCCCGTTGACCTTCGAGGCGCTGGTGAAGCTGATGCAGCGTGTCGCGTCCGGGCTGGATGCCGCCCACGAGCATGGCATCATCCATCGCGACGTCTCTCCGGACAACATCATCGTCCCGCTCGATGATGTGAGGCGCGCCAAGATCATCGATTTCGGTATCGCGCGATCGACCCAGATGGGTGAAAAGACTATTATCGGCTCAGGCTTTGCCGGCAAGGACAATTACGCGTCGCCGGAACAGGTCGGGCTGTACGGCAATGAGGTGACCGCCAAATCCGACGTCTACAGCTTTGGCCTCGTGCTGTTTCATGCGCTGACGGGACAGAAGCTCGACATGGGCGGGAGCCAGTTTCAGCTGGTTGAGAAGCGCCGGCGCGTACCCGATCTCGGTGCGGTAGACATGCGCATCAGGCCTTTGCTGGAGCAGATGCTGCAGCCCGATCCGGCGTTGCGTCCAACCATGGCGGAAGTCGCCAGCTGGACGCCGACCGGTTTGGCTCGCACATCCACCGCACCGTTGTCCGGCTTCGATCCGCTGGCGCGGCCCGAAAGTGCCGCGCAGGTGCGACAGGACATGGCGCCATCGACCGCTCCAAGGCGGCGCGCCGCCTGGCTCGGTGTGAGCGTGGCAGCGGTGTTGCTTGTGCTCGGCGGGGGCGGGTATGCTTTATTCGAGCTGGTCCGGTCGGCGCCCGGCGTGCCCACTTTGCCGCCGCCTCCGAAGCTTGCGGGAACGATGTCGCCGACGAAGGCTGAACCCCCGCCAAAGCCCGAACGTCAGGAGACGGCGAAGCTGTCGCCACCGCCCACGGGGACACCCACTCAGCCCAGCGATGGGCCGGCTCGAGCCGACCGCATCCGCAAATACGTGGCCCAATATTCCGGCGGCGACTGCTTCTTCATCTTGCCGGTTGCGGTTAGTCAGACCGCCGCGGTGATCGAAGGTTTTGGTGCTTCGACGGCTCCGTTCGATACGTTCGACAAAGCTTTCAGGCGGGACCAGGGATTTGAGGCGTCAGTTGGTGTCAGGCAGGTGACCGAGGCACAGTGCCCCGCCGTCAAGTTCCTGAGCCAGCTCGGGAGCGATCAGACGCGGGTGCCGCGCATCACCTTGTCGGCGACGGAGCTAAAGGGAGGCGAAACCCTCAATGGCACCATCGAGAACTTCGCGAACCGCGTAGTGGAGCTGCTCATGGTTTCGGACCGCGGCGAGGTGCAGAGCTTGTCCTACCTTTTGAAGCCGGGGATCGACTCGCTTTCGTTCACACTCCCGGCACCGCGCGCGAACGGTCCGCAACTGCTGCTGGCTGTGGCCACGCCAAAGGTTCTTGACTCGTTGCGCCAGCCGCGACCGACAGCCGCTGATACATTCTTCCTGCAGGCGTTGAGCGATTCCCAGCGCAACCATGTGGCGATCACCGCGGCGGCACGCTACGTGTTGCTCACGAACTGATCAGCGCGCCCAGAGCATGATCCGGGAAAAGTTTGAAGCAGTTTTCCGCTGGGATCATGCTCAATCGACAAGCTAAAGCGCGATGGCAGTTCGTCCCAATATGATCGCGGATTAGAATTTTCCGATCACCAGGATCTTCAGGTCGGTATCCGGTTTGAAGTCGCCTGCCGTATATTCAGGCGTGCCCCCCGCAGACGATGCCTTGAGCCGACCTTGACAGAAGCTGACCAGGCGGTCGCTGCCGCCGGCTTCGATGGTCAGCTTGAACGATCGGATCGGACCTGCCCAGTTGGCGCCGGTCTTCAGCACGTATGATATGCGCCGCTCCTGCAGCTTCGCGCTATTGGCCTGGCCGTCGCCTGCGCGCTTATCAAGCTCGGCGAGGAATGCATCCGTGACGCAATATTCCTTCCGATAACGCGCGACCTCCGGGCTAAGCGCGCTGCTGCGGCGCAGGCTCGCGCGCAGGATAGTGTCTGCGCTGGAGCCGACGCTCGGCCGGTACTGATGTTCAACGACGACGGTGCGC
Organism: Bradyrhizobium sp. WSM4874; assembly: GCF_055811835.1. Taxonomy (NCBI): domain Bacteria; kingdom Pseudomonadati; phylum Pseudomonadota; class Alphaproteobacteria; order Hyphomicrobiales; family Nitrobacteraceae; genus Bradyrhizobium; species Bradyrhizobium sp. WSM4874. The sequence continues at coordinate 93,699 of NZ_JBVVPR010000024.1, forward strand.
GCGGGCGGGAACACCTGCTGACGCACGGCGGAGGTCCTGGTGACCCAGCCGGGTGCATATTGCTGCCGACCGTTGTCGCTCATGCCGGCAGGCATCAAGAGCCCATCGTCCACCAGCCGCGTCCGGATTGTTGCGGGCAGGTCGGCTACCCGGATCTCCCGGCTGCCGATGGGCAGCAGCGGCAGCTTGAACTGGCGGAGCTGCGCGCTGACATCCTTGTCGCCGATCATGGCGCGCTGATCGATGGTCAGCGGCGCCGGGCTGCCGTCGACCTTGGTCTCGAAGTCGACGAAGTTCACCGGGTCGTTCGACGGCAGAGCAATATTGTCGGCTTCCGACAGGTCGATGTCGGGCAGCGGAAAGGCCACAGTCAGCGTAACCGGCTTATTGGTGATGTTGGCGAACTGATACCGAACGCTGACCTTGTCGAGAGCGATACGCAGATCCTCGCTCTCCATGGCCACATCGTTGGTGCGAACGAACTGCAGCCCGCCAATCGACAATTCGGCAGCCGAGTCGTTGGCCCGTGCCGGCCAAGCGGTTGCAACCATCAACGCGGCCATCAGGGCCAGCGGCCGGAACGAAGGCCGGGGCGGTGGTTCATTCACCATGCTAGTCTCCATATGGCGTGGCAACGTCTGCCGGTTCCGCCCGGCAATGGATTAGTCGAGGGCCTGGTAAAGCTCGCCCCATTCGGACTTCCAGACGCCGTCCGGATCCCACACCACGATCGCGAGCTTGACGTCATTGGCAAGCCGGATCGCGCCGCGAAAGGCATCCTGGGCAGGCAACGGGGCGCTGACCTGGTCATTTGACAGCCGCCCGCCGCTTGCAGCGGCCGGCATCACGACCGATCCAGTGGCGCTGTCATTGTCGCCTTTCAGGACCAGCGTGATGGCGTCGGGCTGGACTTCGTTGACCTGTTCAAATCTATTCCTTGTCATGGATTTGCACCGCAAGCTGAAGAATTCGGACTATCACCGTCCAGTGATAGAATTGAACGGGATCGAGATTGGTCACCACTAATTGACGCGCCGCATTCACGGCATCTCGGATTAGTCGGTCCGGCGCGACGATCGGTTCGGGGTACACTGAGGCGAATATGTTTCGTCGATTTTGCTGGACTTGGGTCTTCATCGCCGGTGCCGGCATTTTCGCCGCCGTGGCGCACGCCGAGGATACGGTCGTGCGCAGCTTCGCCGGCGGTTCGGCGCCCTCGATGGTAGGCATCGTTCCCGCCAGCGAGGACGTGGAACTGGGGGGCCCCCAAGCGCTCAGCGCCGACGGGCAGGGCAACCTGTTCGTGCTCGACCAGATCAACGGCCGCATTCTCGAGTTCGATCCCAAACAACCGAACTCCGCCCCGGACGTCCTGAAGATGCCGAAGGATGTCCAGCCGACCGACCTTGTCGTTCACAACGACGACATCATGGTTTGGGACGGCGGCGTGCGCACGTTGAAGGCAGCGGCTCACCAGTCCACGCGTGGGCTCGGCGACGAGATCCAGCTCGAGGAGGTCTCAAGCCGCGGAGTGGACGATCAGGTCGCCGCCTCCGCCTTCGCCCAGATGGGATCGCAGCCGCCAGGCAGCGCAACCGACCTACTCGACCAGAACACGCGCGCGGCCGTCATCGGGCAGGGGCGGCAGCCCGATCGGCAATACATCGCGTCCCGCAGCAAGGGCTCGGTGATCGCCGACATCCTCCCGGACAAGGGCAATTCCAGCGTACGGATCGAGATCCAGACCATGGTCACGAACGAGAGCATTGGCGCGCTCGGTCTGCGCGTGCGCGACCAGCTCGGCACGGTCGAATTTCTCGAGATTGACAACAGCGACCGCTTCTATGTGCTGGCCGAGGACATCCCGCCGTCGGGGAAGAACGCCTCGACCTTCGTCGCACGCTATGCCGCGAACGGTCGTCTCGAAGGAATCTACGAACTGCCACTCGAGAACACCCCGCTGACAAGGCGGTTCGTCACCGTCTCGGGTGATGGCGATGTCTATTTCCTGCGAACCAAGCCAGACGGTGTCGAAGTGGTTGGCGTTGGCTTCAAACCGCTGGGCAACGTGTCGGTCATCGACGTGCGGCCGTCGCGGACCTCAGCGAAGCCGGCCCTGGGCCCCGAGGGCCGGCCCGGCCACGACGTCAAGTTCAGCGCGCCTGCCGCGGTCCGGCCGTCCAATCGTCAGCAGGCGATCGAGACCGCGTTCGCATTCGAAGGCGTGCAGTGGAAGCTGACGCAGGCGAACTATGGCAACGATCCGGATAACCAGTGCAGCGGCTTCAACCGCATTCGCCGGCCGTGGTATCTACAGGGCAAGGTGAACCAGGAGGTGCGCGGCGTACCCTATTGCTGGGGCTGCCACGGTTCGCTTGCAAACTTCCGGCAGCGGATCGAGAGCGGGACGCTGGCAGGCAACGTCTGCACCCGGAACGCGCCGCGGCCGGACGCGGCGGGCGTTGACTGTTCGGCGTTCGTCAGCGCCGCCTGGGGACTCTCGGTCCACTACACGACCGCCGCCATCCCGGCGATCGCGACGCCCGTGTCGAATCCCTGGGACCTCAAGCCTGGCGATGCGCTCAACAAGCCGGGCTCCCATGTGATGTTATTCCTGCGGTTCACGCCCGATCGCAAGGCGGAGGTGATGGAATCCTCGACCGGTGGATGCAATGGACGCGTCTGCCGCAACGTCTATCCGTTGGCGAGCCTGCTGGCACGTGGCTACAATCCGGTCCGTTTCCGTGCCTTCGCGGATGACCACGCGACGGTCTCGGCGGACGCCTATCAAGAGGACGATGCGCCGATGGGACGCAAATCGACGGCTGCCAAAGCCGCGACCAACAAGCCGGCGACCAAGAAGCGCTGAACCCCCGGTGTCCTCGGCGCTACAGATGACTATGAACTACCGCCTCGATCCGACAGTCTGGTTCCGGGGCGGCCTGCATGACATCGAGGTGGATCAGGGATGCGAAGCTCCAGAGGATTTGACCACAGGTTCGGCCGCTTGTGCGTCGCCATCGCGCTCGCCGCGATGGTCGGCCTGCCGCTGCAGCATGCTCGGGCGGCGGAAGCGCTTTCGATCGGCAATCCGGATGGCGGTGCCGTGCGTGGGCTCGTGATCGGCATTGATGATTATCAACACGTCCGCAAGCTGAAGGGGGCGGTCGCCGACGCCGCCGATATCGTCTCCAGCCTAAAGACGATGGGGGTTGGCGACATCGTCGAGCTGACCAATGCTCAAGCGGACAGGGCGAGCGTGCTGCGCGAAATCAGCGCGATGGTGGAGCGGACAAGGAACAACGATCTCGTCTTTCTGTCGATCGCTGGTCACGGCACGCAGGAGCCGGAGCGCATCAAGGGCTCGGAGCCGGACGGCATGGAGAACGTGTTCCTGCTGCCAGGCTTCGAAACCACGCCGACTGGATCGGTCGAACGTATTCTGGGGAGCGAGTTCAACCACTTCATCCGGCAGTTCGAACTGCGCGGTGCGAAGGTGATTTTCGTCGCGGACACCTGCCACGGCGGCGGAATGGTGCGCGATATCGATCCACGGGCTGAGGAGATGAGCTTTCGCCAGGTGCCTCGCTACACGCTGCTGGTCGATGAATTAAAACCGGTGTCGGACAGCAACGATCCGAAGTCCGAGCTCGATCTCGATCACACCGCGTTCCTGGCCGCCGTTGATCGCAATACCAAGGCCCCGGAAGTGCGAATCCCCGGGATCGATGGCCTGCGCGGGGCTCTCAGCTACGCGGTGGCGCGGGCCGTAGAGGGCAGCGCGGACATCAATCACGATGGCAAGGTGACACTCAAGGAGCTCTTCGCCAACGTTCGCCAGGTCGTCTATCAGCTTTCAGACCAGCGCCAGAACATCGTGACAATATCGTCACCCGCCCAGACGCCGGAGACGGACGTCGCGTTCGAACTGACGCGCGGGGTGGTGCTCATTCAAGGGCCGGCTCCGAGAACCGCCACTGCTCAGGCAACGGTTCCCGCCGACGGGAAGGCGCCCCCCGCACCGGTTGCCACGACGAAGACTCCGACGGTGCCAACCCTTGCCGCCGCGCCCAATTCAGCTCCCAGCAATCCAGTTCCGACCGGCACCGCGCTCGCCGGCACCGCACCGGCGCCCATCCGTCTTTCAACGCCAATCCGCCTGGCGGCGCTCGACGGCAAGATGAGCTATTTCTCGGGCGTGAGCACCAAGGATGTCACCGTGCAGGCGGTTCAGCCGATGGACAATCCCGACTTGATCTGGGACCCCGTGTCTCATGACGTGATCGCCTGGGGCGATGTGGTCGCTTACGGGATGGAGGTGGCCAATTTGCCGACGGTCGTGGATCGCACCGCGGCCATCCGCGAGCTCAAGCGAATGGCGACTCGTTCACCCCAGACGATGCGTATTTGGCCGGACGATCGACAGCAGCGCGCCGGCCAGACCATCGAAGTTGAACTGTCCGACGTCGCGGCGAGGGCGCTGTTGCTGTTCAATGTGTCAGGCGATGGAACCATCCAGATGTTGTATCCCGTGGGTACGGATGCGCCGTTGGCCAAATCGCCGAGCTTGCGGCTGCCGCTCAGGGTGGGCGAGCCTTTTGGCGCCGAGCAGATTGTCGCGGTGACCTCGCAGCAGCGCATGTCCGACCTTGAGACCGTCCTGATCCAGCTGAATCGGCGTCGTGCATCGGGGCAACTGATCAAGAGTCTCGAGCGTTACCTGCCAGCGGACGCGCGGATCGCCTCGGTCGGCTTCTTCAGTGCTCCCTGACAGTCTGACCGGGGGAGCCATGTTGCGATCGGAGCCGATCCGCCGCGAGCGAATATACCTCGCGTTGCTGCTCCTGTTGACGGGCGGGCCCGCGCACTCAGCGCCATTGCCCCCGGAATCCCCGCATGCAAGCCCGGCGATCGCTTCATCGCTTTGGCGCATCCAGGTCACGCGCGGACAGACCAGTGCGGTGCAGAGCAATTCCGCGAACGTGTCCCTCGAGATCCTGCCGGGTCCGACGGTCGAGGTCGGCGGCAAGGTATCGTTCGGCGTAACTTCCAGGAAAAAGGGCTATCTCATTCTGGTCGATGTGGATGCGGAAGGACGCATGTCCCAGATCTTTCCGACTCCCGAGTTGGTGGAGCAGTCGGACGAACGCGACATCAATCTTGTCAAGCCCGGCGTCCAGTTCATCGTGCCGACGCCGACAGCGCGGCAACGGGGCTTCGAGTATGTCGTTGCCCCCCCGACCGGCTCGGCAATCATGGTTGCGATCCTCAGCGAGCGGCGTGTGCAATTGCTCGATTTGCCGGATCTCCCGCGCAAGCTGCAGAGCCAGGCCGACGCGTTGAGCTACCTGGCGGCCTGGACCAGCGAGTTGCGTGTGCCGGACAGCGCCAACGGAAGACTGCTGTCGAACAATTGGTCGCTGGACGTCAAGTTTTATTCCATCAAGTAAGCCCGGGCCTTCGACTGGCTCAGAACTTGAAACCAAGCGTGAGCGTGCCGGATGTTTCCATCTTGCCGTCAACCGAGCAGCTGCCGTTGAGCGCGATGTTGACACGCCCGAACTTCGCGAGGTCGACGTTGACTCCGACGCGGGAGAAATCGGTTGGCGAACTCGGGATCATGAAATTCACGTTGTCGAGCGCCCAGAAGGGCAGCTTGCCCTGCAAGTCGGTTTTCCAGAGCAGTTCGACAAAAATATGCCGCAACGCGTCCGGGTCGACGATGATGGTACCTTTGCTGTCCCTGACCACAAAGCCCATCTCGTCGATGTGAAAGTTGCAGATCCGCTTCGCGACGGCACAGTGCACCGAGGTGAGATCGGGCAGGATCTTCGAATCGCCGAACCGAGCCGAAGCCTTGGGATCAATCGCCGGCCCGGTTCGCGGGTCGGTCGTCGCAACCGGTCTTTCTTCCGGAAATGTCTGCCAGATTTGCCGAAAGCCGATGCCCTCGGTTGCCAGGAACGAGGCATTGCCGGCGAAATGACCGCGGCCGGATCGTTCTCCACGAAAAAAAACACTGTTGCCGGCGGGATATTTCAGATTCGTCAGCACGTCGAGAAGCCGGTTGTGATCCTTGGCGACGAAATTGATGCCGTCGAGCACGAGCCGTCCTGCCTCCAGGTGCGAACCGATGTGCTCGTCGAGATCGACACCAAGACCCTCCACCCGCCGGTAGATATTTCTGAACACTTCGGTGTCTCTCGCCGTAACGACCCGGGCCCGTCGCAGCGCGTCGAGACGCCGCTCATCATCTTTCTCCAGAATGTAGATCCGGCACAGCCCGGGCCGGTCGATCGCAATGTCGAGATGCACGTGAGGAGCTTTTCCGGTTTGCGTGAAGCCGACGCTCTTGACGCCTGCCTTCAGCCACGGGTCATAACCCGGCATGTCGATCTGGTCAGAACCGAGCCGCGGCGCCTTGCCGGCGGCAGCGAGCAATTGCCGCCAGTTGTCGCACATGAAGTCAAAGCCAAGCGGATTCCAGTACGGCACAAGGTTGTGGATTTTATAGAAGCCGTAGAGCTGAATGCCGGCTTCGTGCAGCTTCAGCGCGACCTTGTTCATGTCCGCCCGCATCGCGGCGCGGTCCTGCCCCATGTTGCCGGCCATCGGTGCGGTGTTCGGGTCGAAGGGGCTGCCCGTCATCTGCGAAGGTCTCCTCGCGTGGCCACGGCGGAAGCTAGCAGGTGGCCGGTTGGCCGGCTAGTCCGCGATGCCGCAGCCGTTCCCGCAAAGTCTACAGCTTGCTCAACCGGCCGTAGAAACCGCTCCTGGCGATCATGTAATGAATGTCTTTCGGAAAAGGAAAAGCGTCGCGAACGTTTGAAATCGCCGTTTTGAGGAATTCACCGTGATGCGACGCGGGCTTGTGGCCGAGGGGAACTTGGTCGGCGACCTGCGGAATCATGAAGCGGTCCACGTAAGCTGGATCCAGATCATTGACCCTGACCATCTGCCCGAAGGCTGGAAATGCGTCATAGTGACCTACGCTCACATTGAGGTTCTTGAGGGCAGGGCGCGGCGATGGAGCACGATCGCCATCGGGCGTTGCTAGTCCGCGTCCGAGCAAGTCCAGCTTCACCGATTGCGAAAGCGTCGACGGACCGTAGACGACCTCGAGTGCGCAGGTGCTCTGCGCGGACAACCATTGGTACCAGAAAATCGCATCATCGGGATGTGCCATCGCGCCATAGAGGCAGTCAAATCCCCAGCAAGCCGACAGGTTGGGCTGATATTTTCCGAGGCTTCCGACCAGATTGCGCATGCCGTTCCCCCCGCCAGAATGGCAAGCGATGATGAGCTTACCGATCCGGAGTTGGGGTACGCTCTCCGAGCCAAGCTTGGTCCCGAAGCCGGGACCGGTTCCGAGAGCAGGAGCCAGCCACTTGGCAAGAGCCCCCAGTATTTCGTCGAGGTAGCGTTCGCCCCATTTGGCGGAGGCCAGATCCTTGACGCTGTAGTTGCCGGCAAAGCTGTCGCCGACGGCATATTCGTAGCCCAGAAATGGCGCGATAAGCACAACGTCCCTGCCGGAATCCCGGACCTGTTCGCGCAAGCGCGCGGGATCATTGCGGAACAGGTATTCATGATCCCTGACATAGAATCCATGCAGCCAGAGCACGACGTCGAATTTGGTGGCGCTCGTGAGGTGCTTCGGCGGGAGATAGACCGCCGTCGGCCTCATGCCGGGCGCCTGCCGTTTGGTGAAGAGGGTCACACCTGGAAAGGTGCCGATATCCTTCTGCTCCAGTTCACACGTTGTCACTCACATCGCTCCGCTTCGGGCACCTCTTCTGCGGCGCGCTAGTTGCAGACCTCGGCATTGGCATCGTTGCCGGGGCCGCCGCCGCCGCGATATTCGAGATGGCAGCCGCGGTTGACCGCGCGACAGCCGCTGTTGTTGCAGAATAGCTGTCCGCCACTCGAGCGGCGGCTGGCGCCAGCCGCAGCAGCAATGCCCGCAGCGCCACCAAAGCCGCCGGCCGCTCCGGCAGCCTCTCCGCCGGCTTGACGACGCTGCCGTGCGGGACGCTCGTCGCCGTCGTCACGCTTTGCGGTCGCAGGCTTGGCGGTCGCTGGCTTGGCGGGCTTGGCGGCGCGCTGCTTCTCGCACTCGTTGTCGTCGTTGAGGAACGAGCCCTCGGCGCAAGTGATCTTGCTGCACTGGTCGCCGTCGGCTCGGTAGCCGTGGTCGCAGATCATCGGACAGATCCGCGACGACCGGAGCTTGATCGCATCGAGCGCATCGACGCTGGCGAGCTTGGTGTCGAATTTGGTCCCCGCTTGGCGATTGAAGAGCTTCAGCGATCGCTGGGAAGCCGCATTCCATTCGCCATCGACGGCACCCGTGAAGCACCCGACGCGGCTCAATTCGCTCTGTAACGACTTGGCCAGTTCGGCTTGAGGGACATCGGTCCTAGCGAGATCGACTTGGTGCGGCCCGTCGCTCAAGGCAGCGATCGCGTCGCTCTGGACGGACTTAGCCGCCGGAGGCGAACCAACTGCGGCGGAATTCTTGGTCGCGGACCTCGGGCTGAGTGCAGCGATGATCGATGCCTCGGAGGCGGCCCGCTTCCGCTCGGCATCAGTCGCTTGCTGCTGGGCCACCTGCTTTGTCGTTTCGGCGGCAATGCGGGCGTTCTCCGCGGCCTTCAAGTCTGCGGCCGCCCTTTCCTGGTCGGTGCTCTGGGCGCCTTCGGAAGCCAGCCGAACGCGCTGCTGTTCGGCCTGGCGCGCTTTCTCGGTTGCCTCAATCCGTGCGTCCTCCGCCTCGATCTGGTTGAGCTGAAGCTTTGCCAGACTGGCGTAATATCCTTCGGGATGCTGGCTCAGGAATACGCCCAAGGCGGCCTTGTTGTTGAGTTGCAACGCCAGTTCGTAGTCACGGCGGACCTCGGACTGGGGATTCTGCGCCGCGGGCTTCGGTTCCTCTTTCTTGGCGCTAGGCACGAGAGCAACGTCCTCGCCTCCCAACGAGCCGTAGACGTAGGGCTCCTGCCGGTTTCCTGTGGCTTGCAGGACATCGTCGCGGACAAAGCCGAAGACCCTGCGCAGATCGAGGCCGGGCTTTGCGATGTATTTGACCAGAGCCGCCGCGTACGGGCTGTTCTTGCTATTGCCGTCGAGCGCCGTCAATCCGGCCTTTGCGGCGAAGGCGATCAGCGTATTGGACACGGTGGGCTCGACCCTCGCAAGCCCGCGACTGATCGATCGTGAGGCGACAGTTCGCTTCATGGTGTCGGCAAAAGGATTGTTGCGGCAAGCATCGACGATCACGACCCGTAGCTGCTTCGCAGGCTCGATCGCCAGCAGCACACGGTCCAGCGAGAAAGCCTCGTCATAAATGTCCGTATCGCGTTCAAGCCTTGCATCGGTCGGGATCAGATAGTTTGTGCCATCGATCTCGATCCCATGGCCTGCGTAGTAGACGAGAGCAATGTCGGCGTCGCGTGCTTGATCAGCAAAATCCCTCAGGGCTCGCTTCATGTCCGTCGCGGTGAGATTGAGCCTCGAGTCGACTACGTCAAACCCTGCGCCTTTCAACGTCGCTGCGATGGCGGCGGCGTCGTTGGCCGGGTTGGGAAGCAGGGGTGCGTTTTGATAGGTGGAATTGCCGACCACCAAGGCCACACGCTTCGTCGCGGAAGCCGGCTCAGCAGTCAGGACCAGCAAGGCGCCGAGGACAAGGGCGAATAATCTGATTTGCGTACAGAAGCTCATGGCGCAACGTCCAGTATCAGCCGAGTGGGGAGCGTCAACGGAGGTGGCCGCGCAGAATGCTTAAAAATGAGCTCTCGGCGGCCGCTTGTCTCCGTTTAGGAGTAGTCTCGAGCCCGATCCATTCCTAAATTTGTCGCGCATTTCAGTGAATGCGTTCAAAGGCCTGAGACGATTGTCGTGCCGGGCACGTTGGGCACGGTTGGCGCGTATAGGGGGCGTGCTGTAATTTAACGTGCTGATATTTAACGACTTTTTGGTCTTGTGCGATGGCTTCGTTGAAGCGTACAAGGGGCTAGGCTTGCCTAGAATCGGCGTTCCGCTGGCGGCACATCAAGCGGAAGTGAAATCCGGTGTTAGACCTGCGGATCGATAGCTTTAGCGAAAGCTCTTGGCCAGCTTTGGCCCCTGAAATATTTGGCAGCCTTGCGCATGTCCGTTCCGCTGAGAGTTTATATCACGCCGTTTGCCGATAGAGGCGTTCTCGAGCCTGCGCAATGGGATTGCGACACCGCCAAGAAGGCGGTTGATGTCGTCAATACGATCTGGTCGAAGGCCAAGATCGCATTCGTGATCAGTGATTCCGTGATGGAAAGGCCGCTGGACATGGCAAAGAGCCGGCGCAGCAGCGACGAGGTCCTGCTGGGTGTTCTGGCGTCCCGGCATGACCCCGACAATGCGGTCCACATCTACCTCGTCAATTCTATTCCAAATCTGAACGCCGGCGGGGGCTCGTTTCCGAACGGCGCTCCCGAGCCGACGAGCTTCGTCCAGTGGTATGGCAATGACCACGCCAATGGACGCGCCTGGGCACACGAGCTTGGGCATCTGATGGAGCTCGATCATGTCGAGATCGATTATTCCAACGAGAAGCAGGCGGCGCAGCGCGTCAAGAACCTCATGGTGCCTGGGTTGAGTGCAGGCAGCGATTTGACCAGCCAGCAGATCGGCACGGAAGGGGTCAAAGCTTGTCAAGAGATTTGGCGGCTAACCCGCGTCCGAAGCTCCACCATGCGATTGATCCGCGCAGCGTCATCGCTGTCTAAATTAGATAAGCGGGCAGCCGCATTCGGAAAACGGGCTTGGTTTCTGTTCAAACACATGATCGAGAGCGCGCCAAAGGCCACCCGGATCACCGACGTTGCGGTGAGCACCTATCTCTGCCGACCTCCGAAATTGTGACCGGAACCGGGCGGCTCGCCGCGCAACGCGCTCCGGTGTCTAGTCTGAGCCACCCCTGCCCAGCGTAACCCGCTTTCGAAATTTCACCCGAGGCTTCAGATAGTTCTCCGGCTGCAGCGCACCTCGCACCCGCAGCCGCCATCTACTATGCATGGGGTTGTTTTCGACCTTTGTCGTTCGGCCGCGGATTGCGCATTCGCCGGAGCGCCGAATCGCATCGCGATCGCAGCCGCGAGCCTGGAGATCCGCGCCGGGTCCATTGAACGCCGTCGCGCTTCGCCGCGACCAAGAGGCGCATCCTGCGGTCGAAACCTCTGTTGGAGGAGCCCATGGCACCGTCCTACAAACCTGTCCCGCTCGTCGGCGCGGCATTCAGCTCAAATTCCAGGACCGGCGGCAGCGTTCCGGCCGCGTTCGACACCTTCCTCTACCAGGCGACTGGCGGCTTCAAACACGTCAAGCTCACGATTAAGCTCAAGATCAGCCTCAAACAGGCGAGGGGATTTCTGCCGGTCCAGCTGGACGCCGACAACAAGCCGTTCCTCACGACGCCGTGGACCGACGCCCAGTGGTCTGCGTTCGTCAACAGCGCGTCGACGCAGGTCAACCTATGGAATAACAGGTTCTGGCTCGTTCCGCCGCCCGCCTTTTCGGGGCTCGACGAGGTCTACCAAAAGGATCCGTTCTTCAACAAGTTTCCGAACAAGATCTTTCGGCCGAACCTGCTGTGTGCACTAGAGGTCGACTTCTCGCCCGCAAGCGGTGCCCACAGGACCATCGAGGTCACCAACCTCAACGCCGCCTTTATCACCGCAACCGGCAGGGTGCCCGATCCCGGGGTATTTCGCTCCCACGCGTTTCTTTACGACTCGTTCGACGCGACCCCATGGGCGTTCCCTCTCGGCCACGCCCCCGGCATGCCGGCAAGCCACCCCGTGATTGCTCACGAGATCGGCCATGCCATCGGGCTCGACCACATCGGTGTGCTGACGAAGGCGCCGATCTGCCAGCTCGCCGCGAATCTCAACACGGCAAATGTCGACCGGTATCTGCCCGCGGGAAGCCCGCTCGCGGGCGGCACGAACGCGCTGGTCTGCTATGGCTCAACCAACGCGGCACTCGCGGGCAACATCATGGGCGCCGGCCAGGCATTCTCGGGCGAGAACGCGAGGCCCTGGCTGTGGGCCCTTTACACGCTGCTGGACAAGCTGCTCGACAAGCCCGAGCCGATCACAGAAAAGGCCAAGTGGCGGGTGGTCATGACAGATCCAGGGCCCGGCCGCTGGATCGATAACGGCTTGGACATCATCACGTCGGATCCCGGCCCCGTGCGAGTCACCGCCAATGATGACTCGCTGATCAGGATCAGCGGCGACGTCTTGTTCGATACCGACAAATCGAACATCAAGCCGGAGGCCAACGCGGCGCTGGAGAAGGCCGCAGCGGACATCAAGGCGAGAATCGGCCCGCGCCTGAGATATGTCCTCATCAACGGGCACACCGACGCGACAGGCTCGGCAGACTACAATCAGCGCCTGTCGGAAGCGCGCGCCAAGGCGGCCGCCGATTGGTTCGTCACGCGCAAATATCTCGAGCGCGCCAAGATCCGGACGCAGGGTTTCGGCAAGACCCAGCCCCTTTCGCCGAACACGGATGAGCCGGGCCGAGCCAAGAACCGGCGGGTCGAGCTTCACATCGTGAACAGCTGACGCGCTGATGCGCGGACTGTTAATCGTAGATCGGAGTTCGAAATCGTGGAGAGAAGTCCCACTCTCTCCGCCACGTTCAATCGAGCGAATCAAAACCTTAAATGTGGGCCCGCGAACGCCGGGACGAGCCAGCGTGTGACTCGCAGGCCAACCCCTTTCCGGATAGCTCACCAGCATCTTGAGAACTGTCATCTGGAAGCGATTAACAGCGCCACATCGTGGGTGCACGGGACAGGGCATCGCGGCCGACCCGCCTGACGCCATCGAGCGAAGCCAAAGGGCGATCAGCGAACTTCGTCACTGGAACTTATCCCAAACGCCGGTAGGCCAGACACAATGCATCTTCTTTCTCGCCTGCCGGGACGAGGAAGGGAGATGTTACGTGTTCCGTGAGGCTGTCGCTGGCCCCCAGCAACCGCGAAATTTCCTCGGCCGAAACCGGGCGACTGAACAGGAAGCCTTGAAATTCATGACAGTCGAAATCCTTTAGAATAGCGTCTTGTTCCGCGGTCTCCACCCCTTTGGCAACTACGGTCAAACCCAGCGCCCGTCCGAGCGTGATGATGGCTGCGGAGATAGCGCGATCTTGAGCGCTTTCACCGATTCCGCCAACGAAGCCAAGGTCGATCTTTATCGTGTCAATCGGGAAACTTCTCACCAACGAGAGAGACGAATAGCCCGTCCCGAAGTCGTCAATAGCGAGGCGAACACCGCGACGACTGATGGCCTGCATGACCGCAGTCGCCTGCATGAAGTTCTGCATCACCATGCTTTCGGTCACCTCAAGCTGCAGCAGCTCGGGAGCTAAGCCTGTTTCACGTAGGACTGCGTCGAGAAATCCCAGCAGCTCATTGTCGGTGAACTGCTTCGGCGAGAGATTGACGGCCATAGAGAGAAGGCCGCACCTATCTCAGCGCGGCCCGCCGAATTCTCGCCGATCTCGCCCAGCAGGCGATCTCCGACCAAGGTTCGCTGCGCCGCCGCGTCCGAGTCAGCGCTGCGGTGTCCCACGGGCTTCTTTGCATTGTCCCCTTGCTTGGCGATTTCGTGCGTCGCTATCCGAACATCGTGGTCGACATCGATCTCAGCGACGCGATCGTCGACGTCGCGGCGGGGCAGGCGGATGTGGCGGTGCGCGGCGGTCCGCTGAGCGACAGCGCGCTCACTGCGCGTCGCCTCAGCGAGAACGGCCGGACCATCGTCGCCTCGCCGGACTACTTGGCGCGCTGGGGCGTACCCGAGATCCCGGAAGACCTCCACAACCACAACTGCCTGAACTTCAGTTTTCGCCGCGCAGAGCCGGTCTGGCCGTTCCGCCGGGACGGAGTCGACTTCGCCCTGAAGGTGCGAGGCGCCATCGAGGCGAACAGTGGCGAGACGCTGGGCCAGCTGGCGCTCGACGGCGTGGGCATCGCGCGGGTGGGCAATTTCAGCCTCGGAGACGCGATCGCGCAACGGCGCCTGGTCCCGCTTCTCGAACCGTTCAATCCCGGGGACAAGGAGATCTTCCAGGCCGTGTTCGTTCGGGGGAGCGAACATGCCTGCTCGCGTCCGGGTATTCGTGGCCTACCTCGTGGAGTGCATGGGCGGCAGTCGCGGACCCAGACGATCAACGCCGCACCGCCGCCGCCGAACTAGACAGACGCGCGCGGCAATCCTTCTCGAACCTGTGCGAGCCTCGGACCGGTTCAACTAGTATCGAGACGCGCTCGCTGGGCCGCAGCCCGGATGGGCGGACTGACGGCTCGACCCTGTCAGCTAGGGGGCCCTGAATGATTGAGGAGGTTACCGCCTCGACCAGTTGGGCCGGCGCGAATGGTTTGGACTGCATCACGCTGCGCGGCACTCCGTTCGCCGCCCACCTGTGAGCGCTATCTCCAGTCACGTAGAGGATTGCGCAGCAGGGATCGTGCTGCCGCGCCAGGGCGAGCTCCTGGCGCGAGATTGATGTCGGTCACCAAAGCGCGCGTCAGGAGTGTCGCGCCGAGCAGCCTGATCCCCTCCTCGCCCGATGCGGCGCTCAGGACGCCAAAGCCGCCTCGCTCAAGGTTTTCTCCAGCATCTTCCGAGGCGCCAGTATTAAGCGCGTCCTCTGGACGATTCTCACGGTCAACGGGCGCGATTACCGAAAGTGGGAACTCGCGCGCTCCGCTAAGTTGCCAGTGGTCGGGGACCGCGCGGTGGGGTGGTTGGTGGCGATACCGCGCCGCAGCAATGGCGGTGGCGAGCCATTGGCGCGCCTGTTCTAACTGCGTAGGGTGCGCATTGAAAAAGTGAGAGGTCGATCATGCCCTTGCCGCGGCCCGTGCCTTTTGTAAGCCAAGCCAATGATCCCACAGGTTGCTGGTGGGCATGTGCACGCATGCTGCGCTTATACTACGGGGGCGGCTATGCCAGTCCGCTGCAGTTGCCGGAACTCGAGAACGAAGACGGCACTCATCAACGACTGGGAGGGGACGCGTATAACAAATTTATGAGAAACGAGGGTTTAAGCTTTCTTCACAAGGACGTTCCGACTTCCACAGCGAAAGATATCGACCTAGCGCTGACCGCGCTCGGGCCAATCATGGTTAGCTGGGACGGAGGTCTACACGTATCGCTGGTCGTTGCCGTCCTCGGGGTGGACTTGTACCACCATGATCCCGCCGTTGGACCCAATCAAACGATGCCGGTGAACAGGTTCAATATTTATCGCACGGGTGGAGGCGCCTTCAAGGGTGGAATGCTGGTGCGCGACCCGCAGCTCAACCAGTGGGCTCGATACCAGAAAGAACTCGTTCTCGCATCAGACGGAGTGACAAAAAAAGATGGATGGCCGACGGGCTGGTGGCGTGTGTGGGACGGCAGCACATGGTACTATTACCTCGGCAACGACAGTATCGCGATGTCGAGTAAGACGGCGCCGTCCTCGCCCGGCCCCCCCGCCAAGCCGCACAACACTGGCAGGTGGGTTTTCACTGATCCGAGTACGCTCGCGATCACTTGGAGGCAGGCCGCCGGCACTACGAAGCCGTGCGTGGAAACGTTCTGGAACGCGTCGCGCGAGTGCGAGCGGATGAACGCGAATTCGAACCTGTACTCACCGCTTGTGGCGACACGGTTCGGGAAGTGAGGCGGTGCCGGAAGTCTGTCCCCGGTGTCAGCGATGCGCGTAAATGCAATCACAGCCGCCGCCGCGGCCATCCTTCACTCCCTCGAAAGCATGCCTTGATCTTGAAAATGCGGCCGGTACCGCGGATCATATCCGGTCGTGCGGCACCGCTGGGACCATCACCGCTGGTGACAGGGCCCGACAGCAAAAAGCCGCGCTGGTCGAGGGCGCGGCTTTTCCTCGGTCAAGCGCTTTCCACCATTCGCCGCGAAAGGGTTCGTATCGAGCAAGGGCGGCTAACGGGCGTCCCGCTTCCCCTGGCCTAAGGCCCTGCTCGTGGGCTCGTTTCGGAGTCCTTCGCCATTCCGCTCTGCTGCCTTGGTGGAATCGGACAGTCCTAATCGGTCTCGAAATCGTCCGAGATTGACGGCCGAATCGGGAGGCGCTGTGGTACACAGCGGTGGTCACAAAATTCGGCCGGGCCTCTTCGGAATCCTTGTTTTTCGGCGCTTTTAGCGTATCTGCGGCATAGCGGATGAGAGTCCCACTCTCTCCGCCAGCCAACCAAGGCCATTGCGTACTTCTACGCGGAGACAAGGCCAAAAGGCCGGCCGTTTTCCAGCCTTTTTGTCGCCAGAGAACACTTTTCCGATCAAACAGGGCGTTCAATTGGCTCGGAGAACCGAATTTTCTCCGAATCTTAGTACCCTGCGAATCGGTCTAGTACGGCATTTTTTCGGCAGACCAAGCGCTTGGAAGGAAAGCGGTTTGGATCTCTCTCGCTCAAGCAACAGCAACTGAAGACTTCTCGGCTCGCTGCGGTATCGCCGTTTCGCGGACGCCGGTAGCCGGAGACTCCGCGCCTTCTGAAAGTTTCTGTTTGCGGCAACGGATGACGGAAGCTGGCTTAGATTGGCGATTGCTGCTGAGGGGACGACGGTTGCACTGATAGGCTTCCTGACAAAACCTGATCAGTTGTTACCTCATGTAAAAGCTGACGGTCACATGCTAAACGTTCGCCGAAAATCCAAGAACGCAAGCCTTGCGTAGTAGCTCGTTATGGAGTTAATCCCCTTTAGCGTGCTAACATCTCTTTCATATACTCTTGATTGCGTTGCATCAAAGGTTTGGTTTTATGACAACGTTACAGCAGACAATTGCAAAGGCGTTCCTCGCGGACCTCGCCTCTAACAGATCCTTGGACGATGCAAAGATCGAGGCGCTGCGCAAGCTACTTACTGAAAACTCCAAGACTAAGGCTGACGATCTCGTAAAAATCTTCTCGTCCGACCACGGTGTCGTGACGTGATCAAGCAGGTACTTTAATACGCCAGGAAGCGCTGTTCAGTTGGATTAGAGCAGCCTCTCGTATGTCACGGTTTGGCTATATAAAGGAATCTTAACAACTTCAGCGCGTAATACGTTTGATTTGACGTGACGATACTAAAATCAATTTCGCGGGCCAGCCAATGAGGGCAATTTCTGCGGCCGATCTCATTACAGATTTGGACGCCACCGTCGCGAAGAGCTCATCCGAACGCTGTGCGCGCATGCTCTGGCGCGCTACCGAGCTGCTCGTTGACGGTAATAACCGATTGCAAGAGCCGCATGTCGGCCTGCTTGACGACGTCCTAATTCGTTTGGCCTGTCGAATTGCGCCGGGGACGCTGGCCGAGCTCAGCACGACGCTTGCTGAGCTGCCTATTGCTCCGATGAAAACCCTGAGGCGTCTCGCCTCGTGCGGCGATCCGGCAATCGCAGTCCCGATCCTTGTCAAATCTCCCGCCCTATCGCCGGTTGATCTCGTGGCGATCGCGACGTCCGGCAGCGAGGCTCACCTTCTCGCCATCGCGCGTCGGCGCAGGATCGAAAGCCCAGTGACTGAGGCAATATTGCAACGCGGCAGCCGCAAGACTTGTCTGGCCCTCATCGGCAATCCGGGCGCTGAATTCTCAGGCGCGGCCTATGACCACTTGATCCGTAGGGCTTTAAAGGACGACGAGATCACGAAAGCGCTGACGCTGAGGCCAGACACCCCGGACATGGTGGTTCGGGAGCTGCTGTCAACATCTCCAGGACCGGCGATTCAGGCCTCGAACGGGAGCGTGTCCTCTCAAGTATTAGCGACAGCGAAGCGACCTTCCGACACTGAGTACGCCGCCGCGATGCCGGGGATCATATCGCTCAATCGGAGCGGAAAGCTGAGCGACTCGACTGTCAATCGGTTCGCGATCCGGCGTGAGATAGCCAACCTGTTCACAGCGTTGTCGGTGCTGTCGGGTGCACCGATTGAGGCCATCGATCAGGTTATGGCAGAGTCCGGTTACGAAGGCCCGGTTATGGCGTGCCGGGCATCGCGCTTGAATTGGCAGACCACGCTGGCGGTCCTCAACACTCGCGGCGCGGGGCTTTCACCAGGCGAACGCGTGCGAGCGCAGGAGCTGTTTGAAACGCTTCATCTCTCGACTAGCCAATGGTCCGTTCGTTGGGGAGAAATCTCCGCGCGCGCCCACCGCCACACTGCAACATCGGCAGGAACACAATGAAATTCGACGGTCGCAAGGCGTCTCGGGTGCGCATGGACAACAGACAGCCCGTGAACCTGATGGGCTCCGACGGCACCTGGCGGCGAAGCTGCGTCTTGCTCGATATCTCGAACACCGGCGCCAAGATCGAAGTCGAAGGGACGCTCGATGTTCTCTCGGCCAAGGAGTTCTTCATGCTGCTGTCGTCGACGGGCCTGGCCTATCGACGCTGCGAGCTGGTCTGGATCGACGGAACCACGGCTGGCGTCCACTTTATCCAAGCAAATGGCAAGAAGGCCCCAACGACAGCGAGCGACAGGGGCGCGCACAAACCAAGTTGAGCCAAACAGTCTCATCGAAATGAGCCAATGAACTTGCACCACCGACGAGGCCCATTCAGCCCGGCACCCGACGAACGAAGGCACCAGTCATGCTCGTGCACGTATTGGCCGACACCTCCGAGAAGCTCTTCGGGCTCTGCTCGCTTTTTGGAGAACAGTTCACCGTTGCCGGCGAGCGGCTCGATGTAGAAGCAAAGCTTCCGCACGATGGTGCTGCGGTCGTCGTCCGTGTCGACCTGCGAGCGCTCGACAACATCGCCGCACTGAAAAAGAGAGCTGCGCGGTTGGCCAAAGCAAAGAAGCGGATCTTCCTCGTCGAGCAAATCTCCCACGTTTGCATCTCGCAAGCTTATGCGCTCGGCGCAACGTCGGTGTTGCCTGGGAAGATCGATGCGGCCAAGCTCCTGGCCGCTTTGGCCGATCCCGTCGGCCACGGAACTGGGCCGACGAGCGGCATCTCGCAGCCTGACAATGCGGTCGACGCCGCAGCAACCGCCATTGCATCGATGTTCACCTCGATCACCCTCGGGGAGCGGGTCGACATCGCCGGTCCCAAGGAGGCGGGCCGCAAGATCACCAACCGGATTTCCGAGCATGGGTTGACCGAATGGCTGGCCACGGTGCGGCGCCATCACGAGGGAACGTTCCAGCACTGCCTGCTCGTGACCGGCGTCGCCGTCGATTTCGGCGTCAGTCTGGGGTTCCGCAAAAGTGACCTTGAACGGCTCTCCACTGCTGCCATGTTCCACGACATAGGAAAGGCCAGGGTGCCCTTGGCTATCCTGGACAAGCCAGGGCGCCTCGACGAGGACGAGCGAGCGTTGGTCGCAACCCACCCGGCGGCGGGTTACGATGTGCTGCAAGGGCACTTGGACATCTCACCCGAAGTCCTCGATGCGGTCCGGCACCATCACGAATATCTCGATGGCAGCGGCTATCCTGATGGCCTCTGCGCCGAGAACATCACCGATATTGTGCGCGTTCTAACAATTGCGGATATCTTTGCGGCGTTGATCGAGCACCGGCCGTACAAGCCGACAATGCCCCGCGCGGCGGCTTACGAGATTCTCTGCGGCATGAGAGGAAAGCTGGACAGGGTGCTAGTCGCCTCCTTTAAGCCTGTCGCGCTTACCAGATGAATTCTGGTGGACCCTATGAAGGAATTACAACTCTCCACCGACGGTGTGATAGAACGCGGTCTCCCTTCCATGCGCTTCCGCTTCTGGCCCATTGCTGACTTCCGCCCTGAATTTTGATAAGTCCGCTAAGCACATCAACGACTTCGGCCGAATTCTTCCATAATAACTGGTATGCGAACACGTCGGCAGCAGTCCCAGCATGAAAGTCGCTACACCAATGGGTCATTGCCTTTCGGCTGCTGCAAGAACTTCGGCATGTGGTTACGCGGTTCACGATCACGCGGGGCGGGGCGTTCGGACGGGTCGCGGCCGAGCTTGGACTGCAGCTCGACGAGGTCGGTGAAGACGTCGGCCTGGCGGCGCAGCTCGTCGGCGATCATCGGCGGCTGGCTTGCGATTGTGGAAATCACGGTGACCCGCACGCCGCGGCGCTGAACGGCTTCGACCAGGGAGCGGAAGTCGCCGTCACCCGAGAACAGCACCATCTGATCGATGTGCTCGGCGAGCTCCATCGCGTTCACGGCGAGCTCGATGTCCATGTTGCCCTTGACCTTGCGGCGGCCGGAGGCGTCGATGAACTCCTTGGTCGCCTTGGTGACCACGGTGTAGCCGTTGTAGTCGAGCCAGTCGATCAGCGGCCGGATCGAGGAGTACTCCTGATCCTCGATGATCGCGGTGTAGTAGAACGCCCTAAGCAGCGTCCCGCGGCTCTGAAACTCCTTCAGCAGGCGCTTGTAATCGATGTCGAAGCCCAGAGTTTTCGCCGTCGCGTAGAGATTGGCTCCATCGATGAAGAGCACGATCTTGTTGATGGTGGAGGTCATTTTTGCTTTCGCGGAGGTACTTCATCAGGAAATGAGAGAAGGAATGCTTCGCTGAAGACTGAAGATGAAAGGCGGACAGTTGTTGTAGCATAGTTGCCATGGCTGATGCGCGCTAGGCGGTTGAAAAGGGGATTCTCGATCCTGCCTTTGTACTTCAGGTTGCAGGCGGTCATATTTGCGCTTTTGCCCGCACCGTGTTTTGCCACGTCGTCGGGCAATACTAGGGGCGCGCGGCCGCATGTAGCATCCTCTCGGATGAATGCGGAATCTCGTAATTGACCGAAGTGAGCGTGACCGGCTTGCGGCGCAATGGCTCGAAGACATTAGCGTGAATCGTTCTTACCGGTTTGGCAGTGTGATAGATGGCGTCGCCAAGCTGGAGTCATCACTTCTTCGGGACGAGGTTCGACAGCATCATCACCAACTGAGCCTGGCGGTTTGTCCCCGTCTTCATAAAAACAGACTTCAGTTGATTGCGCAGGGTCTGCTTGGAAAGTCCTCGCTCTGCCGCAAAATCTTCTAAATTCTTGCCGCTCGCAAGAGCCACTGCGAGCCGGGATTCTGCGGCCGTCAGTTCGAAAGCCTCCCGCAGAGTCATCATGCCCGCTGACTGCATCAGGTCGGTGTCGGAGATAACTAGTATTGCGTGGAATAGGGAAAGGGGAGAGTCAGTTAGACCAGTAAGCCGCATCGGGTACATGACCAGTCGGCCACCTGAAAGTTTTTGCAGAACTATGGGCGCGATAGTGGAGGCTTCGAGGCTCCAGAACAGAGCTCTAATCGCGTTCTGCAGGAGTTCATTTGATTTCGGATCTTGGCAGCGAATGCGTCCTGCCGAAATCTGCAGATCCGCTCCCATTAGTCGCTCCGCCGCCGGATTGACGCGAACCACGTGGCCCGACCGGTCAAGCAGAAGTGCCGCGCGCTCGGAGAAATCGAAGGCACTTAGTGCTGATTCCCCTTTTGCCAGGCCGAGCGCTGCGCAAGTCTGAACGACCGAATCCAAACTGTTGGACAACTCGGAAAGAGCTCGCAACTCTCTCGCGGAATAAGAACCTTGTTCTGGCGTCCTTTGTAGGCTCAAATTCCAAACTAGATCTCCCCGGCCGATCCGGACGCCTGCCCAACCGCTGAGATTACAGTTCCGAAGGAACTCTCGATAAAAAGGCGAACGCTTGCGTGCGTCTAATGGCATGCAGTCGTCGTCTGTCGCCACTCCATTGGCCAAGAAGGCGGCCTTCCCGCGGTAGCGCTCGTCGCGGCTTTGCCATCCGTCACTGACGTAAACATTTGCGCTGCGATCCATGGAAGGCGTAGCAGCAACGATAGGCAATGCTCCGACAACTGGTAACAGGACCGCGCCATACGACCCGGTGCATTCCGCGGCCGTCTGCAATGCCTCTGTCCAGAGAGAGGGATCGATCGCGGCGGCGGCCAACAGGCGGCTAAGTCGCTGCAGATCAAAGGGTTCCATCCACCATTCCGACGTCGTCGAATGTGCCGCCGCACCTCTAAAGGCGTAGCCCAATTGGGCCATGCTGCCTCAGGACATTCGCCTTATCAAGGGGTTGGGGTAGGTCGGCGAGACCGACTTCGGCAAGGCGAGAGCAAAATGACCATCATGGAAGTTGGCCACGGTCCTACAGGGGCTCGTAGCGACCGCCCTCTTGGGCAATGCGGGCCGCTCCGCTGTTCACGATTTTCGCTGAGCCCGCATTCATGAACAGCTACGAACGCAACTTCTGTCGGAATAGAACCGGTGATCTGCCAACCTTTGACATCGATGTTCAGCGCAGGGGGCGACGTTGGGGCTGGTTCATTCTCACAAGCTCGGGCGAATGCTTAGTAGAAGGCCGAGAGCGCAGTCGGGCCGAGGCGAGATATAGGGCGGCACGAGCGCTGTTTCAGCTATTGACTTCCTCGCCCTACCAGAAAGCAGTCAAAGAAGCTTTGCGCGCCGGCAGACCTAGTTAGTACACTTTCGCACGTTAGCGCGACACGAGAAAAAGCAATCCTCCATTGCTTGAAGGGTGGCCTGGCACGAGCTGCCCAGCGGAATGCACTCAGGGATCGGCTTTCGAGTGTGAGCGGGCTTCAGGTTTAGGGCAGGGCATCTTCAAGCGATACATACGACTAAGGACGGTACGCCTCGAGATCGACGCGCGGCCGCCGAGCGCGTTATCTAACGTGCATTTTCTCGACTGTCGCGTAGAGCAGCACGAAGATCGGTGAGAAGACGAAGAACCAAACCACTGACTGATCGGTTTTCGCGAATTCGCGGTTTGGGTTGCTGTCGGTCGCGTGAGGCGTTGTCGAAAGCACTCGAGCGGGCCGACCTCGTCTTGCGATGCGGAGAGTTTCGTTGGAGACGTCCCAGCTTGTCAAAATCCTCAGCCGCTACAGACGTAGTCGGCTAAGCTCTTGCCCGGGGGCTCTAATTTGGGAGGCGCCAATCCCGGTAAGGTGGCATCCGTGGGATGCGGTGCCTTTGGCTTCCGCAATGTGCTTGGGGCGCCTTCGTGGTAGGTCGATCGGTCTCCGGCCAATTTCTTCAAAAACAAAGGATACCCGAACGATCGTGCGGCCTGGGAACGCAGGCACGCTGATGCCTGTCAGCGTCGTCCGCCGGGAATATACAGGAGACCAACGCAGCAGCGCCGCCGCTTATCCGCGGCGAGAATCGGTCCGCCGCTGCGCAGGACGCGCGCGGTCGTTCATTTCTGCGCGGGAGAAATTGTGATCCGATGTATTTCCATTTTCTGGCCGATGCCCTTCAAGTTTTGG
>NZ_JBVVPR010000025.1:0-107590 GCF_055811835.1 Bradyrhizobium sp. WSM4874
ATCATCGCGACGGCCAGCAACTAAAGGCGGAATGCCGCTGGATAATCGGTGTCGTCCTGGCGAAAGCCAGGACCCATAACCACCGAACGTCGTTTGGCGCGAGGACGTAACCCCGAGTCGTCGTAGCGACTACTCCCTGGGGTAATGGGTCCTGGCTTTCGCCAGGACGACAATTGGGCCTTGCAGCGTCGCGCGCAGGCCTCGTTCGTTAGTAAAGTATTTACGAACACCCCCCTCGGCCCGCCTGGACGCACCGTCCCGCCGGTCGAGACGGCTGCGTTCGAGCCATTTTCAACGAGAATTGTATTGAAGCCTTAGGCTTAGCGGATTTTTAAGCCGGCGGGCGTAGGGTTCCTGAGTGAGTTCAGTGGTTGAGAGTTTGTGAGTACGCCATGACAGAACCCCATCGCCCGAGGGTAAAATACGTCATCGGGCCGGACGGTAGTCCGTTGACGATTGCGGATCTGCCTGCACCCGGCACCAAACGCTGGGTCATCCGCCGCAAGGCCGAGGTCGTCGCCGCAGTCCGTGGCGGTCTTCTCTCCCTCGAGGAGGCCTGCAGCCGTTACACCCTGACGGTTGACGAATTCCTCTCCTGGCAGTTTTCGATCGACCAGCATGGTCTGGCGGGACTTCGCACCACCCGTATCCAGCAATATCGCCAGTAGGCAATCCGGAAATCTGCGGCTTTTGACGAAAATCGGCCTCGCCTCGCGAGGCCGATTTTTTTCATGTTTCGTTTTGGCGCGACTTTCGTCGCAGCTCTTAACCTTCGTTAACCATATCGAAACCATCACCTAGGCAATAATTGCCCAGTCGGCCTTTCCTGTGAAAGCAGCCGAATCTGTCGGGGCGGTTGCTTGCAAGGTCTTGCGGACTTTCTGAAGGGTATCGGAGCCGCCCGGTTCGGGGCAATGATCGCGGTCACCGCCGCGCTCGTCGGCTTCTTTGCGTTCGTCATCATGCGCGTCACCACGCCGCAGATGACGACGCTGTTCACCGACCTCAGCGTCGAGGATTCCTCGGGCATCATCAAGGACCTGGAGCGCCAGGGCATCCAGTTCGAGCTACGTAACGAGGGCACCATCATCATGGTGCCCAAGGACAAGGTCACCCGCCTGCGGATGAAGCTCGCCGAGGGCGGCCTGCCCAAGGGCGGCGGCGTCGGCTACGAGGTGTTCGACAAGTCGGATGCGCTCGGCACCACCTCTTTCGTCCAGAACATCAACCATCTCCGCGCGCTGGAAGGCGAGCTCGCCCGCACCATCCGCGCCATCGACCGCATCCAGGCCGCCCGCGTCCATCTGGTGCTGCCCGAGCGTCCGCTGTTCTCGCGCGAGGCGCCGGAGCCGTCGGCCTCGATCGTGGTTCGGGTCCGCGGCGCGCTGGAGGCCCAGCAGATCCGCGCCATCCGCCACCTCGTCGCCTCGGCCGTGAACGGGCTGAAGCCGCAGCGGGTCTCGATCGTCGACGAGACCGGCCAGCTGCTCGCCGACGGCGCCCAGACCGATCCGGAGCAGGCGATGGGCGACGAGCGCCGCACCGCCTTCGAGAAGCGGATGCGCAAGCAGGTCGAGGACATCGTCTCCTCCGTGGTGGGGACGGGACGCGCCCGGGTCCAGCTCTCCGCCGATTTCGACTTCAACAAGATCACCCAGACCTCGGACAAGTACGACCCCGAAGGCCGCGTGCTGCGCTCGAGCCAGACCCGCGAAGAGCAGAGCATGACCGCCGACAACAACGGCCAGGTCACCGTCAACAACGAGTTGCCGGGCAACCAGCAGAACGGCGGCGTCGCGGCCAAGGACCAGAGCAAGAAGAGCGAAGAGACCAACAATTACGAGATCTCCCGCACCACCAAGACCGAGGTGACCGAGGCCGGCCGGGTCAACCGCATCTCGGTCGCAGTGCTGGTCGACGGCATCTACTCCAAGAACGAGAAGGGCGATCTGGCCTACCAGGACCGCACCAAGGAGCAGCTCGACCGCATCGCTACGCTGGTGCGCTCGGCGATCGGCTTCGACCAGAAGCGCGGCGACCAGGTCGAGGTCGTCAATCTGCGCTTTGCCGATGCTCCCTCCACCACCCCGATCGCGGAGCCGAGCGGCTTGCTCGGCATGCTCCAGTTCACCAAGGACGACGTCATGTACTTCGTCGAGCTCGGCGTGATGATGCTGCTCGGCCTGGTCGTGCTGTTCCTGGTGATCCGGCCGCTGGTCAAGCGCATCCTGGCATCCGACGAAGTCGCGGCCGCCATCTCCGGCGTCCTCACCGGTCCGGCCGCGAGCGACGAGGCCGCCCCGTCCGGCCAGTCGCTGCTGCCGAGCGGCGCCGCGAGCGCGATCGACGTCGCCACCGTCCAGGGCCAGGTCCATGCCCAATCCGTCCATCGTGTCGGCGAACTCGCCGAGCGCAATCCCAACGAGACCGTCGCCATCATCCGCCAATGGCTGACCGAACCCACGAAATAATCGAGAAGTGATCTGACATGGCCGCTGCCCTGCAAAACGCCAACTCCAACGACATCACCAGCGTGATCTCCACGCTCGGTCAGCGTGCCGGCAGCCGTGCAGGCGCGAAGACCGAAGCTGTGGCGGGGCCGAAGCGCGCCGCGATCCTGATGCTGGCGCTCGGCGAGCAATATGGCGGCAAGATCTGGTCGCTGCTCGACGACGACGAGGTGCGCCAGCTCTCGCTGGAAATGTCGACGCTCGGCACCGTCGAGGTCGACACCGTGGAGGACATGCTGCTCGAATTCGTCTCGCGGATGTCGGCCTCCGGCGCGCTGATGGGCAATTTCGACGCCACCGAGCGGCTGCTCCAGCAATATCTGGCCCCCGAACGCGTCAACGGCATCATGGACGAAATCCGCGGCCCCGCCGGCCGTAACATGTGGGAGAAGCTCTCCAACGTGCAGGAAGAGGTGCTCGCCAATTATCTCAAGAACGAATATCCGCAGACCATCGCGGTGGTGCTGTCGAAGCTGAAGCCGGAACACGCCGCGCGCGTGCTCGGCATCTTCCCGGAGGATCTGGCGCTCGACGTCGTCAACCGCATGCTGAAGATGGAGGCGGTGCAGAAGGAGGTGATCGAGAGCGTGGAGAAGACGCTGCGCACCGAATTCATGTCCAATTTGTCGCAGACCCGCCGACGCGACGCCCACGAGGTGATGGCGGAAATCTTCAACAATTTCGACCGCCAGACCGAAACCCGCTTCATCACCTCGCTGGAAGAGGACAACCGCGAATCGGCCGAGCGCATCAAGGCGCTGATGTTCACCTTCGACGACCTCGTGAAGCTCGATTCCGGCTCCGCTCAGACCCTGATGCGCAACGTCGACAAGGACAAGCTCGGCGTCGCGCTCAAGAGCGCCAACGAGGACGTCCGCAACTTCTTCTTCGGCAACATGTCCTCGCGTGCGGCAAAAATGCTCCAGGACGACATGGCGGCGATGGGTCCGGTCCGCCTGCGCGACGTCGACGAGGCCCAGGCGCTGCTGGTCAACCTCGCCAAGGATCTCGCGGCCAAGGGCGAGATCATGCTGACCAAGAACCGCGCCGACGACGAGCTGGTGTATTGATGGCCGCTCCGGCAAAATTCCTGTTCGACAACGACTTCGCCGCGCCCGACCGGACGCGGGAGAAGGCCGCAACCGCGGCCGAGATCGCCCAGAAGGTCGCGGAAGCCGAGGCGCGCGCCTATCAGGACGGCTTCGCCGCCGGCCAACGCGAGGCCAAGGCCGAGAGCGACCGCCGTGTCGCGCTCGCCATGGAAGAGATCAACATCGCCATCCGGGGCATCGCCTCAGGCATCGGCAACATCGAATCCAAGATGGAGACCGAAGCGGTCGACGTCGCGGTCGCAGTGGCGCGCAAGCTGTGCGCCGATCTGGTCGCCGCCGAGCCGCTCGGCGAGATCGTCGCGCTGGTCAAGGACTGCTTCTCACATCTGGTCGCGACGCCGCATCTCGTCGTCCGCATCAACGACGCGCTCTACGATTCCGCGCGCGAGAACATCGAGCGGCTGGCCAGGCAGAACGGCTTCGAAGGCCGGCTGGTGATCCTGGCCGAGCCCGAGATTGCCACCGGCGACTGCCGGATCGAATGGGCCGATGGCGGCGTCGTCCTGGAGCGCGCCGCCATCGCGGCCAAGATTGACGAAATGGTGGGACGCTATGTTGCGTCCCGCAGGGGGAGCTAAGCCATGAGCGACACCGACGGACAGGTCCCGCTGCCCGATCTCAACGGCCCGATGCCGCCTGCCGGCACCGACGTCGGCTACAACGAGGACGAATACGCGACGCGCGCCGCCGCCGACCTCGAGGCCGTGTTCGACGTGCCGGTGCAGGTTTCGGCCGTGCTCGGCCGCTCCAAGATGGACGTCAGCGAGCTGTTGAAGCTCGGACCCGGGACGGTGCTCGAGCTCGACCGGCGCGTCGGCGAGGCCATCGACATCTACGTCAACAACAAGCTGGTCGCCCGCGGCGAAGTCGTCCTGGTCGAGGACAAGCTCGGCGTGACCATGACCGAAATCATCAAGACTGAACGCGCCTAAAGCGACGACGCGCGGCAGCGCGACCAGACGGACAGGAGACTGACATGCGGCTTCTCATCGTTGGCACATTGAAGGGCCAGCTCACCACCGCCACCAAGATCGCGATGGCGAACGGCGCCACCGTGACCCACGCCGAGGATAACGAACAGGCGATGCGCGTGCTGCGCGGCGGCAAGGGCGCCGACCTGCTGCTGGTCGACGTCGCCCTCGACATCCGCGATCTCGTGATGCGGCTCGAGGCCGAGCACATCCACGCCCCGATCGTCGCCTGCGGCATCACCAACGACGCCCGCGCCGCGGTCGCCGCGATCCATGCCGGCGCCAAGGAATACATCCCGCTGCCGCCGGACCCGGAGCTGATCGCGGCGGTGCTGGCTGCCGTCGCCAACGATTCCCGCGAGCTGGTCTATCGCGACGAGGCGATGGCCAAGGTGATCAAGCTCGCCCAGCAGATCGCGGGCTCGGACGCCTCGGTGATGATCACCGGCGAATCCGGCACCGGCAAGGAAGTGCTGGCCCGCTACGTCCACACCCGCTCGGCGCGCGCCAAGCGCCCGTTCATCTCGATCAACTGCGCCGCGATCCCCGAGCATCTGCTGGAGTCCGAACTGTTCGGCCACGAGAAGGGCGCCTTCACCGGCGCGATCGCCCGCCGTATCGGCAAGTTCGAGGAGGCAACCGGCGGCACGCTGCTGCTCGACGAAATCTCGGAGATGGACGTCCGCCTGCAATCCAAACTGCTCCGCGCCATCCAGGAGCGCGTGATCGACCGTGTCGGCGGCACCAAGCCCGTCCCGGTGGACATCCGCATCATCGCGACCTCGAACCGCAACCTGGTCGAGGCGGTGCGCGAAGGCACGTTCCGCGAGGACCTCCTGTTCCGGCTCAACGTCGTGAATTTGAAGATCCCGCCGCTACGCGAGCGTCCCCTCGACATCCTCGAGCTCGCCCAGCACTTCGTGAAGAAATACGCCGAAGCCAACGGCGTGCCGATGCGCCCGATCTCGGCGGAAGCGCGCCGCGTGCTCTCCACCAACCGCTGGCAGGGCAACGTCCGCGAACTCGAAAACACCATGCACCGTTCGGTGCTGATGGCGCAGGGCGACGAGATCGGCGCCGACGCGATCCTCACGCCCGACGGCGAACGCCTCGACCTTGCCAAGACCGCGCCGGCCGTGGCGCATGCCACCATGGCTGCCGAGCAGGTGACGCGGGCGCTGGTCGGCCGCACTGTCGCGGATGTCGAGCGCGACCTGATCCTGGAGACGCTGAAGCACTGCCTCGGCAACCGGACCCATGCCGCCAACATCCTGGGCATCTCGATCCGCACGCTGCGCAACAAGCTCAACGAATATTCCGACGGAGGCATTCCGATCACCCCCGCCGGCACGCCGGGTGAATATCCGCGCATGCCGATGGTGGGGGCGTAGGCGCTCTACGCCGACCGAGAGAAACGAATGCCCGGGCTGGTCCCGGGCATTTTCTTTGAGAAGAACGCCACCGCGCGCCACACCCCTGTGTCGTCCCGGCGAAGGCCGGGACCCATAGCCACAGGGAGCAGTTTGGCGAAGATTCGTCGTTCGGTACTCCTATCGTCCGTACTCGATAGATTCCGCGGTATGGGTCCCGGCCTTCGCCGGGAAGACGGTGGAGAGATATCCCACCTTGAACCGCAACATAGCCGCACCGCATCCGGCGACTAGGTCAGGCCCCCACAAGGCCCTATAACTCCGCGTGAAACCACGCGAGGGTCAACATGTCTGAAGCTCAAATCACGGACTGGCTGGCGACACAGCGGCAGGCGATGATCGACCTGCTGCGCGATGTCGTGAACATCGATTCCGGATCCTATGACAAGGAAGGCGTCGATGCGGTCGGGGCGCGGTTCGAGCAGCATTTCGCCGAGCACGGCATTCCGTTCCGGCGCGAAAGCCACGGTACTTTCGGCGATGCGATCCACGCCGAGGTGGCAAAGCCCGGCAGCAACGAGAAGCCGGTGCTGTTGATGGGACATCGCGACACCGTGTTCGGCAAGGGCGAGGCCGGACGGCGTCCGTTTACGATCGAGGGCACGCGCGCCTATGGTCCCGGCGTTGCCGACATGAAGTCCGGCGTCGTCATGAACATATTCGTGGCAACCGCCTTTCACAAATTCGGCGGCAACCCGCACCCGATCAAGCTGCTGATCACCTCGGACGAAGAGATCGGCTCGCCGTCCTCGCGGCCGGTGATCGAGCGCGAAGGACGCACCGCGCGCGCCGTGTTCAATTCCGAGCCGGGCCGTCCGACCGGCAATATCGTAACGGGACGCAAGGGCGGCATCTTCATGCATTTCGCCATTACCGGCAAAGCCGCGCATTCCGGCGCCAATTTCGCCGCCGGCGTCAGCGCAATCGGCGAGCTCGCGCACAAGATCCTGCATATCCACGCGCTGACCGATCTCGACAAGGGCATCACGCTTAATGTCGGCCTCGTCTCGGGCGGGCAGTCCGTCAACACCACGGCGCCTTACGCGGAAGGGCAGATCGACCTGCGCTACGTCGATCCCGCAGATCGCGCGAGGGTGATGGCCGCGATCGAGACGATCATCGCGACACCTTACGTGCCTGGCACCAGCGCGACGCTGACCGTCAAGGGCGAGTTCGTGCCGGTGGTGCAGAGCGCCGATTCAAAGGCGCTGTTCGAGAACTATCAGGCCGCCGCAAGGCAGGCCGGTCTCACCACGCTTCAGGGCGAGTTCTCCGGCGGTTGCGCCGATTCCGGCTTCACCGCCGCGGTCGGGACGCCGACCATCTGCGGACTCGGCCCCGTCGGCGGACTCGCGCACACGCCGGAGGAATATCTCGAGCTCGACAGCATCGTGCCGCGCGCGCAGGCGCTGGCGCTGGCGATTTTGCGGGGTTAGTCGCACACACTCCGCCGTCATGCCCGGGCTTGTCCCGCCTGCGCGGCCGAAGCCGCTTCGGCGAGGCGAAGCCCGGGCATCCACGTCTCTCCGGGAATCGCGGCTGCGCGTGGATGGCCGGGTCAAGCCCGGCCATGACGAGGAGAGAGCCGTCACGAATAGCTCGGCGCATCCGGCCTGCGGAAGATCTGGATGGGGTCGCCCGGCACGATCGGATGGCCGCTGAACATGGCATAGGCGTGGAGCGCAAGATAGGCGATCGCGAGCGCGCCAACCGCGTAGAAGGCCCAGGTCGCGACGCGTTTCATCATTGCTCCATTGCTGTCCCGGCGGGAGGCTGAGGCAGCGCTTCTAGAGCGATGACGCGGAAAAGGCCAGCCTGCACGGCCTGGGGCCGGCGGCGATCAAATGCCGCGCCGGACGTGGGTGGGAACGCTGACGTCCGCAAGCCTGACCGCGTCTTCGTCCTGATCCACCGCCACGTACTGGCCGTGCCAATAGGCCAGCGCTGAGTTGCGGGTCGAATTCCTGACGTCGCGCACCCGCCCGATGACGATGCCGTGCGAATGGCGCTCGATGATCTCCTCGACTTCGCAATCGACGGCGGACAATGCGCCGACCAGCAGCGGAACACCCGAGACCGCGGTCACCCATCTGGCGCCCGCGAAACGATCGGCACCCTTGAGCCCGCCCTTGCCGGCAAAACGCTCGGCGATGTCGAGCTGATCGGCCGCGAGGATATTCACGCCGAAGGCACCGTAGCGCCGGATCAGCGGAAAGGACGAAGCATCGCGGTTGATGCTGACGATCAGCGTCGGCGGATCGACCGAGAACGAGCTGACGGAGGTGACCGTCATGCCGGTGATGTCCTTGCCCCGCCCGGCGGTGATGACGCTGACACCGCCGGTGAGGTGGCGCATGGCGCCGCGGAAATCGGCGGACGAGACGGGGATTTCAGTCATGAGATCGCGGGGCACTACATTCATGGCATACTCCCCGAAGCGGGGTTCCCTCTATTTAGGTACGATCGTCCGCCGACAAAAGGTGGCTCAGGATCGAGCCTTCGAGACCCGCGAGCTCGGCCGAGCCGCGTTCGCGGGGCCGGGCCGTGTTAACCACGACGTCATGGGCGATCCGCCCTTCCTCGATCACCAGCACCCGGTCGGCCAGCGCGATCGCCTCGGCGACATCGTGGGTCACCAGGATCGCGGTAAAGCCCTGGTCGCGCCAGACGCGCTCCAGCAACCGCTGCATCGAGATGCGAGTCAGTGCATCCAGCGCGCCGAGCGGCTCGTCGAAGGCGAGCACACGGGGGCGCGAGACCAGCGCGCGGGCAAGGGCTACGCGCTGCTTCTGGCCGCCCGACAGCACCGACGGCCACTGGTCGCGCTTGTCGGCGAGCCCGACTTCGGTCAGCGCCTTCTCCGCGCGCGAATGCGCGTCGGACGAGGCACGATCGCGGCCGAGGCCTACCTCGACATTGGAAAGCACCCGCGCCCAGGGCAACAGCCGAGGCTCCTGAAACATCACGCGGATATCCTCCGGCTTCACGTCGCCGAGCGAGATGCTGCCGGCATCGAACTTCTCCAGGCCGGCGATGAGGCGCAGCAGCGTGCTCTTGCCGCAGCCGCTTTTGCCGACGATGGCGACGAACTGGCCGGCGGGGATGTGCAGGTCGATGCCGCGCAGCACCTCGTTGTCGCCGTAGGATTTGCGCAGGCCACGAATACTGAGCGGCAGGCCGCTCGTTTGCACCGGGCGCTCCTCGCGCACCACGCGGGCGTGAGGCGCGAAATTGGCGCGGCTGGCGAGTTCGGTTTCCGGCAGGGAAGTACGAAGGGCTGTCTGCATGTGATTCCCAGTATGTCTGCTCAGCGTTTCTGGAACGCGGGGTGCCAGGAGAGCGTCAGGCGCTCCAGCACGCGGGAGGCGCTGTCGGCGAGCTTGCCGAGCAGCGCGTAGATCAGGATCGAGAGCACCACGACGTCGATCAGCATGAATTCGCGCGCCTGCATCGCCATGTACCCGAGGCCCGAAGACGCCGCGATGGTTTCGGCGACAATCAAGGTCAGCCACATGATGCCGAGGGCAAAACGGATGCCGACGAAGATCGAGGGTAGCGCGCCCGGGAAGATCACGCGGCGGAACAGCTCGCCATCGGTCATGCCGTAGATGCGGCCCATCTCGATCAGCTGCGGGTCGACGGTGCGGATGCCGTGCAGCGTGTTGAGGTAGATCGGGAAGAACACGCCGAGCGCCACCAGGAACAGCTTCGCGCTCTCGTCGATGCCGAACCACAGGATGACCAGCGGGATCAGCGCCAGATGCGGCACGTTGCGCACCATCTGCAGCGTTGTATCCGTGAGCTTGGCCGAGAGCTGCGACAGGCCGTTGGCGAGACCGAAGGCAAACCCGATGCTGCCGCCGATCAGGAAGCCGATGGAGGCGCGCCAGAACGAGACCCAAATGTTGCGCACGAGCTCGCCGGAGAGCAGCAGCTTCCAGCCCGCAAGCAAGACGTCGCTCGGCGCCGGCAACACCCGGGTCGGCACGAAGCCGGTGACGCTGGCGACCTGCCAGATCGCGATGATGGCGAGCGGCACGACCCACTGGATCAGGCCGTCGACGCGCGGCAGGCGCAAACTGCGCGGAAGTGAAACGCTGTCGATCAGGCTCATGATTGCGACACCTGCTGCTGCGGACGATAATCGCTGCCGACGGTCTCGCCGAAGGGGCCACCGTTGAAGTGAAGCCTGGTCACGTTGCTGGGCTGCTCCAGCGAGAGCAGCGGGAACACTAGCTCGGCGAAACGATATGCTTCCTCCAGATGCGGGTAGCCCGACATGATGAAGGTATCGATGCCGATGTCCTGATACTCCCTAATGCGGGCCGCGACCGTCTGGGCGTCGCCGACCAGCGCCGTTCCGGCGCCGCCACGCACGAGGCCAACGCCGGCCCACAGGTTCGGGGCGATCTCGAGCCTGTCGCGCTTGCCGCCATGGAGCTGCGCCATGCGCTGCTGGCCGACCGAATCCATTCGCGCGAAGTTCTTCTGCGCGGTCGCGATGGTCTCGTCGCTGACATGCTTGATCAGCTCATTGGCCGCACGCC
This sequence comes from Bradyrhizobium sp. WSM4874, assembly GCF_055811835.1. Classification (NCBI taxonomy): domain Bacteria; kingdom Pseudomonadati; phylum Pseudomonadota; class Alphaproteobacteria; order Hyphomicrobiales; family Nitrobacteraceae; genus Bradyrhizobium; species Bradyrhizobium sp. WSM4874. The sequence continues at coordinate 10,571 of NZ_JBVVPR010000025.1, forward strand.
AGGCCGCGTCGCTGGTCTCGCGGACAATCACGTGGAGCCGGATGCCGAACGATAGTTTTCGGCCGCGTGCGGCGGCCACTTCCCTCACCTTCGCGACCTTCTCCGCAACCAGCGCCGGCGGCTCGCCCCAGGTGAGATATTTGTCGACGGTGTCGACAGCGACGTCGATGCCGGCATCCGACGAGCCGCCGAAATAGAGCGGCGGACGCGGCGACTGCACCGGCGGAAACAGCAGCTTGCCGCCTTCGACATGGATGTGCTTGCCCTCGACGTTGACGGTCTTGCCGGCGAGCAGCTCGCTATAGACGCTGAGGAACTCTCGGGTGACCTCGTAGCGCTCGTCATGGGCCAGGAAGATGCCGTCGCCCTTGTTCTCGACGGGATCGCCGCCGGTGACGACGTTGACCAGAAGCCGGCCGTTGGTGATGCGGTGGAGCGTCGCGGTCATGCGCGCGGCCACGCTCGGCGATTGCAGGCCCGGCCTGACCGCCACGAGATAGCGCAGTCGCTCGGTGAACGGCGCGACCGAGGAGGCGACGATCCAGGAATCCTCGCAGGATCGCCCGGTCGGCAGCAGCACGCCGAAATAGCCGAGTTGATCGGCGGCCTGCGCGATCTGGCGCAGATAGTTGAAATTGACCTCGCGGCCGCCGATGCCGGTGCCGAGATAGCGGCCGTCGCCATGGGTCGGCAGAAACCAGAGGATGTTGGCGTTGCTCATGGATGTGCTCCGATAACTAGCCGTAAGTCGTTCCGACCGCGGCAGCGACGATGCCGATCGACATAACGATGGCTGCGATTACGCGTTGAACGATACGCCTCATGTTCAAACCCTTTGAGATGGGGAGATTGGTGGGCACGATCAGGCTGCCGGATTGCGCCAGACGATGTCGCGAATGACGATCGGTTTCGGGATCAGGCCGAGCTTGTGGAAGCGGTCGGCGACACCCTGCTGGGTCGTGACGATGTCGTCGGTGACCGGGCCGACCACGAAATTCGCGCGATTGGCAGCGACGGTCTGGATGTCCAGCGGGACGCCGGTGATCGCGGCTAGCGATTTGGCGACCTCGTCGCGGTGCTGTTCGGCCCATTGACCGGCCGCGGTCGTCACGTCGATGATCTGTTGCAGGATCGTGCCGTTGTTCTTCGCGAAATCGCGGTTGGCGATGAAGAAGGAGTTGGTCTTGGTGACTTCGCGCGCATTGATCAGGATGCGGCCGCTCTGCTTGGTCTCGCCGATCGCGAAATACGGATCCCAGATCGCCCAGGCCTCGATGCTGCCATTGGCAAAGGCAGGCCCGGCATCCGGCGGCGTCAGATAGACCGGCGTGATGTCCGCATAGGTGAGGCCCGCTTTCTCCAGCGTCTGCACGACGATGTTGTGGGCGCTGGAGCCCTTGGTGAAGCCGACGCGCTTGCCCTTCAAGTCGACGATGCCGCGGATCGGCGAATCCTTCGGCACCAAAATGCCCTGCCCGTTGGTGATGGGCTGGGCGGCCGCATAGACGATTGCCGCGCCCGCGGCCTGGGCGAACACCGGCGGGGAATCCCCGACCGCGCCGAAATCGACGCTGCCGACATTCATCGCCTCCATCATCGGAGGTCCCGACGAGAACTCGACCCATTTCACGTCGATGCCAAAGGGCGCGAAATGTTTTTCCAGGGCGGCCTGCTGACGCGTGATAACGAGCACGCCGGTCTTCTGGTAGCCAATACGAATTTCCTTCACCGCGCCTTGTGCTTTGGCGCTTGAAGCGAATCCGGCGGCTGCCGCAGTTCCAGCGGATAGTTTGAGAAAGTCCCGACGTTGCATCCGACACTCCCGATCGCGTGCGGCCGTCCTTCATTCGTGCTCGGGAATGATGGTGTGGCTTATCGGAGGTGTCGAGACGCGCGGAAAAATAGCGATGCAGGCACTGCGCGGGTGGCAGAGCGCATGATTAATCTTTCAATCCACGGAGCGAATGCAGGGGATATTTTTCCGCACGCGAATGTGAAAAACGCACGCAACCGGGCCGAGATAAAAAAATCGCGAAAACAACCCCATGCACAGTAGCCGGGCCGTGCGAAAACAATGACTTACGCATTATCCGAAATGCGTTTGACTCGTCGGGCAAAACAGGAGCAGGATGTCATCATGGCGGCGTTGCGGATGGACCGGTCCTTGCCGGACTAATGCAGCCACCTCACCGGCAGATTTTGCAGCCCCCGAAACGCCCAGCCGCCGATCCGCACCGGTTCGTCGTCGGCGATCTCGAGCCGGCTGGCACGGGCGAACAATGTCGGCAGCGCGACGTCGGCGATCATAGCGCGCGAGGCCCAGGCGCCCGCGCAGAAGTGCGGGCCAGCGCCGAACGCGACGCTCTTGGCCGTATCACGCCGCACGTCGAACTGGTCGGCGCGCTCAAAGTGCTTCTCGTCGCGATTGGCGGAGCCGAACATGAGGAATACGCGTTCATCGGTTTCGAATGCGACGTCGCGGATCGTCCACGGCTTCGCGATGCGTCGCGGCGACATGCCGATCGGCGAGATCCAGCGGGCATATTCCTCGAAGGCCTGGAGCCACGTCACCTCGCCCTTGCGCACGAGATCGAGCTGGTCGGGATGGGTCAGCAACGCCCACACCGTGCCGGCGATCGCCTTGCGCGGCTCGTTCTGGCCGCCGGAGATCGCGAGTTTTACATTGGCGCGCACGCTCTCCATCGCCATCCCCGACGCGAGGAGCACGCCGAGGATGCTCTGGTCGGGATGCTTGCGCATCACCGGCAGGATGTCGTCGATCGCGGCATCGATGCCTGACGTCGCCACATGACAGCGCGCCTCGACCGCGGGATCGCCGGCGTAGTTGGCGATGCCCTCGATCATGCCCTGTGACCAGGCGTCCATATCCGCAAAGCCGATATTGGTGAGGCCGGTGATCGACTTCAGGCATTCGCCGGAGAACGGCAACGCGAAGTCGCGCATGAAATCGATGCGCCCGGGCTCGATCGCGTCAATGATGCGGTCGGCATGGGCCTGGAACAGCGCGCTCCAGTGCGCCTTCACCGTCTTCGGCGACACCGTCGGAAACATCGCGCGACGCTCGACCTGGTGCGGCTCGCCGTCCTTGCGCATCATGTTGTGGCCCATCAGCCGGTTCATCAGGCCCGCGGGCTGGTGCGAGGAGAACACGTCGATCTGCTTCTCGGAGATCGAGATATCGTCGCGGCTCGTCAGCAGCGTCGAGCCGAGCTGCGGCACGAAGGCGATCGGCGCATCCTTGCGCATCTTGGCGAGCATCGGATAGGGGTCGGCCCAGAATGCGGCCGGGTCGATGTCGATGCGCGGCGCGGTGCTCAAGCTTCGCTCCATTGCTGTTCGCCACCAAGGTTAGCGGCTTCAGGAGGCGCCGTCTGTCCCCAGCGATTGGGACAGCTTCAGTTCAGGCCGCGCGGGCCGGCGAGCAGGCGCAGCACGATCGCGAACAGCTCGCTTTGTGACGAGATGCCGAGCCGCTCATAGGCGCGCTTGCGATAGGTCAGGGTCGAATGCAGGCTGATTCCGAGCGCCTGCGAGATCGCCTCGGAGCTGAAGCCGGAGAGGATGCGCCGGCAAACGTCCTGCTCGCGCGGGGTGAGGCTGGCCAGCGGCGCGCGCGTCGCGAAGAGCGCTGCGAGAGACTGCTCGGTCGTTGCCGCCGAGCTGTGCTGGAAATGGCGTGCCACGCTCGCACTGATGGCCGGTGCGATGGTCTGAAGCCGCGCACGCTGGGCGTCGCTGAAGCGGCCCTGGACAGCGATGCGATAGAAGTTGACGTAGAAGCAGGTGTCGTCGACCCAGATCGCGGTCGCGCATTTGTCGACGATGCCGGAATCCACAAAGAACATTTTTCTGTAGCGCGCGCCGTACATGCGCGGCGCGAAAGCGGGCAGCACGAGCGTCGCGCGGCCCTCGCCTTCGAACAGCGCATCGCGGTTGGGATCGGATTGGTGGAACTGCCCGGCATAGGCCGCGCCGAGATCGCCGCCGATCGGGATGTTGCCGGCATCGAGCAGGCAGTGTGCGGCGCCCGCGCGGCTCAGCGAAAACACCATGCAATGCCCGACCCCGGCCTCCCGGCGCAGTGTATCGATCAGGATATCAGGGAAATCCGGGCGGCCGATGGCGAGCACCGCGGGCGTGACATCGCCAGCTGCCGGATTTGCGGGCGTCCCGTGAGGGCACATCGTTTTCTCCCCATCGCCTTTTGACGAAATTTATCAGCAATGGCAGGGCAGCGGAAGGCGTGTGTCGCCGGATATCTGCCGCAACGTCGCCGAGCCAGGCCGACGAAGGGAGCGCCTTAAGCGGCACTTTTGCGCAAAATCTTGTCCATAGCTTTTCCCTTGGCCAGCTCATCGATCAGCTTATCCAGGTAGCGGATCTCTCGCATCGTCGGCTCTTTGACATCCTCGACCCGGACGCCGCAAACCACGCCTGTGATCAGGGTTCGCGAAGGATTGATCTTCGGGGCCTTCGCAAAGAACGTTTCAAAGTCCGTCCGCTGTTCCAGTTCGGCTTCCAGTTGCTTCTGATCGTAGCCTGTCAACCAGGAGATGACCTGATCGACCTCTGCTTTGGTGCGTCCTTTCTTCTCCGCCTTCGCAACGTAAAGCGGGTAAACGCTTGCGAAGCTGGTGGTATAGATCCGGTGTTTTGTCATGAGCATTCCGGGATTGCTTGTTGCAGGACGTGACACCCTACCCCGCAGCCGCCTTCGCTGGCGCGACGCTGACGGCGAGCTTGCCGTAGCGGTCGGTGAAGGCCTCCGTGTCGATTTCCTCGAGCTTGATCTCGCCGCTCATGACGCCTTGCTTCCACGCCGCCTGCGCCGGATCGTTCTGGAATTCCGGCATCACCTCGCGGCCGAACAGCTCCAGCGATTCGCAAATGTGCTCGTGACTGTTCTTGCCCGCCTGGTTGAGCAAAATCACCTGGTCGATATGCGAGCCCTGGAAGCGCTTCAGCTTCCTGCGGATCGTCTCTGGCGAGCCGATCAGGCCGCCGCGCAGCGCGGCCTCCTGCGCCTCCGGATTATCGCGTTTCCACTTGTTGTACTCGTCCCACATGTTGACGGTGTAGGGCGCCGGACGCTGGCGATTCTGCGAGGCGCCGTAGAAGCGCAACGCGAACTGGAAGAAGGTGGCACCATCTGCGCGGGCGCGGGCCTCCTCGTCCGTCTTCGCGCACATGAAGAACGACACCAGCGCCATGTTCGGGTTGATCTCGTAGTCGGCGAGCTTGGCGAGACGCTTGGTCATGGCGTTGTAATAGGCGTGCACCCAGGCATGCGCGGCATCCGCGCTGACGAACTGGAAGCCGAGCGCGCCAAAGCCGTGCCGTCCCGCGCGTTCGATGGTCTGTAGTTGCGAGCAGGCCATCCACAATGGCGGATGCGGCTTCTGCACCGGCTTCGGCACGACGTTGCGCAAGGGGATGTCGAAATATTTGCCGTGATGCTCGCTTCCTGCGTCCTTGAACATCGGGAAGATCGCAGCGACGGCCTCCTCGAACACCTCTTTCTTGGTCTCCATGTCGCGGCCGAACGGCGTGAGCTCGGTGATAGAGGCGCTCTCGCCCATGCCGAATTCGCAGCGGCCGTTGGAGAGCAGGTCGAGCACCGCGACGCGCTCGGCGACACGTGCAGGGTGGTTGGTGGTGAGCTGGAGGATGCCGTGGCCGAGCCGGATGTTCCTGGTGCGCTGGCTCGCGGCTGCGAGAAACGATTCCGGCGAAGGCGAGTGCGAGTACTCTTCGAGAAAATGATGCTCGACGACCCAGGCGTGATCGTAGCCGAGCTGGTCTGCCAGTTCCATCTGCGAGAGCGCGTTCTGGTAGAGGCTGAGCTCGTCGCCGGCCACCCAGGGACGTGGCAGTTGCAGCTCATAGAAGATGCCGAACTTCATGACGCCGTCTCTCCCAATTTTTTTGCCCGCTTATTTTGTTGCGCTCATCTTAATGCGCGAGGCAGCGCTGTCTACGAGAACACAATTCCGCCGTGCGGGAGATCGATTTCGCGCATGCGTCGCAACGCGCCGTCCGAGAAGCCGTGCTGCGACAATCCGGCGACCTGACGGATTGATCCAGATCAAGGCGTCGGTGGCCCTGCTGCATCTAAAATGCAGCAAGGCAACGGCCCGGATGCCGTCCCAATCCCCACATTTCAGACGAGACCGAATATGTCGGCCCCCGACGACGCGACTTCGCGCGTGCGCCGCAAGCGCATGGAGATTTTCGCATTCCTGTTCCTGACCGCGATCGTGATGCCCGTCCTCGCGGTCGGAACGGTCGGCTCATACGGGCTCGGCGTCTGGATCTACCAGATGTTTGCCGGCCCTCCCGGCCCGCCGCCCTCGCCGCATTGATCTCCTCGAAGCGAAAGACAGGCATCATGGCCGAATCCAAACTCAACCGCCGCGCATTGATCACCGGCCGGGTGCTCAGCACCGACCGCATCGTCGCGCCGCCCGGTTGCGAAATCGCCAGCATCATCGTGCAGGCCCGCCCCGAGCGTCTGGACCAGCTGGAAGCCGCGATCACCGCCCTTGCCGGCTGCGAGATTCACGGCCGCGACCCGCGCGGCAAGCTCATCGTCGTGACCGAGGCGCCTGATTCCGGCAGCCTCGGCACGCTGCTCAACACCATCCAGTCGCTGCCCGACGTCTATTCGGCGGCGTTGGTCTTTCACGCCATCGAAACGGCTTAAGGCCGGGAGAGTCGTCATGACATCGCCAAAGCTCGACCGCCGCCAGATGCTGAAGCTCGAGGCCGCTGCCATCGCGGCCGCCGCTGCGGGCATGCCGGCACCGGCGCTCGCCGCCAACCTCGTCGCCGAGCGCGACGTCGCCGAACTGAAATGGGACAAGGCCGCCTGCCGCTTCTGCGGCACCGGCTGCTCCGTGATGGTCGCGACCAAGAACAATCGCGTCGTCGCCACCCACGGCGACATCAAGGCCGAGGTCAATCGCGGCCTCAACTGCGTCAAGGGCTACTTCCTCTCCAAGATCATGTACGGCCACGACCGCCTGACGCAGCCGTTGCTGCGCAAGACGGCCGGCAAATACGACAAGAACGGCGAATTCACGCCCATCTCCTGGACCGAAGCCTTCGACGTCATGGAGGTGAAGTGGAAGGAGGCGATCAAGAAGCGCGGGCCGAACGGCGTCGCCATGTTCGGCTCCGGCCAGTGGACGGTCTGGGAGGGCTATGCGGCCGTGAAGCTGTTCAAGGCCGGTTTCCGCACCAACAACATCGATCCCAATGCGCGCCACTGCATGGCCTCCGCCGTCGCCGGCATGATGCGCACCTTCGGCATCGACGAGCCGGCCGGCTGCTATGACGACATCGAGGCCACCGATGCCTTCGTGCTGTGGGGCTCCAACATGGCGGAGATGCATCCGATCCTGTGGACGCGCCTCGCCGACCGCAGACTGTCCGCGCCGCATGTCCGCGTCGCCGTGCTCTCGACCTTCGAGCACCGCTCGTTCGACCTCGCCGACATCGGCATGATCTTCAAGCCGCAGACCGACCTCTACATCCTCAACGCCATCGCCAACCACATCATCAAGACCGGCCGGGTCAACAAGGACTTCGTTGCCGCGCATACCATCTTCAGGCGCGGCCAGACCGACATTGGTTATGGTCTGAGGCCCGAGCATCCGCTGCAGAAGAAAGCGACGGGCGCGGCGAAGGCCAACGATTCCACCGAGATGAGCTACGACGAGTACGTCAAGTTCGTCTCGGAGTACACGCTGGAGAAGGCGGCGGAGATGTCGGGCGTGCCGCTCAATCGCCTGGAGGCGCTGGCCGAGCTCTATGCCGACCCCAAAACCAAGGTGGTCTCGTTCTGGACCATGGGCTTCAACCAGCACACCCGCGGCGTCTGGTGCAACAACCTCGTCTACAACATTCATCTGTTGACCGGGAAGATCTCCTCGCCCGGCAACAGCCCGTTCTCGCTGACCGGCCAGCCCTCGGCCTGCGGCACCGCGCGCGAAGTCGGCACCTTCTCGCACCGTCTGCCGGCCGACATGGTCGTGACCAACAAGGAGCACCGCACCAAGGCCGAGCACATCTGGCAGGTGCCCGAGGGCACCATTCCCGACAAGCCCGGCGCCCACGCCGTGCTGCAAAGCCGCATGCTGAAGGACGGCCTGATCAACGCCTATTGGGTGCAGGTCAACAACAACCTGCAGGCCGGTCCCAACGCCAACGAGGAGAACTATCCGGGCTTCCGCAATCCCGACAATTTCATCGTGGTCTCGGACGCCTATCCCTCGGTCACCGCACTCGCCGCCGACCTCATCCTGCCGACCGCGATGTGGGTGGAGAAGGAAGGTGCCTACGGCAATGCCGAGCGGCGTACGCAGTTCTGGCATCAGCTTGTCGCCGCCCCGGGCGAGTCGAAGTCCGATCTCTGGCAGCTCATGGAATTCTCCAAGCGCTTCAAGATCGAGGAGGTCTGGCCCGAGGAGCTGATCGCCAAGAAGCCGGACGTGCGCGGCAAGACGCTGTTCGACGTGCTCTACAAGAACGGCCAGGTCGACAAGTTTCCGGTCTCCGACATCGAGCAGGGCTACCTCAACGATGAATCCAAGGCGTTCGGCTTCTACGTCCACAAGGGCCTGTTCGAGGAATACGCCACCTTCGGCCGCGGCCACGGCCACGACCTCGCGCCGTTCGACACCTATCACCGCGAACGCGGCCTGCGCTGGCCCGTCGTCAACGGCCAGGAAACAAAATGGCGTTTCCGCGAGGGTAGCGATCCCTACGTCAAGCAAGGCACCGACGTGCAGTTCTACGGCTATCCGGACGGCAAGGCGCGCATCTTCGCCCTTCCTTACGAGCCGCCGGCGGAATCCCCCGACAACGAATATCCCTACTGGCTCTCCACCGGCCGCGTGCTCGAGCACTGGCATTCCGGCACCATGACGCGCCGGGTGCCCGAGCTCTACAAGGCCTTCCCCGAGGCCGTGTGCTTCATGCATCCTGACGACGCGCAGGAGGCGAAGATCCGCCGCGGCGACGAGGTGAAGGTGGTCTCCCGCCGCGGCTTCATCCGTGTTCGCGTCGAGACGCGCGGCCGCGACCGGCCGCCGCGTGGCCTCGTATTCGTGCCGTGGTTCGACGAATCCAAGCTGATCAACAAGGTGACGCTGGACGCCACCGATCCGATCTCGCTGCAAACCGATTACAAGAAGTGCGCCGTGCGCATCGAGCGGGTGAACGTGTCATGATGAAACGATTTGGAGTAGCGCTGCTCGCAATCGCGATCGCGGCTGGCGCGAGCTCGCTGACCGCGCAGACGGTGACGTCAGGCCTGCGCGGCCCGACGCCGCTCAACGACGAAGGGCCGGCGCCGCCGATGCTGCCGAACCGCAACACCTCCGAAAGGGAAGTGCGCAACTATCCGGAGCAGCCGCCTGTCATCCCGCATGCGATCGATGGCTATCAGGTCGATCTCAACGGCAACAAGTGCCTATCCTGCCATGCGCGGGCGCGCATCGCGGAATCGCAGGCGCCGATGGTCTCGATCACCCACTTCATGGATCGCGACGGCCAGTTCCTGGCCTCGATCTCGCCGCGCCGCTTTTTCTGCACCGAATGCCACGTGCCGCAGAACACGGCGACGCCACCCGTCAGCAACGACTTCACCGACATCGACACGCTGCTGTCGCGCGCAAGCCCCGGTGGTCGCCGATGACGACGACCGCTGATGATCCCGACGAGGGAATGAAGGCCAAGGGCGGTTTCGTCGCGCGAAGCTTGGACTTTGCGCGCGAGCTCTGGCAGGTGCTGATCCGTCCGAGCTCGGTGTTCGGGCTCGGCGTGCTGGTGCTGGCGGGCTTCATGGCCGGCGTGATCTTCTGGGGCGGTTTCAACACCGCGCTGGAATTGACCAACACCGAAAAATTCTGCACCGGCTGCCACGAGATGAAGGACAACGTCTATGCCGAGCTGAAGTCGACCATCCACTTCGCCAACCGCTCCGGCGTGCGCGCGACCTGTCCGGATTGCCATGTGCCGCACAACTGGACCGACAAGATCGCCCGCAAGATGCAGGCCTCCAAGGAGGTCTGGGGCAAGATCTTCGGTACGATCGACACCCGCGAGAAATTCCAAGATCACCGGCTCGAGCTGGCGGCGCATGAATGGGCGCGCTTCAAGTCCAACGATTCGCTGGAATGCCGCAACTGCCACAGCGCCGATTCCATGGACATCACCAAGCAGTCGCCGCGGGCCTCGGTCGCCCACCAGCGCTTCCTGTTCACCAAGGAAAAGACCTGCATCGACTGCCACAAGGGCATCGCCCACCATCTGCCCGACATGCGCGGCGTTCCCGGCTGGCAGTAGGGGCGCTGGCAACCGGATTTGCGCCGCTTGAACCGGCGGTGCGAATGGTTAGTTTTGGGGCTGGCGAATCGCTCCGTTTCGCCCCCTCCTCAAGACAGACATGGCCACATTCACCCCGCATCAGGATGCCGCGCTCAAGGCCGTTGGCGACTGGCTCAAGGCCAAACCCGGCCGCAACGGCACGCCGCCGGTGTTCCGCCTGTTCGGCTATGCCGGCACCGGCAAGACCACGCTGGCGCGGCACATCGCCGACGGCGTCGACGGCGAGGTGAAGTTCGCCGCCTTCACCGGCAAGGCGGCGCTGGTCATGCGCAACAAGGGGTGCGACGAAGCCTCCACCATCCATTCGCTGATCTATCGCACCCGCGAATCCGGCGAGGAACAACCCAGCTTCGAGCTGTGGGACGACGCCCCGGCCTCCAAAGCCAAGCTGATCGTGATCGACGAATGTTCGATGGTCGATGCCGAATTGGGCCGCGACCTGATGTCGTTCGACTGCCCGCTGCTGGTGCTGGGCGATCCCGCCCAGCTGCCGCCGATCCAGGGCGGCGGCTTCTTCACCAACACCGAGCCGGACGCGATGCTGACCGAGGTGCACCGCCAGGCCCAGGACGACCCGATCGTGCGGATGTCGATGGACGTCCGCGAGGGCCGAGAGCTCGACATCGGCCGCTATGGCGAGAGCGAGGTGGTATCGCGCAAGGAGCTCGACCCCGATCGCGTCATGGCCGCCGACCAGGTGCTGGTCGGCCGCAACAACACGCGGCGCGCGTATAATATGCGCGTGCGTCAGCGCCAGAACATCGAAGACGTCTTCCCCGTCGCCGGCGACAAGCTGGTCTGCCTGCGCAACAACCGCAAGAAGGGCCTGTTCAACGGCGGGCTGTGGCGCGTGAAGTCGCGCAACACCTCGCGCTCGAAATCCCGCATTCTCAGCATGAGGCTGTCGCCGGACGAGGATCTCGGCCACAAGGTGACCAAGGTCTCGGTGCGCGCCGATTGCTTCGAGGGCGGCGTCGAGGCGATCGCCTGGGAGCAGCGCAAGCCCTATGACGAGTTCGACTACGGCTACGTGCTGACAGTGCACAAGTCGCAAGGCTCGCAATGGGACGACGTCGTGCTGTTCGACGAGAGCTTTGCGTTTCAGGAGAGTCGCGCCAGGTGGCTGTACACGGGAATTACGCGGGCGGCGAAGCGGCTGAGCATCGTGGTGTGAGGCTGCCGTAGCCCGGATGGAGCGCAGCGTAATCCGGGGTTAGCTCCGCGATCATGATTCCCGGATTGCGCTGCGCTCCATCCGGGCTACGGTCCCCTGCGATCCCTACTTCCCCGCGACGAAATAAAAATCCTCGCGGCCCGGCGGCGAGCCGTATGAAAACGGCTGCTGCACGTGCTTGGTCACAAGCCAGACGTCGTCGCGGACGATATCGAACAGTTTTCGGATCTCGACGCGCGGCACCTTGATTTCGCGGGCGAGCGCGGTGGCGAACGGGCTGTCGGCGCCGCCGTCGCCGTCCATCGCGGTCTCGCCGTGCTTGGCGGCGTAGACCACCATGAAGCCGGCGCCAGGCTCGATGTTGGAAAAGCCCTTGTCTACCAGCTTCAGCGACAGCGTGCGCTGCATGGTCGGCGCGAACGGATTGTCGCGGCAGGCATCCAGCATCACCAGACGCACTTTTCGCGCAGCGCCCACCGCCGCGATCACCTGCTCCAGCGCAACCGCCTGGGTCTCGGCGTCCCTGTCGGCGGCGAGCTTGGCATCGACGGGAACGAGATAATTCACGCCGCCGATCTCGAAACCGTGGCCGGCGTAATAGACCACCGCCCAATCCGCCTTCTCCGCCTCGGCCGCAAACGTTTGCAACGCTTCGAAGAACTTGTCGCGGGTCAGGTCGCTGACGGATATCACGGTCTGGAAGCCGACATCGCGCAGCACGGCTGCGATCATTTTCGAGTCACGTGGCGGATTGGGCAAGGCGTGGACGTTCTTGTAGGCACCGTTGCCGATCACAAGCGCCACGCGGCGTCCCGTGGATCCGGCCGACGGCTGCGGGGTCAGCGCGGCTAATCGTTCCTGTGCGATCGCGCGGGCACGCGCGACATCGAACTCGTCGAACTTCGTCAGCGAATAGGCCGCCGCGCGATAGTCGGCACGGGCCTGGGCAAGATCCTTCTTGCGCTCGTAGATCTGGCCGCGACCCGAATGTGCCCGGACATTGTTCGGGTTGATCTGGATCGCAATGTTGTAGTCCTTCAGCGCGGCGTCGAAATCGCCCTTCAACATGTTGACGTCGGCGCGATTGTTGATCGCGTACACGTTTTTCGGCTGCTTTTCGATCAAGCCGTTGCAATCGGCGAAGGCCTGGTCGAACTTGCCCATCATGCCGTAGGTGATGCAACGATTGCTGGTGATCTGCGGCGCGGCCGGTTCGATCTTCTCGGCCTCCGCGAAATCGGCGAGCGCGCCGTCAAAATCCTTCATCAGCGTGCGCACGCGGGCGCGGTTGGTGTAGCCGAGCAGAAACTTGGGCGCGTATTTGATCGACAGGTTGAAATCGTCGAGCGCGCTTTGCAGCGCCCCCCGGCGCACCTGGATGATGCCGCGGTTGTTGTAGGGGACACCGTAGGTCGGGCGCTTCTGGAGCGCGAGGTTGTAGTCCGCCATCGCACGGTCGTCCTGGCCCGTCCGCTCATAGGCGAGGCCGCGCAAATTGAGCGTGACAACGTTGTCGGGATCGAGGTCGACGGCCATGGACAAGGTCTCGATCGCGTGGACGTAGTCGCGCTTGTTGATCAGCGTATTGCCGCGCACGGAGAGCGCGATGGCCTTGTCCTTGCCGGTGAGCCGGTCGGCGTTGAGCAAATTGTCGCAGGCCTGCGCCCTCGCCTGCGCATCCGCCTGGCGGTCGCGGCAAAGGGCGAGGTCGTCGCCGGGTTTCGGATCGGCTGCCGCGATCGAACTCCAGCCGGCCAGGACGGCGAGAACAGCGACGAGAGTCAGGGATGCGACGCGCAGCATGTTGTCAGGTCAGCTCCAGCCACGATTCTTTTAAGTCGATCACCGATCGCGCCGGTTCATCTAGCGCGGAGTTCCGGTCCTCGCCAAGCCGGGCTGCTCCAGGCGGCGCGTTTCACACACTCGTGTCCGTCCGGCCGTAACAATCGCCCGGTCCGCCCGTATCTCGAATGTCCGAAAATGCCGGGCAGGCTGTTCGCCCGGCCCCAACCGCCCTAGACTGTCAGACCTTCGGAAAGAGGATCGCCATGCGCCGACCTGCCCTCCTGTCCCTGCTCGCCGCAACCACCGCCCTGACGCTGGCTTTTGCCGCGCCAACCCGGGCCGCAGAGGATGCGGTCGTGATCCCCGCTCCCGCCGTTGACGCGGCGCCCGCAAGCGGGATCCAGACCGCCGTGATCGCCGGCGGTTGCTTCTGGGGCGTCCAGGGCGTGTTCCAGCACACCGCAGGCGTCGTCAACGCCGTCTCCGGCTACGCCGGCGGCACCAAGGCGACGGCCGACTACCAGACCGTATCGAGCGGCCGGACCGGCCACGCGGAATCGGTCGAGATCAAATACGACCCGAAGAAGATCTCCTACGGCAAGATCCTGCAGATCTACTTCTCGGTGGCGCACGACCCGACCCAGCTCAACCGGCAGGGCCCCGACACCGGTACGCAATATCGCTCGGCGATCTTCACCACCTCCGACGAGCAGAAGAAGGTGGCCGAGGCCTATATCGCCCAGCTCAACGGCGCCAAGGTCTTCAGCAAGCCGATCGCGACCAAGGTCGGCGCGCTTGAGGCGTTCTATCCGGCGGAGGCCTATCACCAGGATTATCTGACGCTGCACCCGAACCAGCCCTATATCGCCTACAACGACCTCCCGAAGGTCGAGAACCTCAAAAAGCTGTTCGCGGATAACTATATCGAGAAGCCGACGCTGGTGAGCGCCAGCAAGGCCACCAACTGATCGCAAGATCACTGAACAAGATTGCCGAAAACAAGATCATCAAAAAAACGGGAGACCCATGCCCGACACCAAGACGAAAACCACGGACGACAAGGTCATCAAGAGCGAACAGCAATGGCGCAGCGAGTTGTCGCCGATGCAATACGCGGTGCTGCGCGAGAAGGCGACCGAGCGTCCCTTCTCCGGCGAATATGAGCACGACCACCGCGCCGGCATCTATACCTGCGCCGGCTGCGGCAATGTGCTGTTCGAGTCCGACGCCAAGTTCGATTCCGGCTGCGGCTGGCCGAGCTTCACCCAGCCGGCCGTCGAGGGCCATATCGACGAGGAGCGGGACGTCAGCCACGGCATGATCCGTACCGAGGTGCTGTGCGCCAAGTGCAGCGGCCATCTCGGCCATGTCTTCCCCGACGGCCCGGGGCCGACCGGCTTGCGCTACTGCATCAATTCCGCGGCGCTGAAGCTCGAACCCAAATAAACCTTGCGCGCCGCCGGGTTCCGTCATGGAACCCAGCGGCGCGATGTGCTTTTCTTCCCCCGGTGGTGCGGCGGCCATGGCGTTCCGGCGGCCGCCAGGGAGGATGCCATGACGCTTGGGACCATCCTGATCATCCTGGTGATCATTTATCTCGTCGGCGGCCTGTCGGGCCGCGTCGGTGGCTACGGCTACGGAATGGGTCATTCCGGCATGGGGATCGGCGGCCTTGTCTTGGTAGTGCTGCTCGTGCTCCTGCTCCTTGGCAAGCTATAAACCACTCAAGCCACTGATATTATTATAACTTTCTAGGTTGCGGAGCAGCCATGCGCGGATTCATCATCTCGCATCGCGGGGGTCGCAATTTTGTCAAAACGGGCTATATTAGAGGACGAAAATGACATGTGCGGCGCCCACTCAATCGTGGCCTCTGCCCGTCTAAACCCCACGCGCTTAAAGCCCCAGAGAGATCACGAGGTCTTTGACCATGCGTCCACTGCGTCCGTTCAACTTCAATACTTCCGCCGAACTCTTCCCCGCTGCGATCCGCAAGAAGAAGCGTGCAGGCTTCACCTATCGCCGGTTCGGCACCGCGGCCGAAGCCGTCCAGTTCGCGATGGAGCAGTTGCCGACGGACTCGCTGAACGGCGCCTATCTCCAGGTCGAGGAAGCGCGCTTCGACCAGAACGGCATCCGCTCGCTCTATGAGAGCGAAGCCTTCCCGCTGCCCCGCCACCGCAAGCCGGTGGAAGCCAGCACCGACGCCGCCGACGCGGCGTAAGTTTTCGTAGCGACTGCTATGTGCGCTGAAAGCGCGGTGGCCGAAAGGCCGTCGCGCTTTTTGCGTATTGGGGCGTGTCAGATGCGCGGCTGCTTGTCGAGCCAGCGGCGCAGCAGGCGCACGTTGCGCATGTTGGCACGGAACATGACATCGAAGGCGTCGCCCACGAACGGGACGATGCCGACGACGCCGTCGAGGGCGACATTGCCGAGCATGCGCGCGGTGATGTACCAGGGCGCCCCGAGCGCCCTCGCCTCTCGCACCAGCCAGAGCGAGATCGCGGTGGTGATGATGTCGCCGATGACGGGGATCAGTCCGATCAACCCATCGATGCCATAGCGGATATTGGTCCCGGGCAGCACGAAGGCGACATCGAGCAGCTTTGCGATCGCCTCGATCCGCGCGATCCGCTGCTCGCGCGTCAGATTGCCAAACGGGTTGCCAGCAAAGGGACTGTCCTTCCCGAACTCGTAGCGAAACTCGCGAAAGCCCTGCTCGAGCGTTTCGGGCCGGATCTCGTGACCGTCCTGATCGATGATCGGCCCACGTCCCTTGGTGCCCGAAGAGGCCGCACCCGAGCGGTTTCCCGAACGGGATCGACGCGGAGCAAGAATATCGTCATCGGGCATGGTCATGGCCTGTAGGGAACGCGCCAGCGCGGCGGAGGTTGCTGCGGCGTGATCGAAGGTCGCGCCCTCAAGTCTGTGCCGCCGCCGGCTGCGGCTCCTCGACATATCTATGCACGAGCCAGGATGAAATCACCGCCGGCACGAACCCGACGAGGCCGTACAGGATGAACTGCACCGCGCCCGAGTCCGGCCCGCGCGAGCTGTAGGTCAGCGAGGCCAGGATGAAGGCGAACACGCCGACCAGCAGCATCCGCAGCACCGGGCCGATCCGGCGGATGTGGATCAGGATGTCGTCGACCGCACCGATCATCAGCGAGGGCAGAAAGCCGAACAGATAGCTGTATTGCAGGGTTTTGAAGAACACCGCGAACAGCTTGCCGACCTCGCCGAGACTGGTCTGGGTCCAATAGCCGGACTGGTAGGTCGTCGTCAGCAGCAGCAGGAACCCGCCCACGAACGGGCCAACCAGCGCAAACACGAGATAGCGTTTCATCAGGCACCCTCATCCTTGGCCCCGTTTATAGCAGGGCCGCGGGAACCTTGAATAGCGGGGGGTGCGGCACTGCGTCGGGAACAAGCGGCACAGCGACGAGTTCAGACAGGACCTGAAACTCACCTGTCAGATTTGGAGCCGCCGATGTCCCGCAAACTGTTCTTCCTGGCGACGATCGCGCTGACGGCCGTGAGCGGCCTGTCGAACGCGCCCGCTCTCGCACAAGGCCATATGGGTTCGCCGCAGGAGCAGCAGGCCTGTTCGCGGGACGCCTCGCGCTTCTGCCGCAAGGACCTCGGCAATGACATGGCGGTGCAAGGCTGCTTGCAAGCCAACAGAGCCAAGCTGTCGCGCTCTTGCAGCAAGGTGTTTCAGAGCCACGGCATGTAAGGACCGGAACAATTCCCGGATAATGGAGAGTGAAGCCATGTTGCGCGACGAACAGCTCTCGATTCTCAGGGACATCAGCCAATCCATCGCCTTTGCCGACGACCGGCACGGCAAGATAGGCGAGCTGATCGCCGACGGTTACGTGATGAAGGACGGCGATCTGTTCGAGCTCACGGCAAAGGGCGTTACTGCTGTCGAGGAGCACGCAGCGCTTGGCGCAAGCGATGCGGAACAAGCGAGCGTGTCCTCCGATCGGTTGATCTGACCGCACGCGAGTCGCATTGTGCGTGACGTGCGCGCAACAATTGCGAATTCCTTTTTGCCCGCCATTGCAGCTGCGCGACAATGGCGCATACTTGATTCGGGCGGCGCAGCACTTTTCGATTCGAACATCACGAGAGATCGAGCGACCACATGCGGGATTGAGGTCCCGGCGTGAAGGCTGTGACATGCGGCAGATCAAGCCGCGTGCGGCGCCCCAAAACCAAGTGGCTCAACCCACGGAACTCGGGGACGCATTCCGCATGACACGCTACCAGACCATCGCAACTCTCTTCGCTGTCACAACCGCAGCCATCGCATTCCAGACATCGCCCGGCCTTTCCTTCTCGTCCGAAGCGCAGCAGATGTGCTCCGGCGATGCCATGCGGCTGTGCTCGAGTGAGATCCCTGACATCCCCAGGATCAGGGCCTGCATGGTGCAGAAAAAGGCTCAGGTCAGCCCGGGCTGTCGCGCCGTGATGGACCGCGAGCACGCGGCCGCGACAGGATCGCGCAAGCGGGAAGCTGCCGCGCAATAGGGCGCGTCCATGACGTCATTCCCGGCGCGCCAAGCGCGAGCCCGGAACCCATCGCGCAACGCGTGACTTGGAAAACGCGTGACTTGGGAAAATGCGTGACTTGGGAAAATGGATTCCGGGCTCGACGCTACGCGTCGCCCCGGAATGACGGAATGCCTAGTCGCCCCACTGCGCGAAGGCGTCGTTGAAGGCGCGCTCGCCGGGAGCGCCCTTCTCGATGGCGATGATGGCGCGGCGCTGGTTGGCGTAGACCAGGGGCACATCGAACCAGGAACGCTCCTTCAGGAGCTGGACGTTGCGGCTGCGGTCGGCGTCGACGTTGGAGAGGCCGACCAGGAAGAAGCCGTCGGTGACTTTGACCGCGAGGCCTGCGAGCGGCGTGCCGCGGGCCTGCTCGTTCGACTTCATCAGGATGCCCGGCACGTTGGCGACGCCGCCGCCCGGAAAGTCCGACGGCAGGACGAAGGTCAGCTCCGCGGTGTGGCTCGCCGGCAGCGAGGAGTCGGTGTTGCGGCGGAACGACATCGTCATCTTGAACTTGCGGTCGGGAATCTCGATGTCGGCGCGCACGGCGACGTCGGCCTTCTGGTTGCCCGACGCCTTGATCGGCTCGAGCCGCCACACCACCGAGCCGACATATTGCTTGCCCTTCGGATCGGATGGATCCTCGTCATAGAGCACGACCTTCTGCGCCACCGGCGCGACCGGCTGGTCGCTGGCCGAGGGCTGGCCGACGCGATCCGGGATCTTGGGCTTGCTCTGCGGCTGAGACGAATCCCTGGGCGCCTCCACCACCTGCGTCGGCGAAGACTTCAACAGGTTGGTCGCGGTCTGGACCAGCTGCTTGCCCCAGAGGATGCCGGCACCGACCAGGATCAGCACGATGCCGACGGCGATCGCGCTCTTGAACGGAAAGGCGCGGCCGGTGCGGGCGCGCTTCTTCTTCGTGTCGCGGTCGAGAACGGGGATGTGCGGACGTTGCGACGGCGGCTGCGACTGCGGCGCGTAGCGCTCGGCCTCCTCGATCGATTCGTCGTAGGAGTAGGGCGCGTCCGCCCCGGCGGCGCGATTCTCCAGGCTCGGCTCGAGCCGGTCGAATTCCGGCGAGGGCGAGGGCACGTTGGCGTACGTGCGGCGCGCGGCACGGTTGGCCTGCGCGGCGGCGCCGCCGAGATCGTTGGCATCGGCCGTGATGTCGCGGAAGCCGCGCACGCCCGGTGCCGGCGGCGGCGGCGGAGGTCCCATGTCGGGGGGACGGCGCCCACCGGCGCGATCACGTCCGGGCGGCGGAGGCTCCGGCATCGACGGCGGTGCCGACGGACCCGGCTGCCGCGGCGCGTCGAAACGCGGAGCCCGCGGCGCGCGTGGGGCGTCGCCCTGGTCATCGACGTTGAAGGAGGGCCGGTCGGCACGCGGCGGCGGCGGAGCCGGACGGGTGCGCGGCGGAGCAGTGGTTTGGGGCGCGGGCGCGTTGCCCTCGGTGGCGCGGGTGCTGGCGCGGCGGAAGGCATCGCCGCTGCCGCTGCTGCGCGCGCCGCCACCGGGGCGCGAGGCCTCGCGGGCACGCTGGGCAGCCTCTGATTCCACCTTGCGGACGGCCTCTTCCAGCGAGAGGCGCTCGCGGGTGATCTCGGATTCGGAGAGCGGCGGCTGCACGCTGCGGAGCTGCGCGATCAGCGCCGTACGCGCCCGCTCGTAGAGCGCGCGACGGCTCTCGCCGGGAGCGTTGGGGTCCAGGGCGGCAATAGCGCGGGCGATCAGCGGATAGTAATCAGCCATTTCTACTCAATTATACGCGCGTCCCGGTAAGAGATCGTTAAGCCTCAAACGGATTTTGTACCAGGATAGTATCCTCGCGTTCAGGGCTGGTGGAAAGCAGCGCGACCGGGCACCCCACCAATTCCTCGATGCGGCGGACATATTTGATCGCCTGGGCCGGCAGCTGGGCCCAGGACCGCGCATTGGCGGTCGGCTCCTTCCAGCCCTCGATCGTCTCGTAAATCGGCTCGACCCGGGCCTGTGCGCCCTCGCCCGCCGGGAAATGATCGATCTCCTTGCCGTCCAGCTTGTAGCCGGTGCAGACCTCGATCGTGTCGAAGCCGTCGAGAATGTCGAGCTTGGTCAGCGCCAGACCGTTGATGCCGCAGGTCCGGACCGCCTGGCGAACCAGAACCGCATCGAACCAGCCGCAGCGGCGCGGACGCCCGGTATTGGTGCCGAACTCGCGGCCGCGTTCGCCGATCTTGCGGCCGGTCTCGTTGTCCTGCTCGGTCGGGAACGGGCCCTGGCCGACGCGGGTCGTGTAGGCCTTGCAGAGGCCGAGCACATAGCCGACCGCGGCGGGGCCGAGGCCCGAGCCGGTCGCGGCCTGCGCCGCCACCGTGTTGGACGAGGTGACGTAAGGGTAGGTGCCGTGATCGACGTCGAGCAGCGCGCCCTGCGCGCCCTCGAACAGCATACGCTTGCCCTCGCGCCGCTTGATGTCGAGCAGCCGCCACACAGTCTCGGCATAGGGCAGGAGCTGCGGCGCGAGCGCAGTCAATTCCTTCAGGATCTCCTTGCCGTCGAACTCCGGCAGGCCGAGGCCGCGGCGCAATGCGTTGTGATGCGCCAGCAGCCGGTCGATCTTGTGCGGCAGCGTGTCGAGATCGGCGAGGTCCATCAAGCGGATGGCGCGGCGGCCGACCTTGTCCTCGTAGGCCGGGCCGATGCCGCGGCGGGTGGTGCCGATCGCGGTCGCCGCATTGGCGGATTCGCGATGCGCGTCGAGTTCGCGATGCAGCGGCAGGATCAGGGTGACGTTCTCGGCGACCCGCAGATTGTCCGGGCTGACCGCGACGCCCTGCGACCGCAGCTTGGTAACCTCGTCGAGGAAGGCGGTGGGATCGAACACGACGCCGTTGCCGATCACCGACAGCTTCTGCTCGCGCAGCACGCCCGAGGGCAGCAGCGCCAGCTTGTAGGTCTTGCCGTTGATCACCAGCGTGTGGCCGGCGTTATGGCCGCCCTGGAAACGGACGACGATGTCCGCCTGCTCCGACAACCAGTCGACGATCTTGCCCTTTCCTTCGTCGCCCCACTGGGCGCCGACGACGACAACATTGGCCATTCGCGGGTAATCCCTATGCAATCTGTTAGATGCGCCCAGCCCAATCACGGCCGGGGCCGCTCGAACGCGAGGCAGCCAACCGGATAAAGGATGCAGCCTCTGTAAGCAAGCAAGAACGGGGCCTTTTTGGGGCCGCGAGCGCGCTCCAAGCCTTTGATATCCCCGGAAAATTCAGAACCCTTCGCGACAAGCGCAATGGCTTCGACCAAAGCGTGAGAGGCTGCTTCCACCGCTGCATGGTCGCGATGCATCCGGCCCCCGTTGATGCAACCTCGATTTCCGTGTCTTTGAGGGAGCCGGGTTACGAGCCGGCCCGGGTGCCGCCGGGCCGGAGGCTTGGCGCATGACGCGGGGCCACAACAATCACAATGTCCGCCACCGGCCAGACCACGAACACGGAAACATCCGGCCACAACTGGATCGCCAACCAGCCTTATCTGCTGCTCAGCATCACCGCGCTGTGCTGGGCCGGCAATGCCATCGTCGGACGGCTCGCCGCCGGCCACATCCCGCCGGTGACGCTGTCGTTCCTGCGCTGGTTCTTTGCCTTCCTGCTGGTGCTGCCGTTCGCCTGGAAACACCTTGCGCAGGACTGGCCCGCGATCCGCGGCAAGCTCGGCCTGATGGTCACGCTCTCGATCACCGGCATCGGTGCCTTCAACACGCTGCAATATTGGGCGCTCGAGCATACGCAGGCGCTCAACACTCTCCTCTTGCAATCCGCCGCGCCGCTGGTCGTGGCGCTGTGGTCGCTCGCCATCCTCGGTGTCAGGCTCACCGCGGCGCAGGCCTTCGGCGTGCTGCTGTCGATGTGCGGCGTGCTGATCATTCTGCTGCATGGCGATTTCACCACGCTGTCGAACATCGATTTCAACAAGGGCGACCTCATCTTCGTCGTCGCGCTGATCATCTTCGCGCTCTATTCGGTGCTGACCTTGAAGCGGCCGCCGATGCACGGCCTGTCGTTCCTCGCCTTCACCTTCGGCTGCGGTGCTGCCTGTCTCATTCCACTGGAGATCTGGGAGTTGTCCGCGCGCCCCGTGATGAAGCTCGACGGGCCGAACCTCCTGACCCTGTTCTATGTCGCGGTGCTCCCCTCGACGCTCGCCTATCTCTGCTTCAATCGCGGTGTCCGCCTGATCGGCGCCAACCGCGCCGCGCCGTTCTTCCATGTCGTGCCGGTGTTCGGCTCCATCATGGCAATGGCGTTTCTCGGCGAGCACCCGCAGGCGTTCCACTTCATCGGCTTCGCGCTGGTGCTGGCCGGCGTGTTCGTGGCGTCACGGAAGCAGGCGGCATAGGTCCTCCTTCTCCGCCGTAGGAGAGGGAAAAGCGCGGCGCGGCAGCGAGGGCTATTTCGTCTTGAACTTGCTGTACGCTTCGTTCGTCGCAATGATGACGTGCTCGGCGCAGGCGTTGACGCGATGCGGATCGGCCTCGGTCTCATAGGCCTCCGACGTCATCATGTCGACGAAAGCCGCAACCGTGGGATAATAGACCAGCGCCGCGAAATCCCAGTTGTTGCCCTGCTGCGGGCCGAGCGCGACCGCCTTGGCCTCGCCAGTCCAGAGCAGCGTGCCGCCGCGCGCCTTGATCATCGGCACTGTGACCGCACTGTAGCGCAAATAGGCGTCCCAGCCGGAACCGTCGCCGTCGCCCGAGCGCGCGTGGAAGCGCATCAGGTTCAGCATCACCACCGGTGCATGCCGATCGAGCCGCTCCAGGCCATCGATGTTCAACATATTAACCGCCAATGCCGCCTCCTCTGGCCATGCCTGCATTGTAGCATTGCGGCCGCGTGACTTGTGTCACGACGTACATCCGGCGCAAGCTTGTAACCAACGCCAATGACGATCGCTTCGCCCGCGCCACCGGCCTCCAATCCGGCCAGTTGGCTCAACAACCAGCCTTATCTGCTGCTTAGCCTGAGCTCACTGTTCTGGGCCGGCAACATCGTGCTCGCGCGTCACGTCGGTGCGCATGTGCCGCCGCTGACGGTGACCACGATCCGATGGTTCGGCGTGTTCCTGATCCTCCTGCCCTTCGCCTGGCCGCACCTGAAGCGCGATTGGCCGAATCTGCGCAAGAGCCTGCCCCTGATGCTGTTCCTGTCGCTGGTGGGCTTTGCCTTCAACAACGCGATCTCGTACTGGGCGATGCAGTACACGGAGGCGCTGAACGCGCTGCTGATCCAGTCGGCGGGACCGCTGTTCGTGGCGCTGTGGTCACTGGTGCTGTTCGGCGTGCGGCTGACCGGTGCGCAGCTCGCCGGCATCGCGATCTCGCTTCTCGGCGTGCTGATCATCATCCTGCGCGGCGATCTCGCCGCGCTCGCGAGCATCAGCTTCAACAGGGGTGACATCATGTTCGCCTCCTCGCTGGTGGCGTTCGGGATCTACTCCGCCTTCATCCCGCGGCGTCCGAAGATCCACCAACTCTCCTTTCTCTCCTTCACCACCTGCTGCGGCGCGACGATGCTGCTGCCGACGGCGATCTGGGAGGCCTGGAGCGGCCGCGTCCTGCAACTCGACGGGATGACGCTGGCGACGCTGGGCTACATCCTGATCTTTCCCTCGACGCTGGCCTATCTGTTCTTCAACCGGGGCGTGGCGCTGATCGGCCCGAACCGCGCCGCGCCGTTCTTCCATCTGGTGCCGGTGTTCGGCTCGGCGATGGCGATCCTGCTGCTCGGCGAAAAGATCCAGCCATTCCACCTGATCGGCTACCTGCTGGTGCTCGCCGGCGTCGTGATCGCCTCGCGCCAGGGGTCCGCGGTGAAGTAATTCCGCGCCGCGAGACGAGGCGACAAACTCGCGCCTTCCGATTTCGACGAGGAGACGCTAGGTTCCCCGCCAACGAAAAAAGAGGGAACGACCAGACATGCTTTCAGCGTTGATCCGAAACCTGCGTGCCATCGGCACGGCCGCCGTTTGTCTCGCCGCCGCATCCGCTGCGCAGGCCGACAACTATCCGAGCCGCAACATCACGCTGGTGCTGCCGTTCGCGGCCGGCAGCGGCACCGACACCACGACGCGGCTGATCTCGCAGCATTTGTCGCAGGCCCTCGGCGTCGGCATCGTCATCGAGAACAAGGCGGGCGCCAACGGCATGATCGCCGCCACCTATGTCGCGCGCGCCGCGCCCGACGGCTACACGCTGCTGGTGACCACCAACACCACGCATTCGGCCAATCCCTATCTGCTCAAAAGCCTGACCTACGATCCAGTCAAGGACTTCACCCCGATCGCGCGCACTGGCGACCTGCCCTTCATGCTGGTGATCCACCCGGAGGTGCCGGCCAAGACCGTCGGCGAACTCATCGCCTATGGCAAGGCCAATCCGGGCAAGCTGAGCTACGCCTCGGGCTCATCCTCGGCGATCGTGTCGGGGGCGACCTTTGCGCACAATGCCGGGCTCGACCTTCTGCACGTGCCCTACAAGAGCTCACCGCCGGCGCTCAACGACGTCATGGGCGGCCGCGTCTCGATGATGTTCGTGGACATCCTGACCGGCCTGCCGCATGTCCAGGGCAACGCGCTACGCGCGCTCGCCGTCACGACAAAGGACCGCTCGCCGCTGGTGCCGAACCTGCCCTCGATGCAGGAGGCCGGCGTGCGGGACTTCGACATCTCGTCGTGGCAGGGCTATTTCGGACCCGCCGGCATGCCCAAGGAGATCGTGACGCGGCTCAATGCCGAGATCCGGAAGATCATCGAGCAGCCGGAGATCAAGGCCAAGCTCGCCACCCTCGGCATGGACGCGTTTTCGGGCACGCCCGAGCAGCTCGGCACGTTCGTGAACGAACAGCTGGTGTTGTGGGAGAAGCTGATCCGGGAGGCGGGGATCGAGAAGCAGTAGGCGCTCGCGAAGCTGCGCGCTCCGCATTTTCCGTCATGGCCGGGCTTGTCCCGGCCATCCACGCCTATCGACGCGTACGGTGTCCCAGAACGTGGATGCCCGGGACAAGCCCGGGCATGACGATGGAGTAGATGGATCGCTCTGGTGTGGCGGCTTACGCCGCGCGCATCTTGGCGAGGAAGCCGTCGACTGCGCTGCGCAGCGCGCCGGACTGGCTGTCGAGCTCGCGGGCATTGGTGAGCACGTCGCTTGCCGCCGTGCCGGTGGCTTCCGCAGCCGAGGTGACGCTGCCGATATTGGCATTGATCTCGCTCGAGCCGGCGGCGACCGACTGGATGTTGCGGGCGATCTCGCGGGTGGCCTCGCCCTGCTGCTCGATCGACGCGGAAATACCCGCGGTGATCTCGCTCATCTCGGCGATGGTCTGGGTGATGCCGCCGATGGCGGCGACCGCATCGCTGGTCGAGGTCTGCATCGCCGCGACCTGGGCGGAGATTTCCTCGGTCGCCTTGGCGGTCTGGTTGGCAAGCGCCTTGACTTCGGAAGCGACGACGGCGAAGCCGCGGCCGGATTCACCGGCACGCGCCGCCTCGATGGTGGCGTTGAGGGCGAGCAGATTGGTCTGTGCCGCGATGGAGTGGATCAGCTTGACCACTTCGCCGATCTTCTCGGCGCCGGTGGAGAGTTCCTGCACCGTGGCATTGGTGCGCTCGGCGTCGTTGACGGCACGGCTCGCCACTTCGGTCGAGCGGGTGACCTGGCGCGAGATTTCCGCAACCGAGCTCGACAGCTCTTCGGCCGCCGCGGCAACCGTGCCGACATTGCCCGACGCTCTCTGCGAGGCCGCGCCGACGGTCGCCGCACGGGAAGAGGCGTCGCTAGCGGTCGCGGTCATGGATTGCGCAGTGGCTTGCATGCCCGTTGCGGCCGAGGAGACCGATCGGACGATGCCGTTGACGCTGCGTTCGAATTCGCTGGCGATGCCCTCCATCGCGCTGCGACGCTCCTCCGCGACACGATCCTTCGCATCGGCTTCGGTCCTCTCGAGGTCGCGAATGCGCAGTGCGTTGTCCTTGAATATCTGGACGGTCGACGCCATTGCGCCGACTTCGTCGCCACGGCCCACGCCGGGAATGTCGCCCTCGAGCTTGCCCTCGGCGAGATCCTTCATGCGGGCGCCGAGCAGCGCCAAGGGACGGCTGATGCTGCGGCCGAGCAGCCAGGCGACGCTTCCGGCGACGATGACGATACCGAACATGGCGAGACCGAGCAGCCAGTAGACCGGGCCCATCTTTGCGTCGATGTCGTCGAGATAGGCGCCGGTGCCGAGATACATCTCGAGTTCGGGGACGGCCACAGCGTAGCCCATCTTCCGGATCAAGCCTTCCTGGCCCGGTTTCGCGTATTCATAGGTCAAAAGGATTGAACCGTTAGCCTTCGCGCCGTTCATCAGCTCCAAGGACAGTTTGCGGCCATTGGTCAGAACCTCCATGCGGTTGGTGCCGATCTGCTTTGGATCTGGCGCCAGCTGCGTGATACCGTCATAGGACGTCCCGAATAGATAGCCGGCGCCTTTGTCATAGGTCATCGCGTTGCCGTAGCGGCGAAGATCAGCCATCGCGGCATCCTTCGTCATCTCGCCCGCATCCACCCGCTTCTTCAGCGCCACCGCATAGTTGCGGCCCATGTCGACGATGGCCTTGGCCTGCTCGATACGCGCGTTCACCATCTCCTGCTTCATCAAATAGCCGGCCAGAAATCCGGAGATGCACAGGCCGAACAAGGTGACGCCGACGAGAATGCCGAGCTTGGGGGCGATCTTCAGATTGCTCAATTTCACGGGATGCTCCGGCAACAAAGGGATAAGGACGCGCGAGGGAATCGATCGCAATTGAATCAACTTTTAGTGGCGAGCCCTTAGCAACCTGTTACGGAGCGCCCCGTAAAAGCCCGGAGGAAACGTCGGCGCCGTCGCACAAATCGCCGCCACGGCAACCGCCGATTGTACGCAACCGCCCCGATTTCGCGTAAAAGACGCAAAGGCCCGCGCAAAGTCCGGGTCACAACAAGAAACCAAATCGGGAGCAGGATATGCCGAAATACAGGGTGGTGACGCCGAAGGGCGCGAGCTTCACGGTCGCGAGCAGCGATTATTCCTACGAGCGCGAAGCGCTCGATCCGATCGACGCCGAGATCGTCGAGGCGCCGGCCGACGAGGCCGGGTTCATCGCCGCCGCGAAGACAGCGGACGCCATCTACGCCAAGGGCATCCCGATCACCAGGACCATCATCGACGCGCTTGAGAGCTGCAAGGTCATTACGCTCGGCTCGGTCGGCGTCGACAGCGTCGACATCAAGGCCGCAACCGCGCGCGGCATTCCCGTCACCAACATCCCCGACACCTTCATCGAGGAGGTCGCCGACCATGCCATGATGCTGCTGCTCGCGGGCTTCCGCCGGCTGGTCGAGCAGGACCGGATGGTACGCAGCGGCCGCTGGGCCGAAGGCCGGCCGGCGCTGTCGAAGATTCCGCGGCTGATGGGCCAGACGCTCGGCTTCATCTCGTTCGGCCGCGTCGCGCGTGCAGTTGCGAAACGCGCAGCTCCCTTCGGCCTGCGGATGATGGCCTACGATCCCTTCATCCAGGAAACGCTGATGTCCGACCACGGCGTGATTCCGGCGACGCTGAACGAGGTGTTGTCGCAATCCGACTTCCTCTCGATGCACGCCCCCGCCCGGCCCGAGGTGCATCACATGCTCACCGAGAAGCACTTCCGGCAGATGAAGAAGGGCTCGGTCTTCATCAACACCGGCCGCGGCGCCACCGTGGACGAGGAAAGCCTGATCAAGGCGCTTCAGGAGGGCTGGATCGCCCATGCCGCCCTCGACGTGCTGGAGAAAGAGCCGCCCTCGCACAACAATCCGCTGCTCGGCATGGAAAACGTCACCCTGACCGCCCATGTCGCCTCCGCCTCGGCACGGTTTGACGAGGCGCGCAAGCGCCGGGTGGGCTACGAATTGTCACTGGTGCTTCAGGGCATGTGGCCGGTAAGCTGCGTCAATCCGTCGGTGCTGCAAGACACCGCGCTCCGCCGCTGGCAGCCTGTCAGCATGGACCGCGGCCCGAACAGCTAGGCGGGCGGCCGCGAAGGCGCGCCGGCAACCGGAAAGACCCTTCACCGGCGACCAACGCCGGGAAGGGAAACATATAGGGAGGAACCGATGAGGAACGACATCACACGTCGTGATGCCTTGGCGCTGGGCCTGTCCGCTGCGGCAATCGCGGCAACCGGTGCTCCGGCAAATGCGCAATCCGCGATCAAGGCCGCGGACGTCCCCACACCGAAACTGCCGATCGAGAAAGGCGCATCCCTGCGCATGCTGCGACCGGTACGCTTCGTCCAGGCCGACGAGGATGTGTTCCGCGCCAATGCGGCAAAATTCACCAAGGAGACCGGCGTCGAGGTCAAGATTGATTTCGTCGGCTGGGAGGACATCAACCAGCAGACCGCGGTGACCTCGAATTCCGGCGCCGGTCCCGACATCATCATCGGCTTCTCCGATGCGCCGCACATCTATGTCGACAAGCTGGTCGAGCTGACCGACGTCGCCGATTATCTCGGCAAACGGTACGGCGGCTGGCTGCCGCTGGCGCAGCGCTACGGCAAGAAGAACAAGAGCCCCATTTGGATCGGGCTGCCGTTCGGAGCCACCGCGGGCCCCGTGATCTACCGCAAGTCGATCCTGCAATCGGTCGGCTTCGACAAGGTGCCGGAAGACCATGCCGGAATCCTCGACCTGTGCCAGAAGCTCCAGAAGGCCGGCAAGCCGGCGGGCTTCGCGCTCGGCAACGCCAAAGGAGACGGCAACGGGTTCGCAAGTTGGGCGCTATGGTCGCACAACGCGGCCCTGCTCGACGAAGAGGGCAACGTCGTCATCAACAGCAAGGAGACCATCGCCGCGCTGAACTGGGTCAAGCAGCTCTACCCGACGTTCATCGCCGGCACGACGTCCTGGAATGACGTCAGCAACAACCGCGCCTACGCCGCGCAGGAGATCGCGCTGACCGCCAACGGCGTCTCGCTGTATTTCTCGCTGAAGAACGATCCGGCGACCAAGGCGATCGCCGACGACAGCGAGCATCAGTTGCTGCCGAAGGGCTTGGCCAAGGTCTCTCCGATGGCGGGCCTGACGCTGAACGCCATGGTGTTCAAGCACAGCCAGTACCCCAACGCCGCAAAGGCCTTCCTGCAATACATGCTCGAAAAGGACCAGTACGAGCCGTGGCTCAACGCCAATTCCGGCTACTGGTCCCAGCCGCTGGCCGCCTATGCCGAGGCCTCGGTGTGGTCGCAGGATCCCAAGGTGCAGCTGTTCAAGAACACCATGAACAGCACCTATTACGACGGTTACGCGGGCCCGATCTCGACTGCGACCGGTGCCGTGAGCGCCGACTACGTGCTGATCCAGATGTTCGCATCCGTCGCGACCGGCGCTGCCACGCCGGAAGCCGCGGCCGCGGAAGCCGAGCAGCGCTGCAAGCGGTACTTCCGGCGGCAGAAGTAACGCTGCACAGAAGCACGTCATTGCGAGCGAAGCGAAGCAATCCAGCCTGTTCCCGCGGTCACAGCCTGGATTGCTTCGTCGCTTCGCTCCTCGCAATGACGGGCGTGGTGACTTCCAGAGACGGGACAACAAACCGATGTCCGTGACCACACTTCCCACTCTCGCCCTCGCACAGCGGCAGCCGTCCTGGCTGGTGCGCCTGTTCGACTACAAGCCGTTCCTGATCGTGATGTGCCTCGCACCCGCGATCGGGCTGCTCACGGTGTTCCTGACCTATCCGCTCGGCCTCGGCATCTGGCTCGCCTTCACCGACACCACGATCGGCAGGAAAGGCGTCTTCGTCGGCTTCGAGAATTTCCAGTATCTGCTCACCGATTCCCTGTGGTGGAACGCGGTGTTCTACAGCGTGGTCTACACAGGGATCGCGACCTTCGGGAAGTTCGCGCTGGGCTTCTGGCTCGCACTGCTGCTCAACAACCATTTTCCGTTCAAGAGCCTGTTGCGTGCGATCATCCTGATGCCATGGATCGTGCCGACGGTGCTCTCGGCGCTGGCGTTCTGGTGGATCTACGATCCGCAGTTCTCGATCATCTCCTACCTTCTGGTCGACGTGCTGCACTGGCGCACCACCAATATCGACTTCCTCGGCTCGCCCTGGCCGGCGCGCTTCTCGCTGATCGCCGCCAATATCTGGCGCGGCATTCCCTTCGTCGCGATCTCGCTGCTGGCGGGCCTGCAGACCATTTCGCCCTCGCTTTACGAGGCCGCGATGCTCGATGGCGCCAGCGCCTGGCAGCGGTTCCGCTACATCACCTTCCCGATGATGATGCCGATCCTCGCCATCGTCATGACCTTCTCGATCATCTTCACTTTCACCGACTTCCAGCTCGTTTACGCCATCACCCGCGGCGGCCCCGGCAACTCGACCCATTTGCTGGCAACCCTGGCCTTCCAGCGCGGCATTGCCGGTGGCGAGCTCGGCGAGGGCGCGGCGATCGCGGTGTCGATGATCCCGTTCCTCGTGTTCGCGACGCTGTTCTCTTATTTCGGCCTGGCGCGCCGCAAATGGCAGCAGGGAGAGAGCAATGACTGATACCGCCGCCCAACCGGCCGCCGTCGCCACCACACCCCCGGACACCATGGCCTGGGATTCCGGGTTGCGGCGGCTGATGATGATCTATCTGCCGCTCGGCTGCTTCGTGCTGATCCTCCTGTTTCCGTTCTACTGGATGACGATCACGTCATTCAAGCCGAACGCAGAGCTGATGAACTACAAGGAGCACAATCCGTTCTGGATTTCCTCGCCGACGCTGGCGCACATCAAGCACCTCTTGTTCAATACCGCCTATCCGCGCTGGCTATGGACGACGATGCTGGTCGCGATCGGCTCGACCACGCTGTCGCTGATCGCGAGCACGCTTGCCGCCTACGCGATCGAACGCCTGCGCTTCCGCGGCAGCCCCTATGTCGGCCTCGGCATTTATCTTGCCTATCTCGTGCCGCCATCGATCCTGTTCATTCCCCTCGCAACCGTGGTCGTGCAGTTCGGCCTGTTCGACAGCCCGCTCGCCCTGATCCTGGTCTATCCGACCTTCCTGGTGCCGTTCTGCACCTGGCTCCTGATCGGCTATTTCAAGTCGATTCCCTACGAGCTCGAGGAATGCGCGCTGGTGGACGGCGCCACACGGCTCCAGATCCTGCGCCGGATCACGCTGCCGCTGGCGGTGCCCGGCCTGATCTCGGCCGGCATCTTCTCCTTCACGCTGTCCTGGAACGAGTTCATCTACGCGCTCGCCTTCATCCAGAGCGGCGCCAACAAGACGGTGCCGGTCGCGATCCTGACCGAGCTCGTCACCGGCGATGTCTACCAGTGGGGGGCGCTGATGGCGGGATCGCTGCTCGGCTCGCTGCCGGTTGCGATCTTCTACTCGCTGTTCGTCGACTACTACGTGTCGTCGCTGACGGGGGCGGTAAAGGAGTAACTCGCGGCTGCGCGCAAGCGCAGTCGATCGTGCTATCGTGATAGACTGCTTGCTGCATTGGCCCCACCCTCCATCGTGACAGCGGGGTCGATCATTGGCGCCGTCGATTGTCGCTCGAGAAAGCGAGAATTGCATGCGTTCGCCAAAGCTCCCGTCGTTATCTCGACGCGGTTTCTGCCTGTGTTGCGTCGGCGCCGCCGCGTCCGCCGCCGCTTCGGGATGGCTCAGCCCCAGGCAAGCCTACGCAGAAGCGCGAGGCATCGTCAGCCTGATCAAGGACAGTGCTGCGGTATCGCCGATTGTCACGCACAAGCTCCGAAACAACATCACCGTACTGGAAGGCTCCGGCGGCAACATTGCCGTGCTGACCGGGCCCGACGGCAAAGTGCTGATCGATGCGGGCATCCGCGCCTCACGTCCCCAGCTCACCAAAGCGCTGGCTGATCTGGGCGCCGATCCAGTCACCCATCTCGTCAACACCCACTGGCATTTCGATCATGCCGATGGCAACGAATGGCTGCATGCAGCCGGCGCCAAAATCATTGCGCAGGAAAACACCCGCAAACACCTTGCCGAAGTGCAGCGGGTCGAGGACTGGGACTACAATTTCCTTCCGCTCGGCGCGGGCGGAATCCCCAGCGAAGTCTTTGCCCACAGCCGCGAGCTTAAGCTCAACGGAAGCTCGATCGGCCTGAAGTATTACGGGCCCGCGCACACCGACAGCGATATCTCCGTCACCTTCGCGGAAGCCAACATCGTTCACGTCGCCGACATGTTCTGGAACGGCATCTATCCGTTCATCGACTATTCGACCGGCGGCAGCATCGACGGGATGATCGCTGCATGCGACGCCAATCTCGCGGCGATGGACAAGGACACGATCGTCATCGCCGGGCATGGCAAACCCGTCGGCAACAAAGCCGAGTTCCAGGCCTTTCGCGATATGCTCGTCGGGATTCGCGACAACGTCGCTCGCCTCAAGAAGCAGGGACGAACGCGGGATGAAACCGTTGCGGCGAAGCCGACAGCGGCGTTCGACGCGATATGGGGGCAGTTCGTGATCGATCCCGGCTTCTTCACCCGGCTGGTCTATCAGGGCGTTTGAAAAACGCCTCGCGGCCATCGGCGAACTCATCGTTTTGAAAGGACATTGACATGAAAACCGCGGAGACCACACGCAAGCCATCGCTCCTCGATCGTCGCCGTCTCGTTCTTGGGTTGTCCGGAGCGGCTGTCGCATTTTCTTCGACGGCAGCATCCGCGAAGCCGGAGCGCGACGCACACACCGCCAGTGCCTATCCGGTCACCTATCATCGAACCGCGACCGTCGACGGGATCAAGATCTTCTACCGCGAGGCGGGTCCAAAGGACGCCCCGGTTGTGCTGTTGCTGCACGGCTTCCCGACCTCCTCTTACATGTTCCGCAACCTGATCCCGGCACTGGCCGACAGGTACCACTTGATCGCTCCCGACTATCCTGGATATGGCCAGAGCGAGATGCCACCGCGCGCGACATTCAAGTACACGTTCGATCGTTTCGGCGAGCTTGTCGGCGGCCTGCTCGACCAGCTCGGCGTCACCCGTTATGCGATGTATGTCATGGATTACGGAGCTCCCGTGGGCTGGCGCCTCGCGCTCAAGAATCCAGAGCGCATCAGCGGCCTGATCGTGCAGAACGGCAACGCCTATGATGAAGGACTGAAGGAGTTCTGGAATCCGATCAAGCAATACTGGGCCGACGGATCCGATGCCAGTCGGCAGGCATTGATGAAGCTGGTCACGCTGGAAACGACGAAATTCCAGTACACCGACGGCATGTCCGACGTCAGCCGGATTTCACCCGACAACTGGGTGCAGGATCAGGCGCTGCTCGACCGTCCCGGCAACAGCGAAATCCAGATGGACCTGTTCTACGACTATCGGACCAATTTGCCGCTGTATCCCGCGGTACAGGCCTATTTCCGCAAGCACAAGCCGCCGACACTGATCGTCTGGGGCAAGAACGATTTCATCTTCCCGGCCGATGGCGCCCATCCCTACAAACGCGACCTGCCCCAGGTGGAATTTCACCTCATCAACACCGGCCATTTCGCGCTCGAGGACAAGTTCGACGAAATGGTCCCGCTGATCCGCGGCTTCCTCTCCCGCAAGATCGCCTGATCATTCCGGAAGAAAATAACGGTCGGCTGCGGCGTTTGGCCCGGCTTCACAAAACTGCAATGCGCGGTCCGCATAAGACGGTCTCCGTTAACAGGAGACGCACATGCGCGCGACTTTTCTTGGCACCGTCGCAACGATCATTCTCACCGCGAGCTCCGCGCTCGCGCAGAGCGAAGGTGAATTCCCCGCCAAGCTCGCCGGCCACGTGGTGATGCCGGCTGCCACGTTCATCGACGCGCCGGCAGACGCGCCCGCCGATCTCAAGACGTCCGGCAAATACACCACCGGCAAGCGGGTCGACGCGCTCGGCACGGTGATGGGCAAGTCCTATGAGCGGGCGACCGGCGTGTCGCTGCCGTTCAAGGGCCAGCCGTTGCAAGGCCATTCCGGCATCAAGTCGATGGGCGACGGCACCTTCTGGGTCATCATCGACAATGGCATGGGCGCGCGCGCCAATTCACCGGATTCGATGCTGTACCTCAACCGCTACAAGATGGATTGGGCTGGCGGCAAGATCGAGCGGCTGGAGACCGTGTTCCTGCACGATCCCGACAGACGCGTGCCGTTCCGCATCGTCCATGAAGACACCGAGAGGCGCTATCTCACCGGCTCCGATTTCGACACCGAAGGTTTTCAGATTATCGGTGACACCTTCTGGATCGGCGACGAGTTCGGCCCCTACATCCTGAAGGCCGACAAGACCGGCAAGATTCTCGGGCTGTTCGAGACGGTCGCCGACAGCAAGCCGGTGCGCTCGCCGGATCATTGGGCGGTGGCGACCCCGGCCGCGCCGGGCGCAACCTACAGCAACGTCAACGTCCGACGCTCCAAGGGTTATGAGGGCTTCGCCTCCTCGAAGGACGGCAAGTTTCTCTACGGCCTGCTCGAGGGCCCGCTGTGGGATGCCGAGAAGAAGGACTGGGAGAAAGTCGACGGCAAGGAAGCCTCGCGCATCCTCGAATTCGACGTCGTCGCGGAGAAGTTCACCGGCCGCTATTGGCAGTATGTGTTCGAGCAGAACGGCAACGCCATCGGCGACTTCAACATGATCGACCCGAGCGCCGGCCTCATCATCGAGCGCGACAACGGCGAAGGCACGCCCGACAAGGCCTGCCCTCAGGGGACCCGCGGCGAGAACTGCTTCCCTGACGTGGCCAAGTTCAAGCGCGTCTACAAGATCGAGCTCACGGAGGCCAATGTCGGCAAGCCCGTGCGCAAGATCGGCTATATCGACCTCCTGAAGATCAGGGATCCCGACAAGAAGGCGAAGAAGCCGCTCAATGACGGCGTCTACACCTTCCCGTTCTTCACCATCGAGAACGTCGATCGTGTCGATGAAACCCACATCATCGTCGGCAACGACAACAATCTGCCGTTCTCGTCCAGCCGCGATCCCAACAAGGCCGACGACGACGAGTTCATGCTGCTCGAGGTCGCGGATTTTCTGAAGGCGAAATAAGCTGACGCTCTCTCAACGCGTGTCATGCCCCGGTCAAGCCGGGGCATGACAGCGGGGGGCTTATCGCACCGTAAACTCCACCGGAATCGTAAAGTTCATCACGCCGTTCTTGATCTCGTCCGGGATCGGCGGAAATGGCGAGGCCTGGCGGGCCATCGACATGGCCTGGGCGTCGAACGCGGCAACACCGGACGAGCCACTGAGCCGGCTCGACGTGACCTGTCCGCTGCGGCTGACGGTGAAGCTGAGCCTGGCAACGCCGCGCTGACCGCCGCCGCCGGACGGATATTGGTGGAAGCGCATCAGATGCGCGCGAACCCGCTGATTATAGGATGCGATCACGGCGGCCACCGCGCCGGCGCTCATCGCGGATGCCATCGGCGCCTCACGCTCGGCCCGCGGCGGAGCGCTGGTGCGCGGTGCGGGCATCGCCTCCGACGGCTTCCTGGCCTCGCGGCGGACCAGCTTCGGCTTCGCCGGCGCAGGCTTTTCCACCGGCACGATCTTCGCCGGCTCGGGCTTCGCCGGTGTCGGCTCGAGCTTCTGCTCCGGCGGCGCGACGACGTCCGGCTTCTCCTGCGGCGGTGTCGGCGCGATGGTGTCCTCGGCGGCCTGCTGCTGCACCGGCTCCGGCGGCGAGGCGTCGGCCTCCTGCATCACCGGTCCCGGCGCGACGTCGTCCTGCACCGAATGCGGTGCCGACGTCACCGGCGCCATATCGATCATGATCGCCGGCAGGCTGACGCCCCGCTCGGGCTGCGATTTGAGCCAGTTCGTCGCAAGAAGCGCGGCCGCGACGTGCAACGCCACGATCACCGCGGCCGCTATGCTCCATCGTGCCCCCTCGCGCTCGCCGAGCGGCTCGTGCAGAGCAAAGGCGTTCGCGGCCATCAGTTGCGTCCATCGAGGCCGACCAGCGCAACCTTCAAATAGCCGGCGTTGCGCAAGGCGTTCATCACCTCCATCAGGTCGCCATAGGAGACGGCCTTGTCGGCGCGCAGATAGATGCGCTCGTCCTTGCGGCCGTTGGTGGCGGCATAGAGCGAGGTGCCGAGCGCATCGCTGGCGACCACGTTCTCGCCGACCGCGATCGAGAGATCCGGCTTCACGGTGAGGAAGACCGGCTTGTCCGGCCGCGGTGCCGGCTCGGCCGCGGTCGCCGGCAGTTCGACCCCGATGTCGACAGTGGCAAGTGGGGCAGCCACCATGAAGATGATCAGCAGCACCAGCATCACGTCGATGAACGGCGTGACGTTGATCTCATGGGTGACGTCGAGATCATCCGGATCGCCGCACTTGAGCGGCGATCCGGACCGTGCGCCGAGCTTCGCGGCCATGGCCTACTCCGCCGCCCGCGCCATGCGGAACTCTCTGTGGTCGCGCTGCCGGCTCACCAGCAGCATGAGCTGCGCCGAGGCATCGCCCAGCAGCGCCCGGTAGTTGGCGATGCCGCGGACGAGGTGATTGTAGATCACGACCGCCGGAATCGCGGCGACGAGGCCGAGCGCGGTCGCGAGCAGCGCTTCCGCGATACCGGGCGCGACTACTGCGAGGCTCGTGGTGTGGCTCTCGGAGATACCGATGAAGGAATTCATGATGCCCCAAACCGTGCCGAACAGGCCGACGAACGGCGCCGTGGCGCCGATGGTCGCGAGCACGCCGGTGCCGCGCGCGATCTGCCGCGACATCGCGGCTTCGACCCGCTCCAACCGCAGCGCGACGCGCTCCTGAAGGCCGTCGTCCAGGATGCCGCCGGAGAGCTCTGCTTCCTTCGCGCAGGACTGGATGAGCTGGGCGACGGCGTCATGTGCGTCGCCGGTCTGTTCTGCCGCCTCGATCAGCT
The DNA here is from genome assembly GCF_055811835.1 of Bradyrhizobium sp. WSM4874. Classification (NCBI taxonomy): domain Bacteria; kingdom Pseudomonadati; phylum Pseudomonadota; class Alphaproteobacteria; order Hyphomicrobiales; family Nitrobacteraceae; genus Bradyrhizobium; species Bradyrhizobium sp. WSM4874. The sequence goes on from NZ_JBVVPR010000025.1 coordinate 47,456, forward strand.
TGATGTTGCCTTCGAGCGCGCGCGTCCGCTGCAAGGCGAGCGCGCCTTTGCGGCGTAGTTCGATGGACTTGGCGAGCCAGACCGTCCACGTCACCAGCGAGGCGATGGCGAGCCCCACCATCACCGTCTTCACGATGATATCGGCGCCGAGGAACATGCCCCAGGGCGACAAATTGCGCGGCAACAGCGCTTCGTCGATCGCGAAGGCTGGAGTCGGTGCGAGCGCCGCCAGCAGGATGGATCCAATCATGTGCCGAAGGCTGGAAATGCTTCGCATGCCTGATCTCCCAACAGACAGTGAAAGCTACGCGGCCGGCGCGGCCGTGCGGTCCGCAAGCTGCCGGAACCGCACAAGCTGGTCCGCACGCAGCGCCCGGGTCTCGTCGCGGCCGACGAAGACCTTGAACATGATGCCGCCGTCCGCGTTGACGAAAGCGACGAATGCCGAAGTCTTGCTCATGAAGGGACGCTCGACGAAGGCCACGGCCGCACAGCGCTCGTGGCGGAGATGGCCGTGCAAGCCCTTCGGCTGCATCAGGTTGAAATAGCCGCGGCCGATCTCGCCTGCCGGGATCGCGCCGGTGAACTCGAAGATCGCATCGTCCGTATGAACGATCAGCGTCACCTCGCCCCACGCGGCGATGTCTTGCATGGCAGCGACGAAATGCTCGCCGCCACCCACCCGAACCATCGACGACGGCAGCGCCTCGATCACCGCGCGCGGCGTGACCTTGCGCTCGCGCGCGACGTCCTCGATCACCGCGCCGGGATTGTCGGCCATATACGCCTTGAGATCGGCGAGATCGGTGCTCAGCATGTCCAGCTCCTCTCGTGCTTCGCGCTGCCTCAGGCAGCCGCGGCCTTGCGCTCGCTCTGGATCACCTCGAAACCTTCGAACTTGGGATGGCCGAGATAGAGGCTCTCGCCGGTCGGATTGTCGGCGCGGGCATGGGCACGACGAAACTGGTCCGAGCGCGTCCACGCCTCGAACGCCGCCTTGTCGACCCAGGTGGTGTGCGAGGAGTAGAGCGTGTGGTCCTCGGCCTCGGGACCTTTCAAGAGATGAAACTCGACGAAGCCCGGCATGCTGCCGAGATAGGATTCGCGGGTAGCCCAGACGGTTTCGAACGCGGTCTCCGCGCCGTTCTTCACTTGAAAACGGTTCATGGCGATAAACATTTAACTCTTCTCCTGTCAGTCATGCAGATCGGCGAACGCCGACCGGGTCTTCAGAACGCGCCGAAACCACGCCGGGGACATCGGCGTGGCTTTGGAGGCCGATGCGCCCCCCATCGGGATCGCCGGCAGTCGCTAGGTACCGCCAAAGTGGTACTTGAGGCCTCCCTTGATCACGAGCCCGGCGCCGGCGCTCGCCCATTTCACGTCGTTTTGCGTATCGCCGGTACTGCCGACCGGAATGGCGTAAGGCCGGTAGTACCGGTTGAAGAGATTCTCGACCGAGAAATTGAGCATGAGGTCCGACGTCGGCTGATATTGGGCATAGAGATTCACGAGATCGTACGACGTCGCCGGAGTGTAGCTCCGTGGGATGTCGTAGTTGGCGATGGCCGATGTCCACATCACCGAGAGGATCAGGGTTCGGTCGAGCAGGCGCACGCCAGCCGTCGTGGTGACCTTCTGCGGCGGAACGCTGTACAGGCCAAACCCCGTCTGCAGGTTCTTGCCATTTTGATAAGTGCCGGAGAGACCGAGGAACCAGAGGTTTGCGTCGTACATCGCCTCGGCTTCCAAGCCCTGAATGCGCGCCGACGCCACGTTCTGATATTGCAGGAACGGCAGCACGGTGATGCTCGGTGCCGGCGGCGGACCGGTGGGAACGACCAGGGGATTTCCGTAGGCGACCTGATCTATGAAATCCGTTATGTCGTTGCGGAATACGTTGATCTTGCCGCGCAGCGTATCACCCGGAGTGAACAGGTCATTCTTCTTGATGTTGAAGCCGATCTCCTTGTTCTTGCCGACCTCGGGCCGCAGGTTCGGATTGGGCACGAAGCAGAAAGTCGAATCCGCGCCCGGTCCCGGTGTGCCTGACGGACAGCGGAAGAAGGAGTCGTTGATCGTGGCACCCGAATGCGGCCCGCTGACCAGCGTCTCCGTGATCGATGGAGCGCGATAGCCTTCGGCATAGCTGACATACGGCGTCACGACCGCGGTGGGAACAAGCGCAACCGTGATCTTCGGCGACAGCCGATCGCCGCCGGACGACGAGGAAGCCGAGGAAAGCTGATAGTTATCGTACCGGAGCGCGCCGATCACCTCGAGCATCGAGGTATAGTTCGCCTTCCACTGCACGAAACCGCCAGACACCGTGCGTTGACCGCTGGGCGTCGTGACCTCCGACGTGCCGGTCGTGTCGCGCGACGATACCTTGTCCTGGAACGCGTCCAGTCCGTAGGTCAACGCGTGACGCCAGCTTCCGGTCTCGAAGCGCGACGTGTTGTGCACGTCGACGCCAATCGTGTCGAGCAGATATCCGCGATTACTGCCGATACAGCCCGACACGGCATTTCCAGGCACGCCGCCGCAATAGACCGACGGCGTTACGCTCGTATGCGCGCTCTTGACCTGATCGTTCTCGGTGCGATTCCAGTACACCTTCGCGTCCCAATCGACCCATGGATTGTCCGGCTGTGAATATTTCCAGCCGAGCGTCGTGGTGTAGTTCTTGACATTGGATGCGTAGATCGACGTGCCGCCGAGATTGTTGGTGCCGTTCGCATTGGTCGAGTTGGGATCACCGACGCGCCGTGGCGGCTGGCCCACGCGGTAGATGTCTTCCTGGAAGATCGTGCCGAGCTTGACCTCGTGCCCGTCCGCAGGCCGCACCGTCAGCTTGGCGATGCCGCTCGTGAGGCGGTTGCCCGTATTGGCAACCTCGAAGCCCGTGCCGTCCTTGTAGTTCTCCTGCGTGGAGTAGGTGCCGCCGGCGAACACGTCGACATCCGGATTGACGCGGACGCCGCCGAAGGCTGAGCCGAGCGCACGCCCGTAATTGCTGCCAAGGATGGTCTTGACGTCCACGCCCCATCGCTCTCCCGCGCGCACGACATCCTCGATGTCCTTGGTACGGAACGACGCCACACCTCCGATCGCACCGGATCCGTAGATGTTGGCGGTGGGGCCACGGACGATGTCGATGCCGCCGATCAGCTCGGGATTGAGGAAGAACGAGCCGTTTGCGAAATGACCGGTCCGCTGATAGTTCTGCCGCGCGCCGTCGACGACGACAGCGACACGGCCGAAATCCTGCAAGCCGCGGATGTTGATCGAGGTCGACGGCTCGTCGCCGCGATTCTGAACCCACACGCCCGGCACGTTGTAGATGAGATCGCCGACAGTACTGGCCTGCCGCGCCTCGATCTGCGCCGACGTCACGACGCTGACCGGCGCAAGCGCATCGACGGCACGCTCCTCGGTCTTTGAGGCCGCGGCCGTGATGGTGTCGAGCGCTTGAACGGGCGCGACGCCGCCGGCCTGGGCGCGGGCGTTCATGGCATCGGGCGCCGCCTGCTGCGCGACCCGCGGCTTGGGCTGCTTGCGCTTGGCCTGCTTCGGCCGCTCCGGCGACACACTCTCGGCTTGCGGCTGAGCAGTCTGCGCGAGGCCGCTCTCCGTCACCAATGCCGCAATTGAAACCACCGATGCGCCCAAAATAAGGGCGCGCGAATACCTAGCCCCGTCAGCCATATCAGCCCCAGCCTGCACTTCACTTTTTGGAGTCTTTTGGCTGGCGTGCGTTCGCAAAGCGAACGACTGGCTGGCTGATGTTCTCGAGACGCGGACAAGCTGTCCGCTGCCTTAATTGGTTACGTGGCAACACTTCGACGGTCAATGACATCAGGTTGCAGTTTATATCGATTGTAAATCGTCGCCGTTGGAATGCGCTTCGCGCCGCTTATACAAGCAAGACGCATCTGAAATTTCGAAAGCGCATCACACCTACCATGTCAGCAACGTCCGGAGACAGCGACGGCGATGCGGCAGGGCCGACACAAAGCCCTTCTGCAACAACGAGAACCCTCATTATGCGAGGGAGCCGAATCGACAGCCGCGAGCTGTTTGCGGCCGAGCGCGAGATCATCATCGCGCATGGCGAGGACAATTATCGCCTGCGTTTGACCTCGCAGAACAAGCTGATCCTGACGAAGTAACCTGCAATGGCATTTTGTCGCACCCTCGCGAATATCCTGCTCTCCGGCACGATCGCGCTCGCGTCCATCGCGCACGCCGCCGGTATCACCGTGCATGACGCGCGCAACCGCGATGTCGTTGTCGCCGACATTACACGGACGGTCTCGATCGGCGGCGCCATCACCGAGATTCTCTATGCGCTCGGGCTCGAGAGCCGCCTGGTCGGTGTCGACACCACGAGCCTCTATCCGGCAGCGGCGCTGCGCGACAAACCCAATGTCGGCTACATGCGCCAGATTTCAGCCGAGGGCGTGCTCGGCCTCACCCCCACTCTGATCCTGGCGATCCAGGGGTCGGGCCCGCGCGAAACGATGGACCTGCTGGAGACGGCGAAGGTGCCGCTGGTGCTGGTGCCGGAGACCTTCTCCGAGGACGGCCTGATCGAAAAAATTAGACTGGTGGGCCATGCCATGGGCGTCGACGCGCGCGCCGAATGCCTGACCGCCGCGGTCAGCGCCGATCTCGCGCAGCTCCGCGCACTGCGCGCCAAGGTGACGAAGCCGGTCCGCGTGATGTTCGTGATGTCGCTCCAGAACGGACGCGCCATGGTCGCCGGTCACAAGACCGCTGCCGACGAGATCATCCAGCTCGCGGGCGCCGCCAACGCGGTCGACGATTACGACGGCTACAAGATCATCGGCGACGAGGCGATCGTCGCGGCGAAGCCCGATGTCGTGCTGTCGATCGAGCGCGGCAAGGACTCACTCCAGGCCGACGCGATCTATGTCCATCCGGGCTTTGCGCTGACGCCGGTCGCAGCCAACAAGAGTTTCATCACGATGGACGGGCTATATCTGCTCGGCTTCGGGCCGCGCACCGCGGCGGCGGCGCGCGATCTCTCCGTCAAGCTCTATCCGGCATTGTCCGACCGGGGTGGCACGTTCGCCTCGGCCTTGTCGGCAGCGAACTGCCGGCAATGAGTGTTGCGGTCGGAACAGGAGCGCGTAGCACCGGGCAACGCGCCGGTAGGGGACGCAGGTTCGGGTCGGTTGCGCTTCCTCTGCTCCTCGCAGCGCTTGCAGTCATCGCGACCGTTGCGCTGACCGTCGGCGCGGCCGGCATTCCCCTCTCGCGGCTGCCTGCCGCACTCGGCTTTGCCGGCAACGCAGCCGCCGATGCCATGACCGCCCGTGACCGGCTCGTACTGTGGTCGATCCGCATCCCCCGGATCGCGGCGACCGCGATGGTCGGCGGCCTGCTCGCCGCGGCCGGCGCAATCATGCAGGGCCTGTTCCGCAATCCGCTCGCCGATCCTGCGCTGGTCGGCGTCTCCAGCGGCGGCGCGCTCGCGGCCGCAAGTACCATCGTCTTCACCGATTCACGCTTCGGCGAGACGCTGCATTTCCTCCAGACCGAGCTGTTGCCGCTTGCTGCTTTCGCGGGATCGCTGGTCACGACCGCGACCCTCTATGGCATCTCCAGCCGCTCGGGGCGGACCTCGATCGCGATCTTCCTGCTCGCCGGCGTTGCCATCACCGCGATCACCAATGCCGGCATCGGCCTGCTGGTGTTCGTCGCCGACGACCGCCAGCTCCGCGACATCACGTTCTGGCTGCTGGGTTCGATGAGCGGCGCGACCTGGACCAAGGCCGCCGTGCTCGTGCCCATCCTGGTCGTCGGGCTCTTGGCCTGCACCTACATCGCCCGCGGTCTCGATCTCCTGGTGCTCGGCGAGGCCGACGCCTTTCATGGCGGCGTCGACGTCGAGCGGCTGAAGCGGATCTCGATCGTCATGGTCTCCGCCATGACCGGAGTCGCGGTGTCGATCAGCGGCGTCATCGGCTTCGTCGGTATCGTCGTGCCGCATCTGTTGCGCCTCGTCATCGGCCCGACGCACCGCCTGCTGCTTCCGGCCTCGGTGCTGCTCGGTGCGATCCTGATGGTCGGCGCCGACACGCTGGCGCGCACCATCGTGGCGCCGGCGGAAATGCCGATCGGCATCTTGACCGCCGCAGTCGGCGCCCCGGTCTTCCTGGGGATTCTGCTGCGGCAGCGTGGGCTCGCCTCGCTATGAGCGCCGTGATCGAAGCCCGTGCTTTAACCAAGCGCGCCGGCCGCGCGACGCTACTCGATGGCGTCGACCTGAGCGTGGGGGCCGGCGAGATGATCGCCATCATCGGTCCGAACGGCGCCGGCAAGTCGACGCTGCTGCGGCTGCTCTCGGGCGACCTCCGCCCGAGCGAAGGCGAGGTGCGGCTGCAGCAGCGCGATCTCCGCAGCTATACGCCACGCGAACTCGCCGCGCGCCGCACGATGTTGTCCCAGCACATCAACGTCACCTTCCCCTTCACGGTCGGGGAGATCGTGCTGATGGGCGCGGGCGACCGCAGCTTGCGCGATCCCGGTCCGCTTGTCGATGCCGCACTGGACGAGGTTGGCCTGACGAAATTTCGCGAACGACAATTGCCGACGCTGTCAGGCGGCGAGCAGCAGCGCGCCCATTTCGCCCGCGTGCTGGTGCAGCTCGCCTGCGGCGAGGCCGAGCACGGACCGGGCCTTCTGCTGCTGGACGAGCCGACCTCGAGCCTCGACCTGCGTCACCAGATCGACCTCGTCGAAGCCGCGCGCCGCCGCGCGGCGGATGGCACCGCCGTCATCGCGATCCTGCACGATCTCAATCTTGCGATCCGATTTGCCGACCGGTTGGTCGTGCTGAACCGCGGCCGGCTCGCCTCCGACGGCCCGCGCGCCGATGTCGTCACACGCGAGACCATCCGCGACATCTTCGAGATCGACGCCGTCGTCCATCAGGCTGACGACGGCGTACCTTACGTGTTGCCGCAATCGATGCGCGCGGTGCCGCCTGTGGCGGGAATTTAGCCCGCCGGCACGATCACCATACTCTTGTCCTTCGGCCAACGGATGCGCCAGGCGAAGTTGATGTCCTTGACCTCACCGGGCTTGGCGTCGAACGACCATTCCAGGACGCCGCGCCGGTCACGAATGTTGCTTGCGGTCGGCGGCGTGGTCGCAGGCAGCATCTCGACGAGGATGTCCTCGCTCTCGCTGATCGGCAACTGGTCCTCGATCGCGACCTTGATCGGGAAGTCGTGACCATTGCGGATCGTCGTCTTGAACGATCGCTCGTCGGTCTTCGACGTCGTGACCAGGAGACCGGCCGACCCTTCGTTGCGCTTGAGCACCGCGCGCTCGATCCTGACCTTGTCGTCTGCGCCGAAGCCGAGCCGCACAATATCGTCCTTGGCCGAAGGCGAGAGCTTGCCGCGGCCGACGAAGGTTCCATCGCGATAAATTGCGACCTTGCCCGGCAACAGGCTCGTGTCGTCGGCCTGCTTGAAGCTGGCTTCGAGGAAGGCGGTGGGATCCATCACCGGTGCCGCGCGCACCGTGAGATCGGCGGGCACGGTCACCGAGGCGATGCGCAGGCTCTTGGCGCCCTCGGCGGCGCCGAGGCTGACGCGGCCGGGAATTTTGTAGGTAGCCTGGAAGTCCCCGATCTCGGCGACCGCCTGCTGTTCTTCGGCGCGCTCGCGAATGTCGTCGGCCGCCTTGGCCGCGGACGTTTCCATCTTTCGCTGCTGCATTGGCGCCGCCGCAGGCATTGACGAATCCGAAAGCGAACCCAGCGCCCGCGGCCTCGGTACCTGCGGATATTGTGCGACCAGCGAATTCAGCTCCGGCGCGCTGCCGCCGCGGCCGATGCGGACCGTGGAGACGCCGAGCGTGACGTTGGACCAGTCCTCGCCGGTGGATTGCGTGACCTCGGCGCGGCGGACCAATTCGAGCTGCGGCTTGCGGTCCTTGGCGCCGGTGTCGAGCCGGGCGTCATAGAGCGGCAGCCATCGCGCGTTGCGGACATTGTAGGTGACCCTCAACGTCGCCTTGGTTGCTGCCGGCGCGGCGATGTCCATGCGGACTTCGAGCTTGCTCGGCGGCTTGGCCTTCCGCTCGACTTCGAGCTGGGCGATCTGCCGATCAATCTCGCGCATCTTGCGCGTGGCGTCGCGGACGGCGGTATCGGCGCTCGCAATTTCCTCACCGACGGTGGCAAAGGCCGTGCGCCATTCGGCAATCGGCCGCGCCTCGCCCTTGTCGCCAATGCCCGCGGGCGACGCTTCCGCAAAATGCTCCGCGAATTTGCGCCGCGCATTGGCCGAGTCGATCGCGCCTTGCAGGTCGGCGCGCTGGTCGTTCAGCGCCTCGATGCGCTTGTCCAGCTCCGGCAAATTGACCGGCGCCGCACGTGGCGTTCGCGCATCGATCGTGCCGATGGTGAGCTTCGCTCCCCCCTCACCCTCCACCCGGATCGAGGAGGTGTCGAGACCAAGCGGGAAGTCCTTGGCAATGAGCGTCGAGTCACCAGACGGCAGGTCCACCGCGATGACGCGGGTGACGGTCGCGCCATCGGGGTAAACGGTGACGGTATCGATGGCCGATGTGGCGTCCAATTCTGCGGCCCATGACGGCGACGCGAATGCCGTGGTCAACAGAACCAGGCTCGTCGTTGCCAAACATTTTGCGGTGATGCGCATCAAGTCCCTCCTCCAACTCATCGCCGCCGCCAGCCGGACGCGCGATCCAATGCCTCGCCAACATGGTTGGACGCGGCAGGGAAGGAATTGGTTCGATTGGGGTTTCCGTGGGGCGTCGCCGCGGCGGCAGCAAGGCCCGCAATATGTCGTCGGCCCGCGACGAAGCCCTTAATCCTGAGCGGACGAAGCCTGCCCGAAGATGCGGCGAAGCAGGTCTGTCACGTTCTTGGCACCGGCCTTCCTCAGAATGCCGGCGCGATAGCCCTCGACCGTCCGTGCGCTCAGATGCATGCGCCGGGCGATCTCCTTGTTGGTCAGGCCGGCGGCGAGATGCTCGAGCACGTCGCCTTCACGCGCGCTCAGGGGTTCGCAGCCCGGCAACCAGCGCTGCCGGTTGGAGCCGGGCTGCGCGAACTCGTCGATGGCGGCACCGATCCGGTCGACGATGTCGCGGGTGCGGAACGGCTTCTCGATGAAGTCGGCCGCACCGCTCCTGATGGCGTCGACCGCCATGGCGATGCTGCCGTTTGCCGCGGTCACCAGCACCGGCGCCATGCAGTTTTCCTCGCGCAGGCGCTTGAGCACGTCGAGACCGGAGCGATCGGGCGGCATCTCCAGCAGCACGCAGGCCGGCATCCGCGCCTTGGCTTCCGAGAGCAGAGATGCGCCGTCGGCGAAGCAGATCACGTTGTATGCGCTCTGTTGAAGCGCGGTGGAAAGTTGTTCGCGGGAGGCGGCATCGGTGTCGATGACGAATACCTCACCCTTGGAAAGCATGTTCCCCGGCATAATTCCGATCCAGCAATGTCTTTGGTCAAATGGTCCGAGACGGCAGCGGGGCCTCATCGCGCCGCGCCGTCATATGCACGGCATTCGCGCCCGTGCTTCGGTTTCACTTATGTATGTTCCACCTGGTTCCCGGATTTGACGGATCGGGACATAAACTTTACATTTCGGGACATCTGCGGGAATGGCTGGCAGGAACGGGTCGCATGACCGACCTCATTCGTAGCGCAGGCTTGAGCTATTACCCGGAGGTCGCCCGGTCGGTCGGGCTCGACCCCAAACAAATGATGCGCAAGGTCAGGCTGCCGCTAGCCTGCCTCGACAAGCCCGACACGCCCATTGCCGTCACCGGCCTGCGACGTCTGCTCGAATTATCGGCAGAGGCGTCCGGAGCCGAAGATTTCGGCTTGCGCCTTGCCGAGCGCGGCGGGCTGACCAATTTCGGAGCGGTCGGCTTGATCGTGCGTGAACAGGCGACGGTTGGTGAAGCCATCGAAGCCTTCTCGCGCTTCATCCCGATCCATCACGACGGCATGAAGCTGGACGTCACCCGCGACAAGCAAACCGTAACCGTCACGCTGCACCTGCGCGGCCGGCAGCCGACCGCGCCACGCCAATCGATCGACATGGCGCTCGGCAGCGTCCACCGCATCATCCAGTCGCTGTTCGGCAGCGATTGGCGGCCGCAGGAAGTGCACCTGCATTATCCACCGCCGCACGACCGCAAGCGCTACCGCGAGTTCTACGGCTGCCGTGTGACTTTCAATGCGGAGGACGATTCGATCCTGCTGTCGGCACACGACATGGAGCGCCGGATCCCGAGCGCGCATCCGCTGATCGCGAGCTATCTGCGCAAGCGGATCGAGGCGATCGAGACGCGGCCGGCAAGCTGGGAGGAGAAGGTCGACGAGGTCGTGCGTCTCCTGCTCGCCGGCGGCGACTGCACGGTCGAGCGCGTCGCCGAGCACCTTGCCTGCACCCGCCGCACCATCCACCGCCACCTCGCCGAAGCCGGCACCAGCTTCTCGGCCATTCTCGACGCGCAGCGCGCCGATCTCGCGGTCCAGCTGATCGACGACCCCGGCCGGCCGCTGGCCGACATCGCCGTGCAGCTCGGCTTCTCCGCGCAGAGCGCCATGGCCCGCTGGTTCCGCGGCCGCTTCGGCTGCACCATCACCGCATGGCGCAAAGGCGTCCGGCCGCTGGAATCCCTGACCGCGGCGACCACGGCTTGAATTCAGCGTGCCGGGACGGGCACGCCCATGATGGCGAGGGCGCGGCGATGGCTGCCGGCGAGCAGCGGGCCGAACGCGATGGCAAAGCCGAGGAACGCAACGATCCAGCCGCAGGCGGCAAGGTGCAGCAACGCATCGCTGTGCCCCGGCCAAACCACCGCCGCGACCCGCGCCAGCGCCGCGACGATGATCGCGGCATAGATGGCTTGTGTCGCCGGCGAAGCCGTCAGCGCCTGTCCGGTATGGCCGAGACTCGCACGGGTCATCACCGCGAGCGTCATGGTCCCGGCCGCGCCCGCCATCCAGGTGTGGATGCCCGCGCTCGGCGGCAACGCGCCGAAGACGGCAAAAGCATGCAGGAGGAAGCCGAGCGGCACGAAGACATAGCCGACATGGAGAATCAGGAGCAGCCGCTCGCGGAAGGTGCGATCACCGGCCCAGCGTGCGAGTCGCACCAGGTGCAGCACACCGACCAAGGCCATCACCGCCGCGGTGACCGTACTCAACGGCGCGGCGATCCATGAGACGAGCGCCAGCGCACTGCACCCGATCACCACACCGTCAAAACGCCCGAACGGCACCGGGAGACGGCCGGGGTTGAACTTGACCAGCCAGTTTCGGGTGAAGCTCGGGATGATGCGGCCGCCGATCAGCGAGATCATCAGAACGACCACGCCGATGCCGACGCGGATGCTGACATCAGCCGCACCCGCATAATGCGCTTCGAGATGGAAGGCGACATTGCCGGCGAGCAGCACCAGTACCAGCACCACGACGGGCAGGTTGCGCCAGTTGCCGCCGGCGATGATCTCGCGCGTTGCAGCAGCGACGACCAGCGTCAGGAAGGCGGCATCGACGGCAAGCGCGAACCCCCAGCCGATATCGGCGGACAGCGTCACCGCGACCCGCCCGGCGAGCCAGACCGCCAGCAGCGCGCCCAAGGACGGCCCCTGGATCGGCAGCCGGCCGGTCCAGTTCGGGATCGCCGTGAACAGGAATCCCGTGATCACCGCCGGCAGGAAGCCATAGAGCATCTCATGGACGTGCCAGTCGCGCGGCGCGAAAGCGGAGCTCATCGACAATTCGCCGTAGAACATCGGCAGCCAGGCCAGGATCGAAAGCCCTGCCTGGATGGCGGCGAGCAGGAAAAAGGGCCGAAAGCTGTTCGCAAACAGCGGCCAGCCCTCAAAGTTACGGGATCGGGCGCCAGCCATGGGTCAACTCCAGTCGATTCAAATCGTCGCCTGGAAAAATACTGCCGTCCGGCCGGCTCGTTTTTGAGCTATCGCAAACACCCTGACGATTGCAGGTGTCATCACACTTCCAGCGCCAAGGAGGCAGGATGGCCAAGGTCGACACATCGCTGGTTGCGCATTTGCCGCTGTTTGGGGGTGTAAAACCGGAGGACCTCGAGGAGATCCTGCGCGAGGCCCGCTCGGCACGCTACCCCAAAAACAGCGCCATTTTTGAGCAGGGCGCGGACGCGCAATCCTTCTTCCTGCTGCTGCACGGCCATGTCCGCGCGGCCAAGACCACACCGACCGGCGAGCAGATCGTGGTCCGCTATGTCGCGCCGGGCGAGACGTTCGGGCTCGCGATGGCGATCGGAGCCGCGCGCTATCCGGCCACGGCGATCGCGGTCCACGACAGCGTCGCCCTGATCTGGCCGACCTCGGCCTGGCCGCGACTGGTCGAGCGATTTCCCTCGCTCGCCGCCAACACGCTCCAGACTGTCGGCACTCGGCTGCAGGAGAGCCACACCCGGATCCTGGAAATGTCGACCCAGCAGGTCGAGCAGCGCGTCGCGCATGCGCTGCTGCGCCTCGCCAAACAATCCGGCAAGAAGCTCGACCACGGCATCGAGATCGACTTCCCGATCAGCCGCCAGGACATCGCGCAGATGACCGGCACCACGCTGCACACCGTGAGCCGGATCCTGAGCGGCTGGGAACAGCAGGGGCTGGTCGAAAGCGGCCGTCAGCGCATCATCCTGCGCGATCCGCATGGGATCGTTGTGCTGGCGGAGCGAAGCCCGGACAGCGGCGCGGCATAGGGCCAGGGGTGAGGGTCGCGTCCGCTTACGGCGAAAGCGCCCCTCACCCGGGAATCCGCGCGCGGCCCGCGCGAAGTCCGGACCGGTTCACGCCGGCACGCGGTCCCGCAGCGCGGCGAGGAATTTGTCGCGATCGATGCCATGCTCGCGGCAGGCGTCATCGACCGTGTGAAAGGTTGCGATCGGACAACCCACGCAGGCCATCCTGAAGGCGAGAAACACGCGGACCGTGTGCGGCGCCGTGCGCATGATGTCATCGACCAGATCGTCGGATCCAAAAGGCATGGACAACACCTCCGTTCCGAAACCACGATAGCGGAGCGGGCGGCGGCTTCTTTGTTGGAGCGCAATCTGGTTGTCATTCCCGGGCGCGCGAAGCGCGAGCCCGGAATCCATCGGGCAGCAGACCAAGAGGTGAAATGGATTCCGGGCTCGCGCCAAGTGGCGCGCCCCGGAATGGCGGGACTACACCGCCCGGCTATGCAACTGCTTCGCGGGATCGAGATGCGCGTCGAATGCGGCGGCGACGCTGCGCACGAGAAAGCGCGAGTCCTTTGCGACTGCGATGCGGTCGCCGTCCAGTCTCACGACGCCGTCGGAAATCAGCGGCTGCAGACGCGACGCCGATTTCAGCATTGTCCCGGCCTCTGCGCCATGACGCGCGCAGATGTCGCCGAGATCGGCGCTGAACTCGCACATGATGCGTTCGATGATGTCGGCGCGCAGCCGGTCGTCGTCGGTGAGCCCATAGCCTTTCGCGGTGGCCAAATGGCCCGCGGCGATGCTCTGCGCATAGGCGCCGATCTGCACCTCGTTCTGGACATAGCCCTGCGGCAAATGTCCGATCGCGCTCGCGCCGAAGCCGAGCAGAACTTCGCTCTTGTCGGTGGTGTAGCCCTGAAAATTGCGCCGCAGCGTGCGTTGCTCGAAGGCCACGGCCATGGAATCGTCGGGCCGCGCGAAATGATCGAGCCCGATCTGCACGTAACCGGCCTCCTTCAACGCATTGGCGATCGCGCAGGCCTGGTCGTGGCGCCCAAGGCCGTCGGGTAGCACGGCCTCGTTGATCATGCGCTGGTGCTTCTTGAAAGCAGGCACATGCGCGTAGCCGAACACCGAGAAGCGGTCGGGCCCAAGCTCGAGCGAACGTCGCACCGTATCCAGGCACGAGGCAACGGTCTGGTGCGGCAGTCCATAGATCAGATCGAAATTGATCCCGTTGACGCCGGCGCGCTGGAGCATGTCGACGACGGAAGCCGTCTGCTCAAAACTCTGCACACGGTTGATCGCGCGCTGCACGACAGGGTCGAAGCTCTGCACGCCCAGGCTCGCGCGATTGACGCCGGAGAGCCGCATGGCCTCGACCATCTCGGCAGTCAGTGTGCGGGGATCGATCTCGACTGCAATCTCGGCCGACGGCAGCACGAAGAACGATTGGCGCATCGCCGCCATCAACTCGGCAAAAGCCTCCGGCGCCATGATCGTTGGCGTGCCGCCGCCGAAATGGATGTGCTCGACCTTGATGCGCCGGCCGATGGTCTCGGACACCTGCGCGATCTCGCTGCGCAGCGTACGCAGATAGGCCGCGATGAGACCGTCTCGACGAACGATCTGGGTATGGCAGCCGCAATACCAGCACATCTCGCGGCAGAACGGCACGTGCAGATAAAGCGACGCGCTGGCCAACGACGGGAGCTCCGCCAGCCACCGGGTGTAGGCACCCGCGCCGATCGCCGGCGAGAAATGCGGTGCGGTCGGGTAGCTCGTGTAGCGCGGCAGTCGTTCCTCGCCGTAACTCACCGCAAGATCGGCCCTCATATCCTACCCATTCGTCAATCAATGTTGCGCAGCGGGGCGGCGCATCCCGGATAGCGCTAAATTACCCGTTTTCGGGCGCGAAACCTTGCGCTCGCTCAAAGTCCGCGCACGGGATCGGAGCCATGGTGATATTTGATTATTGCCCTCTGGAGACAGGTTATGGCGTCGTTCGCGCTCGATCTCGTTCTGTGGCTCACCGGCGTTCGCGGCCATATCCCGCGCTTCGACGATTTTCGTCCCGTCCCCTCCACCCCTGCCGTTGGCGCCGGCCACCTGGTACGCGTGATGGTCATCACGGCCGCCGTCTTTGCCGCGCTGTCGCTCGCGGTTTGGGGGACGGTCTGGATTGCGATCCAGTTGCTCTAGTCGACTACAATCCATTCGCAATCGACGTAATTGAACATGCGAACGATTTACGGCCGGTGCGGCTGACGTCGGGCGCCGTCGCGTCTTTGGTATCGCCGATGCGATCTTCGACAAACTCCTAAGGATTTTTACCGGAGGCGAATACGGCAAAAGCTTGTTGCAGCACAAACACGCTTGCCGCGATCGGCGCACACTGCATTCCGTCATCAAGACCATTTCAGATGAAGGATGCTTCCAATGTTCACCCGCCGAGCCGCATTGATCAGCGCCGCCGCAACCGCCCTGATGCTGGCGACCCCCGCCTTGGCCGCCGACGATCTCAAACTGCCGCGCCAGAAGGTCGAGCTGGTCGCTCCGCCCTTCGTGCATGCGCACGAGCAAGCGACCAAGCAGGGCCCCAAGATCGTTGAGTTCACGCTCACGATCGAGGAGAAGAAGGTCGTCATCGACGAGAAGGGCACCACCTTCCAGGCGATGACCTTCAACGGCTCGATGCCGGGCCCGATGATGGTCGTGCACGAGGGCGACTACGTCGAAACGACGCTGGTCAATCCCGCAACCAACTCCATGCCGCACAACATCGACTTCCATTCCGCGACCGGTGCGCTCGGCGGCGGTGCGCTCACGCTGGTCAATCCCGGCGAGCAAGTCGTCTTGCGCTGGAAGGCGACCAAGACCGGCGTGTTCGTCTACCATTGCGCACCGGGCGGCCCGATGATCCCCTGGCATGTCGTCTCCGGCATGAACGGCGCCGTGATGGTGCTGCCGCGCGACGGCCTCAACGACGGCAAGGGCCACGCGCTGAAATACGACAAGGTCTACTATGTCGGCGAGCAGGACATGTACGTGCCGCGCGACGACAAGGGCAATTTCAAGTCCTATGAATCGCCGGGCGAAGCCTTCACCGACACCGAAGAGGTGATGAAGAAGCTGATCCCCTCCCATGTCGTGTTCAACGGCAAGGTCGGCGCGCTCACCGGCAAGAACGCGCTCACCGCCAATGTCGGCGAGAACGTGCTGATCGTGCATTCTCAGGCCAATCGCGACAGCCGTCCGCATCTGATCGGCGGCCATGGCGACTATGTCTGGGAGACCGGCAAGTTCTCCAACGCGCCGGAGACCGGGCTCGAGACCTGGTTCATCCGCGGCGGCTCGGCGGGAGCTGCGCTGTACAAGTTCATGCAGCCCGGCATCTACGCCTATGTCACGCACAATCTGATCGAGGCCGCCGACCTCGGCGCCACCGCGCACTTCAAGGTCGAAGGCAAATGGAACGACGATCTGATGATGCAGGTGAAGGCCCCTGCCGATATCCCGGCCCCCAACACCAACTAGACGCGACGAGGGGCGGGTGATGACCGGCCCCTTTTTCCTTGGGGAACGACCATGCTGATCGCATTCAAGCTGAAACTGTTCCTCGCCTGCGCCGCCGGGCTCGCAGGGCCGATCGCGGTAGCGCCGCTGGTGTCGGACATCGGGCCTGGCGGCACCGTGACGGAGCCCGCCATCGTCAGGGTCGCACCAGGCAGCCTGTCCTATCGAGAGGCCGGCGATTTCACCCGTGGCGGGCAGCAGGCGGAAGCGCCGCTGAGCGCGATGCGCTTCGAGAGGCCGCTGCACATCATGCGGCATCAGGTCTCGTCATCCGACTACCAGATTTGCGTGCAGGAGGGGGCTTGTCGCGCGCTTGATCGCGGCGTGGCAATCGTCTCCGATCGGCCTGCGGTGCAGGTGAGCTGGCACGATGCCGAGGCTTATGCAGCATGGCTATCGCGCAAGACCGGTCACAGCTACCGCCTGCCGAGCGACGCGGAATGGGCGTTTGCGGCCGGCTCCAGATTCAGGGATGACGGCCTTCCGGTGGACGCAGCAGATCCATCGAAGCGCTGGATCGGCCGCTACGAGCGTGAATCCGAGCGCGACCTCTTCGACACGACGGCCTATCGGTTCGGCAAGTTCGGTTCGAACGAGCACGGCATCGAGGATCTCGCCGGCAATGTCTGGGAGTGGACCTCGACCTGCTTCGTGCGCTCGCGGATCGACGAGGCCGGCAATGCCGGCCGCCCCACCGTGAATTGCGGCGTGCGGATCGCCGAGGGCGCGCACCGCGCCTATGTCACCGATTTCATTCGCGACGCCCGTGCCGGCGGCTGCGCGCAAGGCGTCCCGCCCGCCAATCTCGGCTTCCGCCTGGTTCGCGAGGAAACGTCGTGGGTCGCCAGCGTGTCGGCGCGGTGGAGCAAGACGTGGGCAGCGAGGTCGTGAGGGATCGTAGCGTCATGGCCTTCGCCAGCACGACACCGGGAATTCACATCGCCCGCGCGAACATGCGAAAGCCCGGCGCACCGATGATCGCCTCGAAGGCCGGATCGCGCTTCTCCTCGGCAAGGACGAAGCCGGCCTTGGCATAAGCGCGCTCGGCCGGCTCGTTGCCGATCAGGAACGATATCGTCGCCCGGGTAAATCCAGCTGCCCGCCCCTTCTCCAGCGCATGCGCGATCAGTGACTGCACCAGGCCGCGGCCGCGATAGGCGGGATCGGTCGCGACATGCTCGATCATCCAATCGCCCTCGCCGCCCTGAACCCAGCAGGCGCGCGTGTAGCCGCCACGTTGACGAATGGCCTCCAGCTCTGCCGCGGCGAGCCCGGACGCGGCTGCGACTTCCTCGATCGCACGCCAAGCCGCTGGTCCCGTGCCGGCCGCCGGTAGCGCACACAAGGCGGCAGCAGGCTTGCCATCGATCTCGGCGACCAGAAATTGCGAGACGTGCCACATCGACACCGCTCGGGCGGCTGCGACGCGCGCGATGAATTCGCGGCACTGTGTTTCAGGCCAGCCGAGCGCAACGTCGAACCAGCCGCGCTGCCGGTAGCCGCGCTGCGATGACAGGATGCTTTGTGCGATGAAATCAGCGTCTTCGGGACGCGCAGACCGTATCGTCATGCGCGCCCCTTTTGCGAAAACCTTACGTATTCTTCAGCGCGACGCGGAATTCGGCTTCGGTCTTGGCCTTGACCTCGTCGAGCGAGACGCCGTCGGCGAGCTCGATCAGCGCCATGCCGCCGCTGCCGTGCTTGTCGATGGAGAAGACAGCCAGGTCAGTCACGACCATGTCGACCACGCGCTCGCCGGTCAGCGGCAAATTGCACTGCTTCAGGAGCTTTGGACCGTCCTTGGCCGAATGCTCCATCACCACGACCACGCGCTTGACGCCGGCGACGAGATCCATCGCGCCGCCCATGCCCTTGACCATCTTGCCGGGGATCATCCAGTTGGCGAGATCGCCGTTCTGGGCCACCTGCATGGCACCGAGGATCGACAGATCCATGTGGCCGCCACGGATCATGCCGAAGGAATCCGCGCTCGAGAAATACGAGGTCGACGGCAGCTCGCTCACGGTCTGCTTGCCGGCGTTGATGAGATCGGCGTCCTCTTCACCCTCATACGGGAACGGGCCCATGCCGAGCATGCCGTTCTCGCTCTGGAGGCTGACGTCCATGCCGTCCGGGATGTAGTTCGAGACCAGCGTCGGGATGCCGATGCCGAGATTGACGTAATAGCCGTCACGCAGTTCCTTCGCGGCGCGCGCAGCCATCTGTTCACGGGTCCAGGCCATGTGGTTCTCCTGATACGCTTAAGCGGCGGTGCGCGGGCGGGTGTTGCGGAATTCGATGCGCTTCTTGGCCGTTCCGACCTCGACGATGCGCTTTACGAAAAGACCGGGCGTGTGAATGTGGTCGGGATCGAGTTCGCCGGCCGGAACCAGATGCTCGACCTCGGCCACCGTGACCTTGGCGGCGGTCGCCATCATCGGGTTAAAATTGCGCGCGGTCTTGCGGTAGATGAGATTGCCGGCGGTGTCGCCCTTCCAGGCGTGGACGATGGCGAGGTCGGCGAACAGGCCGCGCTCCATCAGGTATTTCTGTCCGTCGAATTCCTTCACTTCCTTGCCCTCGGCGATCAGCGTGCCGACGCCGGTCTTGGTGTAGAAGGCCGGAATGCCGGCGCCGCCGGCGCGGATGCGCTCGGCCAGCGTGCCCTGCGGATTGAATTCGAGTTCCAGCTCGCCGGCGAGGAATTGCTGGGCAAACAGCTTGTTCTCGCCGACATAGGACGAGATCATCTTCTTGATCTGTCGGGTTTCGAGCAGGCGGCTGAGGCCGATGCCGTCGACGCCGGCATTGTTTGAGACCACCGTCAGGTCCTTGACGCCGGAGTCGCGGATCGCGTCCGACAGCGTCTCGGCGATGCCGCAGAGGCCGAAGCCGCCCGACATGATCATCATGCCGTCTTTCAGAACGCCCTCGAGAGCCGACTTGGCGTCGGGATAGACCTTGTTCATGCAAAAAACCTCGACTGAACCTTCGGCTTGCAGGCGTCGCGCCTTATTGGCGGCGATTATTAGGCGAAATCGTCCAAAGCCGTCAATGATACGGGGTTCTCCGCTCCGCCGCTGGGTGATAGAAGCTGCCCAAGCTGTGGGCGCAACCGTTCCCGCGGCCTTGAAAGCGACAAGAAAACCCATCAACTTTCGGCACTTAACACAATAGGTCTTGGGCGTGGGGCGCGCAGGTTTCCCGGCCCGCCTTCTGGCTCCAGCGACCAACTCGATCAGGACATGCCATTGACCATGGCCCAAGGAATGAAGCGCCTCGGGACGCCGATCGCGGCGCTGCTCGGCGTGGCGCTGATCGCCCTGATCGCGACCTCATGGCTCATCAACCGCGACGCGCTGCGCAAGGCTGTGGAAACGCAGATCCGCGACGTCACCGGGCTCGAGGTCAATGTCGCAGGCGCGATCGACATTTCGGTGCTGCCGGCAAGCTACATCTCCTTCCATGACGTCGGCCTGAAGGGCGGCGGCACCAGCGACCCCGCGCTCCGTGTCGACGTGCTTACTGCGAACCTGCGGCTGCTGCCGCTGCTGCTGCAGCGGTTCGAGATCGCCGACCTGACGCTGTTGCGGCCGCGCATCCATGTCAGCCTGAAGCCGGACGGCGAAAGCAACTGGACGCCGTTCATCCAAACCATCGCGCGCACCATGAAGCCCGGCGCCGAGAATCAGGTGTCGTTCTCCGAGATCCGGATCCAGGACGGCGTGCTCAATTACGAGGACGCTGCCACGCACGGCACCGAGAAGTTCGAGGACATCGACCTGTCGCTGGCCTGGCCCTCGATCTCGCGCTCCTTCGCCGCGACCGGACAGTTCGACTGGCGCGGCGAACGGGTCGACGGCTCGATCAGCTTTTCCGATTTCGTCGCCGCCCTCTCCGGCGAGCGCTCGGGGTTGAAGGCGCGGATCGCGAGCGCGCCGCTCAAGCTCGCCTTCGACGGCAACGTCGCCAACCGCACCAGCCCGATGATGGAGGGCACGCTCACGATCGACAGCCCGTCCTTGCGCAACGCGTTGCGCTGGACCGGCCAGCCGCAGCCCGCCAGCGGCGGCTTCGGCCGCTTCGCGCTGAAGGCGCGCGCCAATGTCGTCGGCGCATCGATCGCGCTCACCAACGTCAATGTCGAGCTCGACGGCAACACCGCCGAGGGCGTGATGACCTACGCCAATAATGGCCGGCAGACGCTGCAGGCGACGCTCGCAGCCGACGCGCTCGACTTCACACCCTACATCTCGACCTTCCGCCTGCTCGCGAGCGGCGCGCGCGACTGGAACAGGCAGCTGTTCGACCTCAACGCCCTGTCGACCACCGACCTCGACATGCGCCTGTCGGCAGCCAAGCTGACGGTCGGGGCGTCGAAACTCGGCCGCACCGCGATCGGCGCGAATCTACGCAACGGCACGCTGGCGCTCTCGGTCGGCGAGGCCCAGGTCTATGGCGGCATCGCCAAGGGCTCGTTCGGCATCGCGCGCTCCGACACCGTCGCCGACATCAAGGCGCAATTCCAGTTCACCGACGTCGACCTTCAGGCCTGCGCCGCCGAGCTGTTCGGTATCAACAAGCTGTCCGGCCGCGGCAACATCAACGTCTCGCTCCTCGCGTCCGGCTCGAGCCCGTTCGGCCTCGTGCAGTCGCTCGACGGCAGCGCCACCGTGACCGGGCATGACGGCGCGATCTCGGGCTTCAATGCCGAGCAGCTCCTGAAGCGGCTCGAGCGCCGGCCGCTGTCCGGTGGCGGCAATTTCCGCAACGGCTCCACCCCTTACGACAATCTCACCATCGCGGTGAAGTTCTCCGACGGTGTCGCCACCGCCGAGGACATTCGCGTCGAAGGACCTGCAGCGAAGATCACGATGACCGGCACCGCCTCGGTGCCGACGCGCGAATACGACATGAAGGGCGTGGCCAGCCTCAACAGCGCGTCGGGGTTCGAATTGCCCTTCGTGGTGCAGGGCCCCTGGGATGACCCCCTGGTCTTTCCCGATCCGGAAAGCCTGATCCGCCGCTCGCCGGCCTCTGCGCCCCTGCTCGACATGCTGAAGGACCGCAAGCCGGGCGACGCGGTGCGCTCCGCGATCGAGCGCATCACCGGCACCGGAAAACGTCCCGCACCGGCCGAATCGCCGACGGCGCAGAACGCCAAGGAAGGCGCGAAGTCCAATTAAGCACGGCGATCAAGCGGCACCAGCCGATCGTGCGAATTGATCAGGGCGCATTGATGCGGCGATTGGATCGATGCGCACATTAAGCATCTCCACAGGGCGATCCCCCACGACCTATGTCTGACAAGAAGCCGCTAGATCGTACCACGGCCATGCGCTAGTGTTTTATACGACCGGTTAAAAACACCGGCCGTTTGAGGGAGAAAAACGTGAAATCCAAGGTTATTGGCGCAGTATCACTGGCGGTCGCTGCGGCCGGGCTGTTCGCAGCCGCTGCACCCGCATTTGCGCAGCAGAAGACGATTACGGTCTGGTGGGGCAAGGGCTTCTACCGCTCCGAAGACGACGCGCTGATCGAGACGATCAAGAGGTTCGAAGCCAAGACTGGAATCAAGGTCGAATTGTCGCAGTACGCGATCCAGGACATGATTCCGAAGACGGTCGCCGCGCTCGATGCCGGCACCGTGCCCGATGTCGCCTATTCCGATTCCTATGACGTGCAGGCGCAGGGCAAGTGGGCCTATGAGGGCAAGCTCGAGGACCTCTCGGAAGTCATGGAGCCGATCAAGGGCCGATTCGTGCAGAACACGCTGGACGCCTCGATCCTCTATAACGATGTCACCAAGAAGAAGGCCTATTACGGCTTCCCGCTGAAGCAGCAGAGCATGCATGTCGAGATCTGGAACGACATGCTGGAGAAGGCCGGCTTCAAGCTCGCCGACATCCCGACCGACTGGGAAGGCTACTGGACGTTCTGGTGCGACAAGGTGCAACCGGGAATCCGCAAAGCCACCGGCCAGCGCATCTACGGCGTCGGCCAGCCGATGGGCGTGGAATCCACCGATGCCTTCCAGTCGTTCTACACCTTCATGGACGCCTACCACGTCAAGCTGGTCGACGACGACGGCAAGCTCACCGTCGACGATCCCAAGGTCCGCGAGAACCTTATCAAGGCGCTGAAGGACTACACCGACACCTATATCAAAGGCTGCACGCCGCCGTCCTCCACGACCTGGAAGGATCCGGACAACAACGTCGCCTTCCACAACAAGACAATCGTGATGACCCACAACTTCACGATCTCGATCGCGGCGAAATGGTTCGAGGATTCCCAGAACCAGGCACTCACGCAAGAGCAGCGCGACGCCGGCAAGAAGGCCTATGAACAGGACATCGTCACGGCGTCCTTCCCCAAGGCGCCGGATGGTTCGACCATCCGCTACCGCTCCGACGTCAAGACCGGGCTGGTCTTCACCGCGGCCAAGAACAAGGCTGAGGCCAAGCAGTTCATCAGCTTCCTGCTCCAGGAAGAGAACGTCCGGCCCTATATCGAGGGCGCGCTCGGCCGCTGGTTCCCGGTGACGAAGGAAAGCCAGGCCAGCCCGTTCTGGCAGGCCGACAAGCACCGCAAGGCGGTCTACGCCCAGTTCACCGGCGGCACCGCTGCGTTCGACTTCACCAAGAACTGGAAGTTCACGATTCTCAACAACGAGAACGTGTGGGCCAAGGCGATGAACCGGGTGGTCAGCGAGAAGGTTCCAGTCGACAAGGCCGTCGACGAACTGATCGCCCGCATCAAGCAGGTCGCGGGTTAAGTCATCATCCCCTCGCCCCGCCCTGGGGGTGAAGTTATAACAACAGTACCGGCCGCGTTTCGCGGCCGGCAACTCTTTGAAGAGTCCAACAAGAATGGCGATTACGCTCTCTGGTGATCAGTCGATCCCCGCACCGCCCTTGTCGTCGCGGCTGACCCCGGCGCAAATCTGGGGCATCGTGCTGCTCGCACCCTATTTGCTCGTTTTCCTCGCCTTCGTCGTCTACCCCGTCTGTTACGGGTTATGGCTGGCGCGGGCTCCGTCGAATTATGTCGCGCTCTATCACGACCCGATCTTTGCGCGCGCCGCCGTCAACACGCTGATCTTCCTGGTCATCGGCATCAACATCAAGATGCTGATCGCGCTGTTCCTGTCCGGCTTCTTCGCGCAGCAGCGCACCTGGATCAAATGGCTCTCCGTGGTCTTCATCCTGCCCTGGGCAGTGCCGTCGATCCCGACCATCCTGTCGGTGCGCTTCATGTTCAACCCCGAATGGGGCATGGTCAACCACCTCATCTTCTCCTTGACCGGCGATGACGGTCCGAACTGGCTGAACGACCCGACGGTGGCGCTGACCATGGCGATCGGCGTCCACATCTGGAAATCGCTGCCGTTCTGGACGCTGATTCTGATGACCGGACGGCTTGCGATCGCGCACGACCTGTTCGAGGCCGCAGAGGTCGACGGCGCGAGCTGGTGGCAGAAATTCCGTTACATCACCTGGCCGTCGCTGCAGACCCTCTACATCACCTGCACGCTGCTCTCGATGATCTGGACGCTCGGCGACTTCAACAGCGTCTATCTGCTCACCGGCGGCGGCCCGGCCGACCTCACCCACGTGTTGTCGACGCTCGGCATCCGCTATCTCCGGCTCGACCAGCTCTCGCTCGCGATGGCCTCCATCGTCTGCGCGATACCGTTCGTCCTGCCGCTGATGTACTTCATGATGAAACGGTTGTCGCGATGAAGCTTCCCTCTCTCCGTGACGTCGCGACCGAGGCGCGGCTGCTCCTGATCGGCATTCCCGTCCTGCTCTGGACGATGATACCGATCTATCACATGTTCCTGTTCGCGATCTCGCCGAAGGAGGACGCGTTCTCGGGCAAGCTGTGGCCGGATCATCCGACGCTGCACAACTTCGAAATCGTGTTCAAACAGCAGCATTACTTCCTGCGCGACTTCTATGTGCAGTTCTGGAATTCGCTGGTGATCGCGGCGGCCGTCGGCGTGCTGACGCTGGTCATCGCGACCGCGGCGGCGTTCTCGATCTCGCGGCTGCGCGTGCCCGGCGGGCGCATCGTGATGAACCTCGCGCTGTTCACCTATTTCATCCCGGCGGCGTTCCTCGCGGTGCCGATGTATCGCACCATGGGCAATTACGGCCTGCTCAACAATCATTGGTCGCTGATCCTGGCCATGGTGACGATCGCCAGCCCTTACGCGATCTGGGTGCTCAAGCAGGCCTCCGACAAGCTGCCGGTCGAGCTGGACGAGGCCGCCGTGATGGACGGCGCGACGACCCTCCAGATCTTCCGCCTGGTCTATTTGCCGCTGATGATGCCCTCGCTGGTTGCGATCGGCACCTACGCGGTGCTGCTCGCCTGGAACGAATACCTCTACGCGTTCCTGCTGCTCTCGAACGACCGCGAGATCACACTGCCGGTCGCGCTCGGCAACTTCCTGGCCGCCGACGACTCGCCGTGGGAGCTGCTGATGACGACCGGCTTCATCTACGCGCTACCGCCGGCGGCGATCTACTACGCTTTCCGCCGCTACATGGTGGGCGGGCTCACGGCAGGTGCGGTGAAGTCCTGACGCAACAGGACGGATCGGGTCGCCACAAGCAAGGCGCTTGAGCAGCCCAGCGGACAATTGCAAGTTGTTCGCGTCTGCTCTAACTTGCGTCCCGCAAAGCCGGCGGGGCGCTCATGCGCAGCAACGATGCACTCCATCTTGGCCTGATGCTCGGGGCGCTCGCGGCGTCCTATCTGGTGCCGTTCGAGCTGTTGCTGCTGGCCTATGTTGTGCTCGGCCCGGCGCATTATTTCACCGAGATCTCATGGCTGCACGATCGCAGCTACTATCTGCCTCACCGCGGGATTGCCGCTGTCCTGGCGGTTGTCGCCGTGGTCGCGGCCCTGATCGACAATGCGTCATGGTTCGGCTTTGCGATGTGGGGCGCGCTGATCGTCTGCGCCATGCTGGCGGCGACCACCTCGGCGATCGAGAGCATGCTGCTGTTCATGGCGGCAATCGCGCTGTCCGCCATCATGTATTCGAGCGGGTCGTCACTCGCGGTCATCGGCATCCTGATTCCGACCCTGATCCACGTCTGCCTGTTCACGCTGATTTTCATGGTGCTCGGTGCCTACCGACCCGGCAGCCGCGTGCAGGCCGCGCTGGTGGCTGTCTACCTCGTCGCGATCGCCACGATCCTGCTGCTGCCGCCGACGGCCGAAATCCGGATCACGAGCTTTGCCCGCGTCGGACAGGATTACTTCGGCAATCTCGGCCCGGCCCTCGGCCGCCTGTTCGGCGTGCCAGGACTCGTCCTCGACGTCAGGCTGACCAGCCTGCTCGCCTTCGTCTACACCTATCACTATCTCAACTGGTTCATCAAAGCCGACGTGATCCGCTGGACCGCTGTGCCAAAGGCGCGGCTGGCGGCGATGGCCGGCGCCAGCGCCGTCTCGACCGCGCTGTATTTCTACGATTACGCCTTCGGCTTCACCTTCCTGCTGGCGCTGAGCCTGATCCACATCCTGCTCGAATTTCCGCTCGACAGCCTTGCGCTGCGGCAGCTTGGCGCTGCGGCTCAGGACGCGTCTCGCGCATGGTTAACCGGACGAACGGCTACAGCGGCGCCGCGCTCTCGCCCTGCGAGCTCGACAATTTCGAGGCGAGCGAGGCGATCACGATGACGACCGCGATCAAGGCGATCACCAGCGTGCAGATCGCGTTGATCTCGGGCTTCACTCCCAGCCGCACCTCCGAATAGATCCGGATCGGCAGCGTCGCCGAGCCCGGGCCGGTGGTGAAGCTCGCGATCACGAGATCGTCCAGCGACAGCGTAAAGGCGAGCATCCAGCCCGCGACGATCGCGGGCGCGATCAGCGGCAGCGTCACGGCCACGAACGCGCGCACCGGATCGCAGCCGAGATCCATCGCGGCCTCTTCCAATGAACGGTCGAGCGAACCGAGGCGGGACTGCACGACGACGGCGACGAAGCACATCGTCAGCGTGGTGTGCGCGATCGTCACCGTCCAGAAGCCGCGCTCGGCATTCAGCGCCACGAACAGCAGCAGCAGCGACAAGCCGGTGATTACCTCCGGCATGACCAGCGGCGCATAGAGCATGCCGGAGAACAGGGTGCGGCCGCGGAACCGCTCGCCGCGCGACAGGGCCACTGCGGCGAGCGTGCCGATCAGGGTCGCAATGGTCGCCGACGAAACGGCGACGCGCAGGCTCATCCAGGCCGCCTCGATCATGGCGCGATCATTGAAGAACTCGTGATACCAGCGCAGCGACCAGCCACCCCACACCGTCACCAGCCGCGAGGCGTTGAAGGAATAGATGACGAGGATCAGGATCGGCAGATAGAGGAAGGCCAGACCCAGCGCGAGCGAGGCGACGTTGAAGCGGGACAGGCGGGAGACCTTGCGCATCGCCTCACCGACCCTGTTCCAGCTGACGCTTCTGCAGCCGTTCATACAGCAGCAGCGGCACCAGCAGCACCACCAACAGCACGATGGCCGCGGCCGAGGCGACCGGCCAGTCCTTGTTGGTAAAGAATTCGAGCCACAGCGTCTGGCCGATCATCAGGGAATTGGAGCCGGCCAGGAGATCCGGAATGACGAACTCGCCGACGATGGGGATGAAACATAGCAGCACGCCGGCGCCGACGCCGGGCAGCGACAGCGGGAAGGTGACCAGCCAGAACACCTGCCAGCGCGGCGCGCCGAGATCGGAGGCGGCCTCCTCCAGCACCGGCTCCATTTTCGCCAGCGTGGCGTAGAGCGGCAGGATCATGAACGGCAGATAGGAATAAACGATGCCGATATACATCGCGCTGTCGGTCGAGAGCCACACCACCGGCTGGCCGACCAGATGCAGCGCCAGCAGGATCTGGTTGAGCAGGCCGTCGTGCTGGAGGATGTTGATCCAGGCATAGATGCGGATCAGGAACGAAGTCCAGAACGGCACGATCACCAGCACCATCGCCACGGCCTGCCAGCGCGCCGGCAGCCGCGCCATGCCGTAGGCGACGGGATAGCCGATCAGGAGCAACAGCGCGGTCGCGGTGACGGCGACGGTGAGGCTACGCACATAGGCGAACACGTAGATGTCGTCGGAGGCGAGCAGCTTGAAATTGTCGGTCGAGAGCGCGGCAAAGGCGGCCTTCAGCGCCCCCCATCCCGCCATCAGGTCGAACACCGGCTCGTAAGGCGGCTGCGCGATCGCCGTCTGCGACAGGCTGATCTTCAGCACGAAGCCGAACGGCACCAGGAAGAACAGCACCATCCAGACATAGGGCGCTATCGCGGCAAGGCGAGCCGGTCGCGCAAAAATGCGGCGCGCGCTCATGACGGCAGCACCACGCAGTCGTCGGGCGTGAACCAGGCGACGACAGGCTGGTTCAGGCTGTAGGCGTCGACGTCGAGGCGCGCGCTGTTGGCGACCGAAGCCTGCAGCATCCCGCCGGCGCCGAGGTTCACCTTGTAAGTGGTGGTGCCGCCGAGATAACAGATGTCGGCGATCACGCCGTCCAGCTGGTTGATCGCCGTTCCATGACCGGCTTCCCTCACCGGACCACGGCGCGACAGCTTGACCTTCTCGGGGCGGATCGCAACCGATAATCTGACCTCACCGAACGGCTCGCGCGGCTCCGCCACCACCAGCGGTCCCGCATCGCGCGTGCCGATGACCAGACGATGACCGTCGCGCAATTTGGACTCGGCGTCGAACAGGTTGATGTCGCCGACAAACTCCGCGATCCAGCGCGAGCGTGGCGCCTCGTAGAGTTCGCGGGGGGTCGCGACCTGCGCGAGCTTGCCGTCCCTCATCACGCCGATCCGGCTCGCCATCGTCATCGCCTCTTCCTGATCGTGGGTGACGATGATGAAGGTCATGCCGAGCCGGCGTTGCAGCTCCATCAGCTCGCCTTGGGTGCTTTCGCGCAACTTCTTGTCCAGCGCTGCGAGCGGCTCATCGAGCAGAAGCAGTTGCGGGCGTCGCGCCAGTGCGCGCGCCAACGCCACGCGCTGGCGCTGACCGCCGGAGAGCTGGTCGGGCTTGCGCTTCTCGAGCCCGTCGAGCTTTACCAGCGCAACCATCTCCGCGACACGCGTGGCAATGTCGGCGCGTGCCATGCCGGCGCGCTTCAGGCCGAAGGCGATGTTGTCGCGCACCGACAAGTGCGGAAACAGCGCGTAGTTCTGGAACATCATGTTGATCGGCCGCTCATGCGGCAGCGCCCGCGCGATGTCCTTGCCGCCGAGCAGGATGCGCCCTTGATCCGGCGCCTCGAAACCGGCGAGCATGCGCAGCAGCGTGGTCTTGCCGCAGCCGCTGGGCCCGAGCAGTGCAAAGAACTCGCCGGCCTTGATGTCGAGCGACACGCCGTCGACCGCACGGAACGTCCCGAACGTCTTGGCGACGCCCTCAATGCGCAGCAGCGGCTCGCCGGCCGCGAACTGCCTCTCTCCGACCGCCTCCGCAATAGCGTCTGTTCCGGGCAACTCGTCAGTCATGGTCCCTGCCAACCCCAATCCCGCCGCACGCTAGCGGCCGATCGTTCCTCACTCAACCGGTTAGAGGCGGTTCGTTCACATCGGATTCGCCATGAACGCAGCCAGCGCATCGCATCCCTCCGCCGACATCGTCAGGCCGAGCTTGGAGCGGCGCCACAGGATGTCCTCGGGAAAACGCGCCCATTCGTGGGTCATGAGATAGCGCACCTCCGCGCCGGTCAACTCGGGACCGAAGGCGGGGCCGAGATCGTCGCGGGTCTTCGCCTCGGCAAGCACAGCCGATAGCCGCGAGCCATAGGCCGCGACGAGGCGTTGGGCCTGAGTTTCGGAGAGAAAACGCCAGCGATCACGCGCAAGATCGACCTCGGTGTCGAAACAATCCCAGGCAAAGTCTCCGCCGGGTAGCGCCGCGCCAGCCGTCCAGGGCGGCGACATCGGATAGAACGGCGTCAACTTCGCCACCGCGCGCTCCGCCCGCAGGCGCGAGGTGGTGACGTCACCGCCGAACATCGTGATCAGCGGCGCCTTGCGCCGCCGCGCGTGGAACAACGTCGTGCCGTCACGCCCGCGCGCGGACGCCAGCGTCAGGTTGACGCCGGAGACCGCGCGCACCACGTCGGTCGGCGCGACGCGCTCGCGGAAATAGCGACTGGCCGCTTCGCAGAGATAGTTGACGTCCGCTCCCGGCATCGCGACGATCGCGGGATCGCCGGTGAAATCGTGCGTGACTGTGCCGATCAGCGTGAAATCGCGCTCGACAGGGCTCGCGAAAATCAACCGGCCATCACTGTTCTGGAAGACGTAGACGTTATCGGAATCAAAGAGCCGCGGGACGATGATCTGGCTCATCTGCATCGCCGCCATGGCGGGTTGCGGCTGCCGCAGCACGGTCTCGGCGACCATCGACGTCCAGCCGCCGGTGGCATTGGCCAGTGCCCGGGCCGTGATCGTGCGGCGATGGCCGCGGTCGACCACCGCGAGCCGCCATGTGTCGGTCCGATCGGCACGCACACAGCGCGCTCCAGTCCGAATCACGGCGCCGCGCTCGGCCGCATCAAGTGCCGTGAGCACCACCAGCCGGGAATCGTCGACGACGCAGTCCGAATATTCGAAGGCGGTGCCGAACGGTCGTTTCAGCGCGTTGCCGACCGGATGATGCGTGATGTCGAGGGTCGCCGTTGCAGGCAGGCCGCTCCGGCTGGTGAGGCTGTCGTAGAGGAATAGGCCAACGCGCAGCAGCCATGGTGGGCGCTCGTCGGAATGCGCCGGGATCACGAAGCGCATCGGCCGAACCAGATGCGGTGCGATCCGGAGCCAGGTCCGGCGTTCGGCGAGCGCCCGGCGCACCCGTCCGAAGCCGCGCCGTTCCAGGACCGAGAGATCGCCGTGGATCAGCCGCGGTGTTGCCGAGGACGCCGCGCCGCCCAGATCGCCCTGCTCCAACAGGATGACCCGCAGGCCGCGGCCGGCGGCATCGCGCGCGAGGCTGACACCGTTCAGGCCGCCGCCGATGATCGCAAGGTCGTAATCCGTCATGAAGCCGTCGAATGGGAGCGAAAGAAGCGCCCATCCTCACTAGCCGGTCTTGAGCGCAAGCTCCATGACTTCGGCGCGACCGACGAGGCCGGCATATTTCCCGATCGGCAGGGGCTTGCCGAGCAGATAGCCCTGCACGCCGTCACATCCTTCCGCGGCGAGGAAGGCGAGTTGTTCGAGCGTCTCGACGCCCTCGGCAACGATCGACATGTCCAGGCCATGGCCGAGATCGATCACCGCGCGTACGATCGCCGCCGATTGCGGGTTGCGGCCGAGATTGATGATGAAGGCGCGGTCGATCTTGATCTTGTCGAACGGGAACGCCTGGAGATAGCTCAGCGAGGAATAACCGCTGCCGAAATCGTCCATGGAAATGCGCACGCCGAGCGCCTTGAGCCGGCGCAACAGCGCAAGACCGCGATCAAAGTCCTCGATCAGCACGCCCTCGGTGATCTCGAGTTCCAGCCGGCCGGGTGCGAGACCCGTCTCGATCAGGATGGAATGGACGAGCCCGACCACGTCGCCGTGCATGAACTGCGCCGGCGACAGGTTGACCGCGATCTGAAGCGGCGTCGGCCAGGACGCGGCCTCGCGGCATGCCTCGCGCAGGATCCACTCGCCCATCTCGACGATCAGGCCGCTTTCCTCTGCGATCGGAATGAATTCGGCCGGGGAGACCTGGCCGCGCACCGGATGCTGCCAGCGTGCCAGCGCCTCGAAGCCGATGATCTCGCTCTCCGCGACGCTATTGCCGGCGGCTCCCTGCGGCTGGAAGGCGAGCGAGAGCTCGCCGTTCTTGATCGCCATCGAGAGGTCCTGGTGCAGCACGCGGCGATCGCGAATCTGCTGGTCCATCTCCGGCTGGAACAGGCTGATCGTGCCGCGCGATTTCTGCTTGGCGCGG
This sequence comes from Bradyrhizobium sp. WSM4874, assembly GCF_055811835.1. Lineage (NCBI taxonomy): Bacteria > Pseudomonadati > Pseudomonadota > Alphaproteobacteria > Hyphomicrobiales > Nitrobacteraceae > Bradyrhizobium > Bradyrhizobium sp. WSM4874. The sequence continues at coordinate 78,762 of NZ_JBVVPR010000025.1, forward strand.
AACAGCGCCGCGCCGGCATTGGCGAGCAGCGAGGCGGCGTCGGCGCCGTTGTGCGGGAAGATCGACATGCCGGTGGTGACACCGGCGCGGACCGGGCGGCCGTCGATCTGGAATTCCTCGGCGATGGCTTTACCGATCTGCTGCGCCAGCGCGAGACCTGCCTCCGGCTGCTTGCCGTCGATGATCAGGCCGAACTCGTCGCCGGACAGGCGCGCCACCACGCCGCCGCGCGCGGAATCCTGGAGCCGCTGGGCCACCTCGACCAGGAGCTTGTCGCCGTGCGCATGACCGAAGACGTCGTTGATCTCCTTGAGGCCGTCGAGATCGACGCACAGAACCGCGAACTCTTCGCCGGTGCCCTCGCAGGCCTCGATCATCTGGGTCAAAGCCTGCAGGAAAGCGGCACGGTTCGGCAAATCGGTGAGGCCATCGTGATAGGCCATATGCGCCATGCGCGACTCGGTCTGCCGGCGATCGGTGACGTCCTCGTGGGTCTTGATCAGATATTGCGGCTCGCCGGTGTCGCTCAGCACGGTGGCACGGCGAGTGAGGAACAGCCGCAGCCCGTTCTTTGTGGAGATCGGGTGCTCTTCGGTGATCATCCCACGCTTCTTGATCGCGGCTTCGTCGCGCGCGATGATCAGCTTGGCTTCCTTGGGATTGAAGATGTCGGACGCGGTCAGGCCCGTGGCTTCCTCGCGCCTGCGGTTGAGGATCGTCTCCGCGCTGCGGTTGGCGAGCAGATAGCGGCCGTCCTTGACCTGCTCGACGATCAGGGCCACCGGGATGTTGTCGACCACGAGCTCCAGGAACTTCTTCGTGCTCTCCAGCTCCTGCGACAGCGAGCGGCGGTCGGTAATGTCCTCGAACACCACCAGCAGAAATTCAGGCTTGTTGCTCTCGTTGCGAACCACGATCCGGATCGAGGCTACCATGCGCTGGGTCGCGCCGCGCTCGACCTCGAATTCGTTGCGGTACTGGCCGGCGGGCGCGATCAGCGCCGCCCGATCGGTCGCCTCGATGGTGGCCGCCGAATTTGGCCCGAACAGTTCGCGCGCGTTCTTGCCGACAACCTGGTCCCGCGAAAATCCCCAGAAGCGCTCATAGGCGCTATTGGCGAAGATGTAGCGACCATCATCGATGTTCTTCGCGGCCACGCAGGCCGGCACGTGGTCCAGCAATGTTTCCAGGAACTGCTTGGTGGAGGCGAGCTGCCGAGACAGCCTGCGCTGCTCGCTGACGTCCAGATGCGTCGCCACCGAGCCGCCGTTGGGCAGCACGAAATACTTTACCAGGATGGCCCGGCCATCCGGCAGCTCGGTGATCAAGCCGTTGGTGCTTGCCGCTTTCTCGTAGAACTCCTCGTCGGAGGCGCCGCCGAGCACTCCGCGCTTGCGTCGCAGCTCAAGGATGTCATGGCCGGTCATTCCGGCCCAGATGTCCGACCGCATCAAGCCGTAGATATCGAGATAGCGGTCGTTGCAGAAGATGATGCGCCGTTGCGCATCCGTCATCACCACGCCCTGGTTAAGGTTGTTCATCGCGGATGAGACGAAGGCATTGCGCCGCAGCTGCAGGCGCCTGGTCCGGCGCAGCGAGGAATGGATCCACAGCGCGACCGCGACGAGGAACGAGCAGATCACGACGCCCGCGATCAGGGCTTCCCAGATCACGTCGGGATCGAGGTGGCCGAGATAGCTCGGAGGAGTGAAGCTGTCGGAGAGGGCAAAGGCGCGCGCAGGCGTCACCGCTGCGAACAGGCACACGACGGCCTGCACCGCAATCGGAAGCGCGCTGCCCGCGTGCCAGTTCTTCTCAGCCATCAGCCACCCGCGATTTCAACGTCGGATTGTCTGGCCTCGCGGGTTTGGATCGGGTAAACGCCTGTACGCGCAACGGAAAAATGTGGCATCAAATACGGCAATTGCCCTGACATGATAAATGCTTCCTTAACGGAAAACGCCCCCGCGCCGCCGTCCCCAGGCGTGAGGCCATCGTCGCTTCGAACGGACGTCCTGCACAACCATGGATAGGGTCGACTGCGTTGTCATCGGAGCCGGCGTGATCGGGCTCGCGGTGGCTCGAAAGCTGGCGCAGGCCGGGCGCGAGGTGATCGTGCTCGAGGAAGCCGAGGCCATCGGCACCATCACCTCCGCGCGCAACAGCGAGGTGATTCATGCCGGCATCTACTACCGCGCCGGAAGCTGGATGGCGCGCATGTGCGTCGACGGCAAGCACGCGCTCTACCGTTACTGTTCCGAGCGCGGCATCCCGCACAGGAATTGCGGCAAGCTGATCGTCGCGACCAATCCGAAAGAGACCGAGAAGCTGCAATCGATCAAGGCGCATGCCGAGGCCAACGGCGTACTCGACATGCAGCTGCTCGCGGGCGATGCGGCATCTGCGCTGGAGCCGGCGCTCGCCTGCGACGCCGCGCTGCTGTCGCCGTCGACCGGCATCATCGACAGCCACGCCTACATGCTCTCGCTGCGCGGCGAAGCCGAGGACGCGGGCGCGGCCTTCGCGTTTCACACCCCGCTGATCCGTGCCAAGGCAACCGCCGGCGTGATCGAGATCGAGGCGGGCGGCGAAGCGCCGATGACGCTGCAATGCAGCCTCCTCGTCAACGCCGCCGGGCTCTCGGCGACCGCGGTGGCGCGCAACATCGAGGGCATGCCGCTGGAACGGATTCCGACGGCCTACCTCGCCAAGGGAAACTACTTCAGCTGCAATGCCAGGGCGCCGTTCTCGCACCTGATCTATCCGGTGCCAGAGCCCGGTGGCCTAGGGGTGCATCTGACGCTGGACATGGCAGGGCAGGCACGTTTCGGCCCCGACGTCGAGTGGATCGAAACGATCGACTATGAGGTCGATCCGTCGCGCGCCGAACGCTTCTACCCGGCCATCCGCAAATACTGGCCGACGCTGCCTGACGGCGCGCTCATGCCGAGCTATTCGGGCATCCGTCCGAAGATCGTGCCGCCGGCGGTGGCCACGCAGGATTTCTTGATGCAAGGTCCGCGCGATCACGGTGTCGAAGGCCTGATCAATCTGTTCGGCATCGAGTCGCCGGGATTGACGTCATCGCTCGCGATCGCGGATCACGTCGCCGAGCTCGCAAACATCTAGTGTTCTAAAGCGAAGTGGATTGCGGTTGCGCGTGAAGAACCGCGCCCAGACACGAATCTAGAGCCGCGCAAATCCTTGCACGATGCACCTCGCAGCAGGGATGAGCGCAAAGGCTCCCATCCCTGCCAGAAAGGGTACGTTCAACTCTACGCTGTTGCAGGGGTTACTAGTGGAGCGTGTCGCCGTGCCTGAGACGCTCGATCTGGTCCTTGACCATCAACTTCCGGCGCTTCAACTCAACAATTTGCAGGTCGTCTGTTGAAAGGTGCACGAGAGCTTCGTGCAATTCGTTTTCGAGAGTTTTATGCTTCCGTTCCAATTCAACCAGATGTGCCTGAATTGTCATTCGAAACCTCCTCGGTAGGGGGGAACCTTGGATTCGACCGGACAACGAAGTGTACATCACCGATTCGTTCTGTCGATGGGTATCCGTCGTCGCACTGTCATTTTTGAAAATTCATATGTAACGAAGCGTGAGTAAGGGAACCACGCGGGATAAATCCGTGATATCAATGCGCTTGCGCAACTCGAGAGCGACCGCAGAAATATCTCGCGGGAGATCGACGCGGGACAGCCCGAGATCGCTTGCGATCACGGCGCGCAAGGACGATAGTTTCCACAGGGCATCCACAGCCTTAATCTCACGCCTATCGGTTTTTCGGCCACCGCAGACATGACCAATGAAGATGCGCGCGAACTCGAATCCGAGCTCGCCCGGTTGCACCAGGAACACCGAGATCTCGATGCGGCGATCGATGCACTGCATCAATCGCCCGCCCCCGACCTGTTGCGGTTACAGCGGTTGAAGAAACGCAAACTGTTGTTGCGTGACCGTATCGCGTTCATCGAAGACCAGATCACGCCCGACATCATCGCCTGATCCACAGGTAGAACTTTAGGGCGGCCCCGCCGCACCTGAATCCGCTTGACTCGAAAGGAACAAAATAAGAACATTTGAGCACCAACGCCCCGGAAAACCGTCCAAGGAAAACGCAGATGTCGGCAACCGTCCTTCTCGACAACAGCCATTATGAACAGGCCTGCGATCAGGCGATCGCGATGTGCGACGGCAATCTGCGCAGCACCATCAAGGCGCTAATCATGGCCAACGAATATCTGGAGGCCGAGCTGGAGGAATTGCAGGCGGCGATTTCCGCCGGCTGCATTCCGGAGACCTCGCGCAGCAAGATGCGGAGCAAGAGCAGCGCCGCCTGAGCTGTCAACTATCGGAGCCGACCATGTCCGATGTCACCTACTACGTTGCATTACCCTTCCTCACCGACGAGGACGGATCGCCGGTCGCAGGTGCGGCCGAGGAATGCCAGAGCGTGGCGGCCGCGTTACGGCGCGCCGAGATTATGTCGCACGGCGCCGGCCACACCGGCGCGGTCGCGTTCAGCCGCAGCGGCGATCCCATGACCGGCGAATTCGGTGACGCCAAACTGCTCCGCAGCTTCGGCAACGTACCGAAAGACCTCGGCACGCTGTAATTAGCTGCTGACGAGCCTGATGCGCGGCTCGTGCCGCCGATGGGCCTTGCGCACATACATCGCAGCATCGGCCTCCTCCAGGGCGCGCGCGGCGTCGGACTGCACTCCGAGCAGGGCGACCCCGGCGGAGGCGCCCGCGCTCACGTGCTGCCCGCGAAAGACAAAGGACAATTCGTCGATGGCCTGCTCGAAGCCCGCGGCCTTCGCCTTGGCATCGGTCTCGCTGAGGTTCCAGAGCAGCAGCGCGAACTCGTCGCCGCCGAGCCGGCCGACCACATCCGAGGCGCGGATCTGCCGCGTCAGCGTGGTGGCAATCGCCTTCAGCACCTCGTCGCCAGCCGCATGGCCGAAGGAATCGTTGATCGGCTTCAGCCGATCAACGTCGAGCACGATAAGGGCGCCGCTGGCGCGGTAGCGCTTCATGTAGGCGACGGCGCGTGCGAGCTCGCGTTCGAAGCCGCGCCGGTTCGGAATTTCGAGCAGGAAGTCGGTGTCGGCGGCCGCCTCCAGCTCCGCGACCCGCCGCAGCGCCCCCTTGAGCTTGCTCCGGAGGTCGCGGATGGTCGCGTTGATGGCCGGCTTGGCGCCGTCACTGGCAGACGCTTCGCGCCGCGGCGGCCTGCTCGGACGCCGCGCTGGACTCTTGGCAGGACTCTTGGCCGGACTCTTGCCCTGACGCTTGGGAGCAACTTTGGAGCGACGGGCGCTGATTTTCGGGCCCTTTTTGGCCTTCGCAGCGCTCGCCCTTTTCGGTTTCTTCATGGGCATCCTGCTCAATGAAGGCTTGCGGGGATTCACCAAGACAGGATAGTGCATTCCCTTCTCCTTGCCACCGCCTTGCGAGCCACCGGCCGGAACCGCTAATCTGGCCTATCTTCCTGTTTTTCGAGCACAATTGACGTCATGACCGCGCCAATCGCCATCATCATGGGAAGCCAGTCGGACTGGGACACGATGCGGCATACCGCCGACACGCTTGCAGCGCTCGGCGTTGTCACCGACACCCGCATCGTTTCGGCACACCGCACCCCCGACCGGCTGTTTGCGTTCGCCAAGGGCGCCAAGGCGGCTGGTTACAAGGTCATCATCGCCGGCGCGGGTGGCGCAGCCCATCTGCCCGGCATGGCGGCTGCGCTGACGGAACTGCCCGTGTTCGGCGTTCCCATCGAATCCAGGACGCTCAAGGGCATCGATTCGCTCTATTCGATCGTCCAAATGCCCGCAGGCATCCCGGTCGGCACCCTCGCCATCGGCAAGGCCGGCGCCATCAATGCGGCGCTACTGGCGGCAGCCGTGCTGGCCTTGTCCGACCCGGCCTTGTCCGACCGCCTCGCCGCCTGGCGCAAGGCGCAGACCGAGGCCGTGGCCGAGCGCCCGGAGGACAAGGCGTGACTGACGCAAAGCAGGTGAAGCTGAAGCCCGGCGACACCATTGGCATCCTCGGCGGCGGACAATTAGGGCGGATGCTGGCGATGGCGGCGGCCCGGCTCGGCCTGCGCTGCCAAGTGTTCTCGCCCGATCCGGACTCACCGGCCTTCGACGTCGTCCTGAATGCGACCTGCGCCGAATATGCCGATGTCGAAGCGCTCGAGCTGTTCGCCAACGACGTCGACGTCATCACCTACGAATTCGAGAACGTGCCGTCCGCGGCCGCGATGGTGCTGGATGCTCGTCGCCCGGTGCTGCCCAACCGCAAGATCCTCGAGACCACCCAGGACCGGCTCGCCGAGAAGGATTTCGTGACGCGGCTGGGCATCGGCACAGCCGCCTATGCCGACGTCACCTCGGTCCCGTCGTTGCGCGAGGCAATCGCCAGGATCGGCCTTCCGGCGGTGCTGAAGACCCGCCGCTTCGGCTATGACGGCAAGGGCCAGGCTATCATCCGCGAGGGCGACGACATCGCGAAAGTGTGGACCAGTCTCGCCACCAAATCGGCGATCCTGGAAGCCTTCGTGCCCTACGAATGTGAGATTTCCGTCATCGCCGCCCGCTCGGCCACAGGCCAGGTCGAGTGTTTCGACGTCACCGAAAACGAGCACCGCGACCACATCCTGAAGATCTCCCGTGCGCCCGCCCGGATCCCGGATGTGCTCGCCGAGGAAGCGCGCAGCATTGCCGGCAAGATCGCGGGCGCGCTCGATTATGTCGGCGTGCTTGCCGTCGAGATGTTTGTGCTCGCCAGCGGCACCGGACCCAAGGTGCTGGTCAATGAGATCGCTCCGCGCGTGCACAATTCCGGACACTGGACGCTCGACGGTGCGTCCGTCTCGCAGTTCGAGCAGCACATCCGCGCCATTGCCGGCTGGCCTCTCGGCAAGCCCGTGCGCCACGGCGAAGTCGTCACCATGACCAATCTGATCGGCGACGAGATCAACGAGTATGACAAGTGGCTGAGCGTGCCGGGCGCGACCGTGCACATCTACGGCAAGGGCGCGCCGCGTCCCGGCCGCAAGATGGGCCACGTCACTGAAGTGCGACCCACGACTGGCAAGTAACGGGACCGCGGCGCATGCCGCGATCCCGCTTGCGATTACGCCGTCTTCGCGCCCGCGACGACGCCGGTGGGTTCGTCGCTGAGCCAGCGATAGATCACCCCGCCCAGCGCCCCCCCGATCAGTGGCGCAACCCAGAACAACCAGAGCTGCGCTGTCGCCCAGCCGCCGACGAACAATGCGGGACCCGTGCTGCGCGCCGGGTTCACCGAGGTGTTGGTGACGGGGATGCTGACGAGATGGATCATCACCAGCGCGAGCCCGATCGCCAGCGGTGCAAAGCCCGCGGGCGCGCGGCCGTGGGTGGCGCCCATGATGATGAACAGGAACATCATGGTCATCACCACCTCGATAAGGAAGCATACCATCATGCTGTACTGGCCGGGAGAATGGGCGTCGTAGCCGTTGGACGCGAAGCCCTTGCTGACGTCGAAGCCGGGAGCTCCGCTTGCGATGACGTAGAGCAGCCACGCGGCCACGATCGCGCCGGCCACCTGTGCGATCACATAAGGTAGAATCTGCCCGGCCGGAAAGCGCCCGCCGGCGGCGAGACCGACGGTGACGGCCGGATTGAGATGGCAGCCTGAGATGTGGCCGATCGCATAGGCCATGGTGACCACGCTCAGCCCGAATGCCAGGGAGACACCGACCAGACCGATGCCAACCTGCGGAAAGCCGGCTGCGATCACCGCACTTCCGCAACCTGCGAATGTGAGCCAAAAGGTGCCGATAGCTTCGGCTGCGTACTTCTTCATATCCATGTGTCGTCCCCTGCTTTCAAAGATTCCGGAACAAAGCTCCGAAAACGGCCCCACCCTTGGCGTCAAATCTCCCAAATCAGGGCCGCACAGAGGTATTTCGCCTCATTTAATGGCTGAACTTGGCCCGAAAACCCGCTTGGCCGGTGGACATCCCAGGTTTTGTCTGATACATCCGCGCCCTCAAGGTTAAGGGCTTGTGCGTTTCGCCATCCCCTTTGACTTACCAGAATTCAAATCCGATCCACTGAAGAGGATGCCGCGTGCAGGTTCTCGTTCGCGATAACAATGTCGATCAAGCCCTCAAGGCGCTGAAGAAGAAGATGCAGCGCGAGGGTATTTTCCGCGAGATGAAGCTCCGCGGTCACTACGAAAAGCCCTCCGAGAAGAAGGCCCGCGAAAAGGCCGAAGCCGTGCGTCGCGCACGCAAGCTGGCCCGCAAGAAGCTGCAGCGCGAAGGCCTGCTGCCGATGAAGCCGAAGCCGGTGTTCGGCGCTGGCCCCGGCGGTGATCGTGGCGGTCGCGGCGGTCCGGGTGCAAGTGCAAGTGCTGGTCCGCGCGGACCGCGCTGATTTACCGGACTTGAGAGATTTCAGTTTTCGATGACGCGGGCCCTTGGCCCGCGTTATTGTTTTGTGAGCGGTGCCTTCCTGGGATGGGGCACTACCGATGCGGCACTGGCGCGAGCGAACCGTAGATGGCCTCCCCTTTCCCCAAGCGCGGCTTGGCGCGGTTACGCCAGATCTTGCTGCAGCCATTTGCGCTGGCCTTGATGGGAATCTCGCTGTGCGGCTGCTCCTTCGACCTGGGATCGCTGACGCCGGATAAGGAGAAGCCGCAGGAGGCACCCAAGGCAGCTGCGACCGCCGAGAACGTGGTCAGCGCCGGCAATGTCAGCGAAGCCCAGGCCCATACGGCAAAGGCCCAGGCCCTGGCAAAGTCCGGCGACGCAGCTGCTGCGCTCGATGAATTCAATCACGCGGTCGGACTCGATCCCTACAATGCGCAGGCGCTCTATGGCCGCGCCCTGATCTACCAAGGCAAGAACCAGCACGATTTCGCGATTGCCGATTTCAGTGCCGCGAGCGGCCTTAACCCGCAGAAGGTCGAGCCCCTGCTCGGCCGCGCCATCAGCTATCTCGCCCTCGGCAAGGTCAAGGAGGCCGCGGCCGATCTGGATGAGGCTTCCGAGGCCGATCCCCACAATGCCCAGGTCTGGACCATACGCGGGCAAGCCTATGAACGGCTGGGCGACAGGACCAAGGCGGCGGCGTCCTACACCAAGGCGGTCTCGCTTCGTCCACGCGACGACGCCGCCCGCAGCGGCCTTGCCCGCGTCGGCGGCTGACGATCCTGGCGCAGCGCAGGCGCCGTCTTAATCCGGGGTGACGCTCTTCGGCAGAACGGAGTGGAACATGGACTTGACGCCCGACAGCATGTCGTCGGCGACATTGGTCTTCGGCCGCGGCATGGACCCGCCGGCATCGGCGCGCAGATCGAGCGGGGGCGCAATCATCGGGACCGGAATATCAGCCGGAGGCGTCAGCCGATTCGGGTTCTCGTTGCCGACCGAGGCCGTGTAGGGCGGGCTCGCCTGCGACGAGCCGCCATTACCATAGGCCTCGGCTGCGGGCGTCGAGACCGTGATCGGCGGCGGCAACGGACGCACCGTTGACGGATCCAGAGGGATGATACGCGGGGCCTCCGGAGTGCGGGCGGCTTCGCGCACCGCAGGCTCCTGAGTCTTCTCGGGCGGCTTTGCCTCCGAAGACTTGGTCTCAACCGACTTGGCCTCAACCGACTTGGCCTCAACCGCTTTGCCCTCAGGCGACTTGCGCAGGCGCTCGATCGCGGCGCGCACGAGATCATTGGCGTCGGGGGTGGCGGCCGGCGCGGCAGCAGCCGGCGCCGAATTGGCCTCCACCACCGGGGTGGCGGGAGCGGGTGCACTGACGGCCGGGGTGGACTTGGCGACTGCCTTGTCGCGTGCGGACGGCTTGCCTCGCGGGGTGGCCTCGGCCGGCGCCACGTCCGCCGTAGAAGTCTTCGACTCCGCGGTGGGCTGATCGGCAGCCTTCTCGGCCGCCGGCTTGTCCGCCACCTTCTTCTCGGAAATGCCCTTGGCCTTGACGCCTGGCGCGGGCAGGTTTGCCAGATCGGCGGGCTTGCCGTTCTTGCCAGCCTCGGCGGGCGCCATCACGGCCGCGGGTGCATCCGCCGCCGGCTTGGCGTTGATGTAATGGTTAACGATGTATGCCCCGATGATCGTTGCGAGCACCGAGGGGAAGATGTCCATCGAGATTTTAGCGATGTATTTCAGCATTCCGGCCACTCCCCGCGCGATCTGATGCGGGAACTTTGAGGCATAGTGAGGGATCAACTGCGACGGATCAATGGCAAAGGGGTACGCCGGAATTACGGCTTCAGCTCGACCTCAAGGAACACGATCTCGGTTGCGGTTTCGTTAAGCACGTCGTGCTTGACGCCGGCCTTGCGAAAATAGGATTTTCCGGCCGCGAGCTGTGCCTTGGACCGCTCGCCACTGGGTGCCACGATGGTCATTTCCCCTGCGACCACGGGAACAATGACGTAGTCCATGCCGTGGGTGTGATGCCCGGTGGCGCTGTTTGGCGCGAGCCGCCACTCGGTCACCCGAACCTGCTCATTGTCGACCTGAACTTCGGACTTGGCGGCAAGCATCGGAACTCTCCTGGGGGCACGTCCGGAAAACCGGTTCAGGGCACGAAAACCATGAACACGTAGACGGCAAATACCACCATATGGACCAGCCCGAACAGGACATTGGTCCTGCCCGTACCGAAGGTCAGCATGCTCAAAAAGAAGGTCAGGAGCAAAAGCACGCTGCCCTGGTCGCTGAGGCCGAGCGTGAGCTCCTTGTCGAGCGCATAGGTTGCGACACCGACGGCCGGGATGGTCAGCCCGATGGTGGCGAGCGACGAGCCGAGCGCGAGATTGATGCTCTTCTGGAGGTCGTTCTTGCGGGCGGCCGACACGGCCGCGACGCCTTCCGGCAGCAGGATCAGGAGCGCGACCAGAAGTCCGGCAAAGGCAGGCGGCGCACCGATCCTGGCCCCAACGGCATCGACGACCAGCGAGAATTTCTTAGACAGCAGCACGACCGCCAGCAGCGCAATCAGCAGCAGCACGACGCTGAGCACCATGGTCCGGCCCGACCGATGCCCCTCGCCGCTGCCGCCATCCGCCCGCTCGTGAACGAAGTAATCCTTGTGCAGCACGGTCTGGGTGTAGAGAAACACCCCATACAGCGCGAGCGTGACCACGTCGACGAAGCCGAGTTGAACCGCCGAATAAACCGGGCCCGGCGTGGTCGTCGTGTAGTTCGGCATGATCAGAGTGATGGTCGCGAGCGCGAACAGCACGCTGAGATAGACGTTGGCGCCGGAGAGCTGAAAGCCCTGCTCGCGATACCGCAGGCCGCCGATGAAGATGCAGAGCCCGACGAGGCCATTGCAGACGATCATGACAACGGCGAACACGGTGTCGCGCGCAAGTTCCGGGGCAGGCTTGTCGCCCAGCATGATCGTGGTGATCAGCGCCACCTCGATGATGGTCACCGCGAGCGTCAGCACCAGCGTGCCGTAGGGTTCGCCGACCCGCTCGGCGATCATTTCGGCATGATGGACCGCGGCAAACACCGTGCCGAACAGGATGACGAGGAGCAGGAGGGCGAAGACGAGCCCGCCGAACGACAGCGTGAACACATAGTCCGTCGCGCTGACGGCCACGAACAGCAGCACGGCCAGCGCCGGAAAGATCCAGGCCGACCGAGGCATCGGATTATGCGCGCTCATCCATCGGCTCCAATCGTCTCAGCCGAGCAGTAGCAAATCGGGCGGCAGATTCAATGCCAGCGCAGGATCGGCGCGAACGGTAGTAGCGTCAGCAGCAAGAATAGCGGGATCAGCACCGCGCTGGCACGCACGAAATAACCGAAGAAGCTCGGCATCTCGATGCCGTTCTCGCTCGCAATGCTGCTCACCATGAAGTTCGGCGCATTGCCGATATAGGTGAGCGCGCCCATGTAGACTGCTCCCATGGAGATGGAGGCGAGCGTGCCCGAAAGCTCGTGCATCAGCACCTGCGGGTCGCCGCCGGCGAGCTCGAAGAACAACAGATAGGTCGGCGCATTGTCGAGGAACGCCGACATCAGGCCGGTGAACCAGAAATAGGCAACCTCGCGCGGCGCGCCGTCCGGCCCGGTCACAGCCGACAACAGCCAGGCGAACGCGCCGTGATGGCCGGCATCGAGCATGGCAATGACCGGGATGATCGCGATAAAAATGCCGGCGAACAGCTTTGCGACTTCGCGGATCGGCTCCCAGGTGAAGCCGTTGGCCTGCCTGTGCTCGTCCGGCGTCAACCACACCGACAGGGCCGCTATCGCCAGCAGCGCCGCGTTGCGGGCAATGTCTTCCAGCTCCAGCCTGGTTCCGAGAATGTCGAAGGCGATGCCGGACTTCCACATCGCCGAGGCCAGCAGGCTCGCGACGATGGCTGCGATCAGCACCAGGTTGACGAGGCCGCGGATGCGGACCGGCTTCGCGGCGCCGGCGGCGCCGAGCAAGGGTTCGCTACGGAAGCGCCAGACGTCGATGACGACGAAGATCGCGAGCAGCAGTCCGGCAACGATCGCCGTCTGCAGCCAGATGGTCCGCGTGGTCCAGAAGAAGTCGACGCCATGCAGGAAACCGACGAACAGCGGGGGATCGCCGAGCGGGCTCAGCGCGCCGCCGACATTGGCGACCAGGATGATGAAGAAGATGACGACATGGGCGTTGTAGCGCCGCGGCCGGTTGGCGCGGATCAGAGGGCGGATCAGGATCATGGCCGCCCCGGTGGTGCCGACGACGCTCGCCATCGCCGTACCGAGCGCGAGGATGCCGGCGTTGGCCGCCGGGGTCGCCTTGATGTCGCCCGTCACGAGAATGCCCCCCGCCACGACATAGAGCGAGAACAGCAGCACGATGAAGCCGAGATATTCGGCGAGCATGGCGTGAACGAGCGCCGCCAGCGTCGCCATGCTCCCGGCAAGGAGGACCAGCGAAGCGAGTGCCAGCAGCGACCAGGCCGCGGCGATCTTGCCGTAATGATGGTGCCAGATTTTTGCAAACAGCAGCGGCCCGAGCGCGATCGACAGCAGGAGGCCGGCAAAGGGCAGCGCATAGGGCCAGCCCATCGCCGCGCCGTCGAGCCCGGTCGCAGCCCATGCGTGCTGTGGCAACAACACGACGAGGATCGCGGCGATGAACCCGCTCTCGCGCCGAACGACAAGCCGTCTAGAAAGCAATGAAGCGCCTCGCCGTTTCGATCGCACCGAACGCATCGAGATTGTCGTGTCCCCCGCCTGCAAAGCGAACGAACTGCTTCGGTTCGTGCGCGAGCGCGAGCGCGAGCGCGAACAGACGCTCTCCGAACACGATCGAAATGGCAAGGTCATTGGTGCCATGCATCACCAATAGCGGCACAGTGACGCGCGGGATACGCTCGTCGGAATGAAATGGATCGCGCATCAGCAGGCGCACCGGAACGTACCAGAACGATGAAGCTGCAATGTCGGCCGTCGATGTGTAGGGAGCTTCCAGGATGAGTTTTCCAATACGATGCTCCGAGGCGATTGCGACCGCCACGCCGGTCCCGAGCGAAAAGCCCCAGGCGGCGATTCGTTCCGCCGCGTAGCGCACAGTGGTGAAGGCGTAGGCGGCCGCGGCATCGCGCAGCAGGCCCGTCTCGCTCGGCGCCCCGCTCGAGCCGGCATAGCCGCGATAGGACAGCGCGACGAGGCCGGTGCCGTCCGCCGTCATGGCCTTGAAACGGCTGATGCGACCGGCGAGATAATCGCCATTGCCGGGAAAATACAGGATCACGGGCCGGCCAAGCCTCGCCGGCACGTGCCAGACGATGACCTTCTCGCCATCGGAGGTGGTCAGGACGTGCTCTTCGGCCTCAGGGAGGCCCGCGGCGTCCGGCGTGGTGCGACCGACGGGCGGGATCGGAAACAGCATCTCGCGCTGCCTGACATACAGCACGAGGAGACCGGCGAAATAGACGGTCACGAGCAGGATGGCGATCCACTTGACGATGGTCATGATGACGCGGCCCGGCCCCCGTTCAGGGCTTGCGACAGCTCCGCAGCAATTTCATGACATCGCCCGAGGGCGCGCCGGAAAGGCGCGGCGGCCGCACGCCGCCTGCTGAGCGGCGCTCCATGCGACGCGTGCTCGCGCGTCGCATTCGCCCACATGCCTCCGCGCTACATCGCCTTGACGATGTTCTCGGTGACCTTCTTGGCGTCGCCGAGCAGCATCATGGTGTTGTCGCGATAGAACAGCGGATTGTCGATGCCGGCATAGCCCGAAGCGAGCGAGCGCTTGATGAACATCACGGTGCCGGCCTTCCAGACCTGGAGCACCGGCATGCCGTAGATCGGCGAGGTCTTGTCCTCTTCGGCCGCCGGATTGGTGACGTCGTTGGCGCCGATCACGAAGGCGATGTCGGCCTGCGCGAATTCGGAGTTGATGTCCTCGAGCTCGAACACCTCGTCATAGGGCACGTTGGCTTCGGCCAGCAGCACGTTCATGTGGCCGGGCATGCGGCCGGCGACCGGGTGAATGGCGTATTTCACCTCGACGCCTTCCTTCTTCAGGATGTCGCCCATTTCGCGTAGCGCATGCTGAGCCTGCGCCACCGCCATGCCGTAACCGGGCACGATGATGACTTTCTGCGCGTTCTTCATGATGAAGGCCGCATCGTCGGCCGAGCCGAGCTTGGCCGGCTTCTGCTCGCCGCCGCCACCGCCCGCCGCCGCGGTCTCGCCACCGAAGCCGCCGAGGATGACGGAGATGAAGGAGCGGTTCATCGCGTGGCACATGATGTAGGACAAGATCGCGCCGCTCGATCCCACCAGCGCGCCGGTGATGATCAGCGCGGAATTGCCGAGAGTGAAGCCGATGCCGGCCGCGGCCCAGCCCGAGTAAGAGTTCAGCATCGAAATCACGACCGGCATGTCGGCGCCGCCGATCGGGATGATCATGAGCACGCCGAGCGCCAGCGCGATGATGACGATCAGCCAGAAGTCGAGCGCGCTGCCCGTCATGACCAGCCCGACGATGAAGACGACGAGGGCGATCGCAAGCGCGATGTTGATGATGTGACGGAACGGCAGGATGATCGGGGCACCGCTCATGCGCGCGGACAGCTTCAGGAACGCGATCACCGAACCGGTGAAGGTCAGCGCGCCGATGGCGACGCCGAGCGACATCTCGACCAGGCTCTGCGGATGGATGTTGCCGGGGCTGCCGATGTCGAAGGCTTCCGGCGCGTAGAATGCACCGGCCGCGACCAGCACCGCGGCCATACCGACCAGCGAATGGAAGGCGGCGACCAGTTCCGGCATCGAGGTCATCGGCACGCGACGGGCGATCACCGCGCCGACGCTGCCGCCGATCGCGATACCAAGGATCACGAGGATCCAGGCGAGGCCGTCCGCCGGCGGATGGCTGGCGAGCGTGGTGGCGACCGCGATCGCCATACCGATCATGCCAAAGAAATTGCCCTGCCGCGATGAGGCGGGGCTGGACAGCCCGCGCAGTGACAGGATGAACAGCACACCTGCCACGAGATACAGAACTGCAGCCAGATTGGCGTTCATCTCAGGTCCCCTTTGTCTTCGTCACCCCGAGGTGCACGCCGCTCACTTCACTTTCTTCTTGTACATCGCCAGCATGCGCTGGGTGACAAGGAAGCCGCCGAAGATATTCACGCAGGCGAAAATGAGCGCGATGAAGCCGAAGCCGCGCGCCCAGCCCGAACCGCTCGAGATCATGCCGACGCCGACCGCCAGCAGCGCGCCGACCACGATCACCGAGGAGATCGCATTGGTCACGCTCATCAGCGGCGTATGCAGCGCAGGGGTCACCGACCACACCACGAAATAGCCGACGAAGACGGCGAGAACGAAGATCGACAGCCGGAAGACGAAGGGGTCGACGACTTGTGCAATATGCTCCATGACGGCTCTCCTTACGCTTTCGGCTGGAAATTCGGGTGGATGACGGCGCCGTCCCGGGTCAGCGCAGTCGCCTTGACGAGTTCGTCGTCCCAGTTCACGGCCAGCGCCTTGCTGGTCTTGTCGACCATCGTTTCGATGAAGTTAAACAAATTGCGCGCGTAGAGGCTGGAGGCCGACGCCGCGACGCGGCCGGCGACGTTGGTGTAGCCGACGATCTTGATGCCATCGACCTCGGCGACCTGGCCCGCCTTGACGCCTTCGACATTGCCGCCGCGCTCGACGGCGAGATCGACCAGCACCGACCCCGGCTTCATCGACTTGACCATGTCGGCCGTGACGAGCCTCGGCGCAGGCCGTCCCGGAATCAGCGCGGTGGTGATCACGATGTCCTGCTTCTTGATGTGCTCGGCGGTGAGCGCGGCCTGCTTGGCCTGGTACTCCTTGGACATTTCCTTGGCGTAGCCGCCGGCGGTCTGGGCGTTCTTGAATTCCTCGTCCTCGACGGCGAGGAATTTCGCACCGAGCGATTCGACCTGCTCCTTGGTGGCGGGCCGGACGTCGGTCGCGGTGACGACGGCGCCGAGACGGCGCGCGGTCGCGATCGCCTGGAGGCCGGCGACGCCGACGCCCATCACGAACACTTTGGCGGCGGGCACGGTGCCGGCCGCGGTCATCATCATCGGGAAGGCGCGTCCGAAGGCCTCGGCGCCCTCGATCACGGCGCGGTAGCCGGCAAGGTTGGCCTGCGAGGACAGCACGTCCATCACCTGCGCGCGGGTGATGCGCGGCATCAATTCCATCGCGAAGGCGGAGACGCCGGCATCGGCTATCGTCTTCAGCGCGGCCTCGTTGCCGTAGGGGTCCATGATGGCGATGACGAGCGCGCCGCGCTTGTACTGCGCCAACTCCGAGGCTTCAGGGCGCTTCACCTTGATGATGATGTCGGCGTCCTTCAGCGCGTCGGCGCTGACGGTGGCGCCCACGGCGGTGAATTCGGAGTCCGGCAGGCCCGACTTGAGGCCGGCGCCCGGCTCAATGGCGATCTCGGCGCCCAGCGCCTTGAACTTCTTCACCGTATCCGGCGAAGCGGCGACCCGCGGCTCCGACGGATCGATTTCCTTGGCAACGGCGATCTTCATAGGCCCTCCGGCGACGCGGGAAGAAGCGCGCACGCGAACTTAGCGTTACTCCCGCAACGTTGGATACCGGTTTTCAATCCGGCTTGATTGCAAATTTTATGGGCACCGACGACGCTGGCGGTGCTGCAGGGGATGGATCAGGTCAGGAAGATCGCCATCAGGATCACGATAAGCGCGACCGAGACCGTGCCGTACTTCACCAGCTTGATGAAGCCCTCGTAGGTCTGCTCGTGGGCAACGTAGTCGTTGCCGTCGGCGGTGCTGTACGCCACTTCGCTATGGTCAGCCATGAATTGTCCCCAGTCGAAAGTCGAATTTCATGGCTGGGATACCGCAAACTTTCGGGCAGGGCAACGGCAGGCAGGCGCGGTTTCCCGGCAAATCAGGTCATTTGGAATTCCGATTGGCGGGAAAGCCCGGCGCTACAGCCGCTCAGCCCTGATCGATCATCGTGGCGGTGATGTTCACGGCCGCTCGCTGGGGTACCGGGAGACCGAGCGCCTCGCGGACCGTGTCAACCGCCGGCTCGCCTGCTTCGGTGAATCGAGCCATCCGCGGGGCCGTCCCAGGGCCGACCGCCACCGCATGGTCCCCGGCCAGGAAGCCATGGGTCATGTGGAAACCAAGCGCGCGATAGACCTCGAACTGCTCCTCCGAGAAGAACTGATCGCCGGTGGTCTCGTGGGGGAACGTGTCGTTACGCCGCGCGTAGTCGCGGATGTAGTCGTTCTCGTCGTTGGAGAGCGAGGACTTGATGTAGACGAGATAGCCCCTGTCATCGCCACCATAGTCGATGGTGCCGATCGCCACATGAACATGCTCGCCGGCCTCGTCCGGCGTCTCAGGAGAGGTTCGTGTGGACTTCTTGTCGGCGTTCGCCGCCATGATGGCGCGCGTGCGGTCGCGGATCGGCGTCCATGGCAAATCGATCCGGACGCCGAGATCGATGCGGGCGTAGCGCTGGAGCTTCATCAGCGAGGAGAAATTCATCGCCGCGTCGGCTTCCGCGTCGACCACAACGATCACCTTGCAGCGCCGGCGCAGCAGCTCGTAGACGCCGAGGTTTTCGATGTGGCCGCCGTCGGTGAGATAGACGCCGTCGCTGTTCTCGTAGAGACGGCCCGAGATTTCCGACCACAGGAAGAGCGGCGTGGAGCGGCGCTGCGGCCGAACAGTGGCCTCGACATAGCGCGGATTGCTCAGCCAGTAGCCCAGCCGCACGTTCAACAGCGCGAGCGTCGGCGTCAGCGCCCTGATCGAGTTCGAGCCCATGTTCGACGACGCCGCCGCCCCCGAGATCGCCATTGCGGTGGCGAGGTCGAGGCTTTGCTCAAGGTGCTCGACCGCCGGGGTCTTGGCGTAGCGCGTCGCCTCGCTGCCGACATAGAGCGGCGAGAACACAAAGAAATCGGCATTGCGGCCGCGCCGGTTGGCGAAGTCCGACCCCTGGATGTTGAGCGCCGTGTTGATGAGATGATAGGGCGCCCCCAGCTTCCGCGCGGCAGGCCGGTCCCCCGTCGCGACCTGGTCACTCGGGGCCGCATAGAGCTCGCTCAACCTCATGCGATCGAGCGGCTTGAAATCGCGTCCCTGATCGAGGCTGGCTTCTGCGCGCGCGATATTGCCGTCTGCCGACCGACCCGGATCGAACAGAAAAGCCTTGCTCAGCCGGTCGCGGTACAGGCGGTGAAGCGAATTCGCGTTGGGCGTCAGCGACCACGAGATCGCAAACAGCAGCAGGCCGACGAGCGTATACAGGATCACCACGGGCAGGCTGTGCGCATAGCCGGAGCCTCTATCCAACCAGTCGAATTGTCGTGCGATATTGCTCGCGCCAGACCTGAGCCAGGCCGGAACGTGGGATACGGGCGTCAGCCAGTCCGTGGTCGCGGTGGCTGCGGCGGCCGTTGGCGTGATCTCGGCCGAGAAGGTGCCGGCGCTCGCGTCGAACTCGATCTTGCCCGACAGATTGCCCGACGCGGGCACGGTTGATTTGTTGGCCGCTAGGCAACCCTTCTGCGCCATGGCGGTCAGAGGCGCCTGGCATTTTTCGATCGGATCGTTGGCGATGCCCCAATAAGACAAGTAGAGAAAGGCGACCCAGATGATCAGTGGCAGCGCCAATCCGGCGGTCCACAACGCGACCTTGGCAATGATCGCGAGCATCATCGAGCCCCATTGCGAGGATACGCTGTCGCCCTTCAGGAATTCGGCGAACTGCTGCCTGAAAGCAGTAACGAAAACACCGATCGGCGCGGCAATTGCAGCCAGCGACTGAACCCAGGTGACCGCGACGCCGCGGACCGGACCGCCGATCGCGTTGCTGTCGGCGACATCGAACATCTGCGACAGCATGAAGGGCTGGAATTCGAAGAACGCAATCGCGGCAAGCAGGACCAAAAAAGTCGCGCCGGCGGTCGGCCAATGCGAGCGGAACTCCTGACGCTTTTCGGGACTTGCAAATGACTGCTTGAGCGCCCAGCCGAAGAACAGGGCGACGCCGATGATCGCCGTTGCCAGCGTCAGCGCGAAATGCGCGATTTGAAGGACGCGCGCGAAATCGCAGGCGATGCCGAGCAGGAACGCGATGGCCGCAGCATAGGTCAGGAAGATGGTCGGGCCGATGCCCCGCTCCGCGCGCGAGCTCAGATAAGCGATCCCTCCGCAAGCAAGCAGCGCCAGCGCGACGATCGCCCCGATCGCAGTGAAGCCGAAGCGGTCCGCGATCCAGCCGAAATGATGCAGCTCACACTGCGGCAAAGCGCCTTCGGCGATATCGACGCCGAAGAAATTTGCGACCGTGAGGCAGCTCCGCAGCGGCGTCGACCAGATCGTGACGGCTGCGAGCAGCAGCACGACGGGCAGGGTCAATCCGATATTGGCGATCAGGCCCCGCGCCACGATTGCAATCCCGGTCAAGAGATCGCGGAAGCCGGCCGGGATCAGATAGTTGGAATAATTCCTGATATGTCCGACCGACGGCGTATCGCTGATCTCGCTGGCGGTCGCAGTTCTCCCGGCCGATTGCTGGCCGAACACAAACCGCCCTGTCACCGTCATGGTCGTGCTGAGCGAGGTGCCGATGTAGCCGCCGCCCGACACGGTGGACAGATAATCGATCCGTCCGATCAAATCGTGGTGGTTCAGCGCCTGGAGCACGCCGAGGCACATGGCGGAGGAGCGGATGCCGCCGCCGGAGAGCGCGAGCCCGACCACGTCGAGCATCTGGCACGCCTCTGTGCCCTCCGGATCGACTTGCCGCGCCTCTTCGCGGCGCGTGTTGATCGCCTCGATCTCGTCGCGGACGATCTGCTGGTGCTTCTCGCACCAGGGCGTTTCCTCTTCGAACGCAGCGGCGTTCCGCGCGCCAGGCAGGGGGACCTGTCCTTGATCGGGCATGCGAGCCTCCCGAGCGGCAAGAGGGTGATCTGCAATCAATAATTGTAAAAATAAAGCGGGTATCTACGGGGTTAGTCTCGCCTCGGGCTCGGACGTTCAAAACCCCCAAGCAGGATCTCGAGGTCGGCCTCGAACGTCGCGGCGAAATGCGCTGGCAAAATATGGCGCCCGCTTTGTTCGAGACCGGTCCGCCGGGGGCGGACCGCTCGCGGAGCCGGCTGGTTCGTCCCGTGCCGCTCCGGAAATAGCCGGCTCGTGCCTACCTCAGCCCATTGCTTCCAGCTCGTCGATCATTCCGGCGATGACGCTCAGGCCGCCGTCCCAGAACTTTGGATCCTTGGCATCGAGCCCGAACGGCCGCAGCAGCTCGGAATAATGCTTGGTGCCGCCGGCGGCGAGCATGTCGAGATAGCGCTCGGCAAAGCCTTCGGCCGCGTTCTCGTAGACGGCGTAGAGCGAGTTCACGAGACAATCGCCGAACGCATAGGCGTAGACGTAGAACGGCGAATGGATGAAGTGGGGGATGTACATCCAGTAGTTCTCGTAGCCCGCTTTGATCTCGATTGCCGGACCAAGGCTCTCGCCCTGCACCGAGAGCCAGATCTCGCCGAGCCGCGTCGCGGTGAGTTCGCCGTTCTTGCGTTCGGTGTGGACCGCGCGCTCGAAGGAATAGAACGCGATCTGCCGCACCACGGTGTTGATCATGTCCTCGACCTTGCCGGCGAGCAGCGCCTGGCGCTGCTTTGCGCTCTTGGTCTGCGCCAGCAGCCGCCGGAAGGTCAGCATCTCGCCGAACACGCTCGCGGTCTCCGCCAGCGTCAGCGGCGTCGGCGCCATCAACGCGCCGTTCCTGGCCGCCAGCACCTGGTGCACGCCGTGGCCGAGCTCGTGGGCGAGCGTCATCACGTCGCGCGGCTTGCCCTGGTAGTTCATCAGCACGTAGGGGTGCGCGGACGGCGTGGTCGGATGCGAGAAGGCACCCGGCGCCTTGCCCGGACGCACCGGCGCGTCGATCCAGCGGTCGGTGAAGAAGCGCTCGGCGATATCAGCCATCTTTGGCGAGAAGCCGCGATAGGCGGAGAGCACCATGCTTCGCGCGTCGGGCCAGCCGATCACGTCGGTGGCCGCAAAAGGCAGCGGCGCGTTGCGATCCCAATAGGCCAGGCGCTTCCTGCCGAACCAGCGTGCCTTCAGCGCGTAGTAGCGATGCGACAATTTTGGATAGGCCGCGCGGACCGAGGCGACCAGCGCATCCACAACCTCGCGCTCGACGCGATTGTTCAGATGCCGGGAATCCGCGACGTCCTTGAAGCCGCGCCAGCTGTCGGAGATGTCCTTGTCCTTGGCCAGGGTGTTGGTGATCAGCGCAAAAGTGCGCTCATTGGCCTTGAAGGTCTTTGCGAGCGCCTCTGCCGCGGCCTTGCGCTTGGCGCCGTCGCGGTCCTGCAGAAGATTGAGCGTCGGCTCGATCGCGAGCTCCTTGGGCCCGACCTTGAAACGCAGGCTCGAGATGGTCTGGTCGAACAGCCGGTTGAAGGCTGAATAGCCGGTCTGCGACTTCTCCAGGAAGAGCTGCTCGAGCTTGTCGTCGAGCTGGTACGGCTTCTCCTTGCGCAGATCCTCGATCCAGGGACGGTAGTGCGCGAGCTCAGCGGCCTGCATCGCGCGGTTCAAAATATCGTCATCGATTCGATTGAGCTCGAGCGCGAAGAACAGCAGATGCGTCGATGCCGTCGTCAGGCGCTCGGAAACGTCGCCGTAAAACTTTGAAATCTTGGGGTCCACGCTGTCGCCGGCATGAACGAGGCCGGCGTACGAGCCGAGCCGGCCGGCGAGGTCGTCGATCGCCTCATAGCGTCGCACGGCTTCAGCGAGCCATTTTCCGCCATCTTCCTTTGCTGTTCCTGTGGCGAGCTTGCCCTTGTAATCCGTCTCGAACGCGACGCAATCGGCGTCCATCCTTTCGAGATCGCGCGCCACTTCCGGCGCATCGATCCCGGAATAGAGGTCGGCGAGGTTCCACTCCGGAAGCTTGCCGGTCTTGCTCGCAGGCTTGGCAGGCGAAGAGTTGGCGAGTGAAGACTTGGCGAGTGAAGGCTTGGCGAGTGAAGGCTTGGTGGGTGAACGCTTGGAGGGTTTTGCCTTGGCTGCGGATGTCTTGGTGTTCGGCTTGCGAAGAGCGGGCTTGCTGATGGCGGACTTCTTAACTGCAGACTTGGAGCGCGAATTCATTGTGTGGGAAACCTGTGTTCAACAATCGCGACGGCGGGCGGGGGCATCAGGGTTTAACAGTGCGTTAATCGGCTTCGGCCAGAGTGCCCCGATTCGAGACAGATAGTAGTAGCGTGCGGGGAACACCATGGCTGCCAGTATTTTGATCGCCGACGACGACGCTGTAGCCCGCCGGCTGGTCGAAAACATGGTGCAGAAATGCGGCTATGAAACGATCGTCGTGGACTCCGGCGACGCGGCGATCGCCGCCCTCACCGCCCCTGACGCGGCCATCGACGGCGTCATCCTAGATCTCGTGATGCCCGGCCTCGATGGCATGGGCGTGCTGGCGAAAATCCGCGAAGCGGGTCTTAGCATCCCCGTCATCGTGCAGACGGCCCATGGCGGCATCGACAATGTTATCTCGGCGATGCGCGCGGGCGCGGCCGATTTCGTGGTCAAGCCGGTCGGCTTCGAGCGGCTCCAGGTCTCTCTTCGCAACGCGCTCAATTCGTCCGCGCTCAAGGGCGAATTGCAGCGCATCCGTCACAGCCGCGAGGGCCGGCTGACCTTCTCCGACATCATCACCCGCGCCGAGGCGATGGCGGGCGTGATGCGCGCGGCGCAGAAAGCAACAAACTCATCGATCCCGGTGCTGATCGAGGGCGAGTCCGGCGTCGGCAAGGAGATGTTCGCGCGTGCCATTCATGGCAGCGGCGAGCGCAAGGCAAAGCCGTTCGTCGCGGTCAATTGCGGCGCGATCCCCGACAACCTCGTCGAGTCCATCCTGTTCGGTCACGAGAAGGGTGCCTTCACCGGCGCCACCGAACGGCACACGGGCAAGTTCGTCGAAGCTCATGGCGGCACGCTGTTCCTGGACGAGGTCAGCGAGCTGCCGCTGAGCGCGCAGGTCAAGCTGCTTCGCGCGCTCCAGGAAGGCGCGGTCGAGGCGGTCGGCGGCCGCAAACCCGTGAAGGTCGACGTCCGCATCATCTCGGCGACCAACCGCAGGCTGCTTGAGCGGGTCAAGCAGGGCCACTTCCGGGAAGATTTGTTCTATCGGCTGCACGTGCTGCCGCTGACGATCCCGTCGCTGCGCGCCCGGCGCGAGGACATTCCACATCTGCTCAGGCATTTCCTGGCCCGCTTTGCCGCCGAGGAGAACCGCCCCATCACCGGCATCAGCGGCGAGGCTGTTGCGCACCTCGCCCAGCTCGATTGGCCCGGCAACATCCGCCAGCTCGAAAACGCGGTCTACCGCGCCGTGGTGATGAGCGACGGCGACCAGCTTGGCCTCGACGACTTCCCCCTGATCGCCTCGCAACCGCACCCGGGAACAGACATTCCGACCGCGCCGCTGATGCTGGAGCCGATCGCGGCGGCCCCCTCCGTCGTGTCAGGTAATGACATACCGATTGCGCCGTTGCCCCAAGCTGGTGCTCTCTCCATGCTGACCGCGACCGGCGACGTCCGACCGCTGGAGGAGATCGAAAACGAGATCATCCGTTTCGCGATCTCGCATTACCGCGGGCAGATGTCCGAGGTCGCCCGCCGCCTCAAAATCGGCCGCTCCACCCTCTACCGCAAACTCGATGAAGCCGGGGTTCCCGGCCATGGCGGCAAAAGCGGTGAGGAGACGCACTGAGCCTGACGCGAACAGAGGTTCGTCCGGGCGGTGCGATACGACTGTAAGCCGTTCGCATGACGACGGAATTCGACTGCGATTTGAACCGTGACTTGTAAGTGACAGACACAGGGAAAAGCGCGTGGCAGAAGCGCACAATCCGTTGCCAAGAGGCCTCCTTGAAGTCAGTTTGTCGTGAGTTGTCCCGGGTAGCGCTGGCCGCGAAATCGGGGCCTGTATATCGTCTGCGTAGGAATCGTTGCGTGCAGGCGTGCAACTTTCGAGAGGCCGGCGCGGTTTAGCCGAAGCTCAATAGGCGATAACGAAGCTGTTCCATGGGGGACAGTTCACCCGAGGGGTGCGACACAATGCGTGACTGTTTGAACCACCGTGCAGGCTTTGACCGTGTCTTGATGACGGTCGCGGCGACCTTCCTCACGGTATCGGCCAGCTCGGCCCTGGCGCAGGATCAGGCGCGCAGCAGCGCTGCCGAGCTTGCGATCGAAGCCGCGATCCCGCGCCCCGAACCCGCAAACGTCCCGCCCCCGACCGCATCCGATATCAAGCTCGACACCACCGCCACGGTTCAGGACTCGGCAAAGGAGCCGGTCAAGGAACCCGTGAATGCGGAAGCCGCTCCCGCGCCAAACAAGGTCGAGACCAAGCCTTCCGACGTCGCCACCACGCCCGCCGCCGAGGCGCCGAAGAGCGAGACGGCGAAGACCGAACCTGCCAAGGCCGACACGCCGGCCGCTCCCGCGACCGCTGCTGCTCCGGCCTCGGAGCCGGTGAAGGCCGCGAGCAACGTTCCCGCGGCCGACCAGCCGGTCGCCGACAAGCTCAAGGACATCGTCGGCGCCAAGACTGCGCGCTATTTCGACCGCAAGAACGAGCGCGCGGCGATCGAGAAGTTTTACGGCGCACGCGACTTCGCGCCGGTCTGGACGCAAGGCGGCGGCCTGACCGCTGCAGCCAAGGGCGTGATCGCCCGGCTCAAGGATGCGGCCTCCGACGGTCTCAATCCCGCCGATTACCCGCTGCCGGACTTCGCCGCCGCCACGACGCCCGATGCGCTCGCCGATGCCGAGCTCAAGCTCACCGCCAGCATGTTCGACTATGCGCGCCAGGCCCAGAGCGGCCGCATGCACTGGTCGCAGGTCAGCGGCGACATCCTCTATCCCGAGCATCCGGTCGATCCGAACGAGGTGCTCGCCAAGGTCACGACCGCGGCGGACGCCTCCGCGGCGCTCGACAGCTACAATCCGCCGCACAAGCTCTACAAGGAGCTGAAGGCGAAGCTCGCGGAGCTCCGCGGCCAGGGCAACGGCCCGATGATCGAGATCGCCGATGGTCCGACGCTGAAATACACCCCGGCCGGCAAGAAGCAGGCTGAAATCGTCGTTGAAGATCCGCGCGTGCCGCAGCTGCGCGCGAAGCTCGGCATCGCCGAGAACGCCAGCGACACCCGCTATGACGCAGCGGTCGCCGAAGCCGTGCGCAAGTTCCAGAACAGCGCCGAGCTCAAGCCGACCGGCATCCTCGACGACAAGACGGTCAAGGCGATCAACACCCCGAAGCGCGACAAGCAGATCGACGTGGTGCTGGTGAACATGGAGCGCTGGCGCTGGCTGCCGCGCGACCTCGGCGTGCCCGCGCTCGGCGATGCCTACGTTATCCTCAACATTCCCGACTACACGCTGAAGGTGATGCAGCGCGGCCAGCAGGTCTGGACCACCCGCGTCGTCACCGGCAAGCCCGGCACGCATGCGACCCCGCTGCTCACCGAGACGATGAAGTACATCACGGTCAATCCGACCTGGAACGTGCCGCCGTCGATCGTCTACAACGAATATCTGCCGGCGCTTCAGCAGGACCCGACCGTGCTCCAGCGGATGGGGCTCAAGCTCGAACAGAACCGCGACGGCTCGGTGCACATCTCGCAGCCGCCGGGTGAAGCCAATGCGCTCGGCCGCATCCGCTTCAATTTCCCGAACAAGTTCCTGGTCTATCAGCACGACACGCCGGACAAGAACCTGTTCGCCCGGGACGAACGCGCCTTTAGCCACGGCTGCATGCGCGTACAGAACCCGGATCAGTACGCCTCGGTCCTGCTCAACATCGCGCTGCCGAACGAGAAGTACACGCCGGAGCGCGTGCGCAGCATGTACGGCAAGAGCGAGATCGACCTGAAATTCCCGACCCCGATCCCGGTCAACATCACCTATCAGACCGCATTCGTGGATGATGGCGGCAAGCTGCAATTCCGCAAGGACGTCTATGGCCGCGACGCGACCATGATCAACATCCTGAAGAACGGCCGCGGCAGGGATCTCGAGAACGTCGTGGCGCACTCCCAGCCGAGCTATTCACGCCCGGCAACGACGCTGCCGAACGGCGTGCTGGCAGCCAACAATGGCGGCTCGTCCGGCCCGAATTTCTTCGAGCGGCTGTTCGGAGCCCCGACCCCGCCGCCGGCTCCGGTCGGCCGCCGTCCCCAGCCGCAGCGGGTGTTCACCCGCTGAGGCAGGCCCGCCCCGACGCCTGTTTTCCTGAAATTCTCCAATAAAGTCAGCGACCTCATCCTCTGGCTGGGGTCGCTTAACGTTAACCATTCTCCACCTGACCTCGGGCAGCGGGCGTTTTTTCGCCACACTCACCCGGTTAGGTTCGCAATCTGACTTGGTTTGGGGGCGGGAAGGTCAACCTCGAATTAACCTTCTCGCTTTAACAAAGCGTTCATCCTCTTTCGCGCGCTAACGGGGTTTGCGGGAGAGTCCATTTTGAACGCTCGTCGACTGGGTGGGCTCTAACGTGCTGACTGGTATCGCACGCCAATTCGCTGTGCTGTCGTTGTCCCATGCGGGAGTGAAGGCCGGATCCCGGATCGGCCTCGCTGCCGTATTGCTGTTTGCTGCCGCGGGTTCAGTTCATAACGCTGCCGCGCTGAACGAGACCAAGACGCTCTCCTTCCACCACACCCATTCCGGCGAAGACCTCACCGTCACCTTCAAGCGCGACGGGCGCTACGACGAAGCGGCGCTGAAGCAGCTCAACCACTTCCTGCGCGACTGGCGCAGCCAGGACGAGACGGTCATGGACCGTCACCTCTTCGACATCCTGTGGGAAGTCTATCGCGACGTCGACGGCAAGCAGCCGATCCAGATCATCTCCGCCTACCGCTCGCCCGCCACCAACTCCATGCTCCGCCGCCGCTCCTCCGGCGTGGCGCGCTTCAGCCAGCACATGCTGGGGCATGCGATGGACTTCTACATCCCGAACGTGCCGCTGGAGCAGATCCGCTTTGCCGGCCTGCGCCTCCAGCGCGGCGGCGTGGGCTTCTACCCGACCTCAGGCTCGCCATTCGTGCATCTGGACACCGGCAGCATCCGCCACTGGCCGCGCATGACGCATGACCAGCTCGCCCGGGTCTTCCCGGACGGACGCACCGTCCACGTCCCGACCGACGGCACGCCGCTGAAGGGCTATGAGCTCGCCAAGGCCGAGATCGAGCGGCGCGGCAGCGGCGAGGATTCCGGCAGCAAATCGAATTTCTTTGCCAACCTGTTCAAGGGCAAGCCGGCTCCGGCCGCCGCGAGCAACGACGAGGATGACGAGGGCGCGCCCGCGCCGGCCGCGAAGACTGTCGCGCCGACCTTGGTCGCCGCCGCGACCAAGCCGGCCGATCCGGTGCCGACGCCGCGGGCCAAGCCGTCAGCCGCGGCGACCATTCAGCTCGCCTCGGCCGATGCGCAGATCGTCGCGCTGCCCAAGTCGAAGCCGGCGCCCGTGGCTGACAAGCCGGCCGCCGGCAAATCTGCTGACGCCAAGCCCGAGACCCCCGCCGACATCATCAATGCCCGTGGCTTCTGGGACGCCCCGGCCACGCCGCAACAGGCGACGCCTGCTCAAGTGGCTGCGCTGAAGGCGCGCCAAGCGCTTGCGGCCGCCACCGATCCGCAGCCGACCGCTAGCGTGTCCAGCGCCGCCTATCAGGCGCTGGCCTACGCGCCGGCATCCGCCTCCCCGGTCGACCGCGCCAACGTCGTCGCCGCCTCCGCGCCGATCCCGCGCTCCGCCCGTCCCGCCTCCGCGTCGCGCAACGTTGCGCCCGCGACCGAGATCAACACGGTGGTCGGCAAGCGCGTCGACGGCATGGTCGCAACCGCGACCCGGCTCTCCGCAGCCAAGGGCGAAAGCATCTGGCTCAAGATCGTGATGCTATCGCCGAGCGCCAGCCGCGCGATGTCGGTGACGCTGATGGGCGAGCTCGACACGGCCGCAATGCGCGCCTACTTCGTCAAGCCGCAGTCCGTGATCGCGATGGGTTTTGCCGACGACCCGATGCAGGGCCTGTCCTGCGACAGTTTCTCGGGCACCGCGACCGCCAAGCTCGAGACGACATCGTTCGTCATGCGGACAGCTTCGCTGCGCTGAGGCACGGGCCTTCAAGAACCTCCGCAGCCGTCCGCGACGACGAGCCCGCGACGAAATTTGCCAAGGACCAGCTCAAGTCCATCATCGAGCGCATCGAGCGGCT